>VFLK01000008.1 GCA_009885085.1 Minisyncoccota bacterium
AATCCTAAATTGGTTAGTGACGTAAAAATTTTTGCTCTAAGTATGTTTGTAATTTGCATATCCTCCAACCATTTTACTTCAAAATAGATAGATTAACAATCTAGTTATTGGCAGTTTTTTTCAAACTGTGAACACACAATTGCACCGAAGAAGAGACGAAGAAGTTTGAGTATATTGTTTACTCTGTAAATTATTCAATTAATGTGAAATACTTATATTTAACAGACTATTATTTTGTGTTCATATTTAGATATATATTTTAATCTATTCGTTATATCTTCGGATAGTTAATCTAAAGTGTAACCTGTGATGTTTATAACTGTGGAATTTATTCTTACGCTGAGCCTTTCTTAGTGTTTTATCAATAATGATGCTTTTCCAACATAAAATTTTGGACCTGACTAATTAATTTTCTATCTGCACGTAACAAAATTACAATAAATAATTAGTGAGAACTGAGCACTTTTTTACTTGGGGAAGAACATATATTTTCACTAAAATTTAATTGAATTTAGAAAATATTTTTTGAGAATATTTAATGGATTTGCAACTTCTAGAGAACTCAACAAGCATGCTTTTTAATATTGCTCAAAGTGTTTTTTAATCTACAAGCAATTTTCTTGTTTGTACTTTTTTCGCAATTAAATAGTTTTGCTACTTGCACAGTTTATTTAAACATGGTTTAGTTCTATTTACGCAAATTAAAAATTTAAAAGTATAAAAACAACCAAATTTAGTGAGTTTTTACAAGTTTTGAGTCATATTGCCTCCCAATACTTGACTCCATCAGTAACAAACTCGACTGTTCCCTGGCTATCAGTTCGGTAAATATTAGCCCCAAACTCACGAAAAAGGTCGATTACTCGAGGAAAAGGATGATTATATTGGTTATTTATACCACTACTAATCACTGAAACTTCGGGTCTCAAAATGCTTATAAATTGCCTACTAGAACTTGATTTAGAGCCATGGTGCCCTGCTTTTATTATACTGACAGGCTCTGTCATACCAGACTTAATTACTGCCAATTCACCCTCTAATTCCATATCACCTGTCAACAATACTGTTATGTCATCAATCGTGATAAATAGCACTATAGATAGGTCATTTTCACTAATATTTTTGTTAAGAATTGGATAAAAAAGCTCATTTTCAGCCGATAATATCGTTTCGGTAACATCCATATTTTTAGATATTAGACGTTGATATTGAACTTGAGGTGACGCCACAGAAAATTGAACTAATCCATCCAAAAAAAGTTTTTGACCTCTATAGGTGGAAACAACTTTAGTATCATGATTACTATTGACCATTTTAGTCGAGACAGCATCTTCAAAAGCTTCAAAAACGGCTGTTTTCTTTGCAGACGGGTTCTTCAAAATAACATCGACGGAATAACTTGCGAAAACCGCTGGCAGACCGCCGATGTGATCACTGTCCATATGCGTTGCAATCACATAGTTTATTGATTTGTCCCAAAACGGAATATTGTTCTCCAAACAAGAAAGAACTTTTTCATCTGGACCCCCATCAACCAAAATTTGTTGATTTCCGTGAGTAATCAAAATCGCATCACCTTGTCCCACATCACAAAAAATAAGATGAACAAAGTTGTCAGGCCATTGATTAACAATCGAAACGACTACCCAAACAAAAAAACTACTGAAAAACAACTTTAAAACTAATAGTTTCATATAGCCTCTGCAAGATGCAGGATATGTTTTTTTCTAGTAATAAATTGCACAATTAATATTACTGTTAACCACCAAACTAGAACGTACCACCAGGGGAAATAGCTTACTTTAACCAAAAATAACTGATTATCAAATAGATTTAATATAGCTATAAAGACTTTCGACAAAAAACCCAATGGCAAAACAATTAATCTTAAAAATACGTCATTCAACTCGAGTAAATAGAAAAAAATAGAGATAAATGAAAGCAAAATTATAGCTGTAACTAGCCATGTTAAGGCAATTGATACTAATAATGAAATAATGCTAAACTCCATAAAATGAAAGATTACCAGAGGTGTTATTATGCTTTGAACATAAATACTGATTTTAATTGAGTCTAATATATATTTTTTTATTACCGAAATAGTGTTTGCTGTATGGCCATGTTTGCTTAGTTCATTATCATTAGAAATCTCATTTAAATGTAATGAAGCTAATGAATTTGTCTTAAAGTTTTTAAAATGACTAAACTGATTGGTAAAGTATATGATTGAAGCAGTCGCAACAAATGAAAGCTGAAATGATATTGAGCTTATCACTGATATATCGGATAAAAGTAAAAGTATAACAGTTAAAAACAGTGCGTTCGATGGGTTACTTTGACGGAGTAAGAAGCTAGTAGCAATAACACCAAAAAAAAGCATTAGGAAAGCTCTTACTAGAGGTAATTTGTTGCCAACTAAAAGCAAATATAAACTGGAAACAATCAAAGAAAATACGCCGACTGACCTTTTTCCTAAAAAATTACTAGCCGAATTTGTAAATAATCCAACAACAAGACTTAGATTGTATCCAGAGATTGATGCTAAATGCTGAGTCCCTGTAACTTTAAATAAATGACTTATACTTTCTGACCTAAGTTGACTAAAACCAAAATTTAGCTGTCCTATCAAGTAGCTATCATTAGCATCAAAAAGTGACAAAAAGTCGATAAGGACTAATCTAGCCCTAATCTGGGAAAAATAGAAAATATACTCAAACCAAAGCTCTGGCGAAGACCATATGCTTTGAATATGATCAATTGACTCTATTATCAACCTTTTTTTTTCAAAAATATTGATATCAGACTCGTTGCTCAAAGTGCTAAAGTTAGGGTCTAAAGCTGCATTAATTTGGATGATAGTTCCAGTCTTATAGGCTTCACAATCTGGTAATTCAAAATTATACAAGGATGACTCAAAAACGCAATTATATGGTATTTCTGAGATCAATACAGACTGTCGGATCTCATTCGCTTTGTTATTTGTTTGCCTAATATATAATCTCTGCAGTAATAGCGTTATTATTAATATATAAATAATAATCTTTATTATATTTTTCATATCTGTATATTTGCTATAAACATCTTATCTATGATAGGCAACTTAGATCTGTTTATAGTGTTTTTGGACATTTTTGATAAAAATCCTCATTATTTTTACATTACTTTTTTTTATACTAATTTTGTTTGTTTTTTAAAAGCCTATAGCAAAGTCTCAATAAGTCACAAAGAAACAGCACTTTTTATGTTTTCAAAAATAGCTTCAGTGAGAGCCCCCTTTTCAACGAGTTTATTTAACGAGTCGTATGGTCTATTAGAAACAATATCGTCAGCCCTTTTTTCGCCAATTCCCGTTAAACTCATGAGTTCCTCTTTCGTCGCAGAATTTACTGAAATTACTCCTAATGTATTACCAGCTGAATCATTAGTTGATTGCTGGCTTGTTAACTTTTCTTGAACTTCAATACTTTCTTCAATTGTGGGAATATAAAATTTCTCTCCGTCATTTAAAAGTTGGGACAAATTTAGAACTTTATTTATATAATATTTATCAACGTAATTTGAAAATCCTCCAGCAATGTTGATTAAATCATTTATTCTTGATCCTGAATCTAGTTGATAAATGCCTGGATTTTTTACTGCTCCACCGATATCCACTGTTATCCTGCCAAATTCGGGATTTTTTTCACAGGTTTCAACAATTTCTAACTCATTTGAGTTACTCAACAGATCTGTGCCAGAACCTGAGCTATTTTCTTTTTGTGAGGCCTGCGCCTCATTATTAAATAATTGGAACAAGCCAAAGCTTGAAATTGAAATACCAACTAAGAAAATAGTTGCTTGAATTATTAGACTCACAGACAACATTTTTCTTATCTGACTAAAAACTAATGAAATATCACTAGACTCATCGAACATGATAACAATGTAATATCAGAGTATTGGAAAAACTGTAGGAACACTAAAAACTAAACAACCAATGAAATTATTTTTCCCTTGATGTAGATCTTCTTTTTAATCTCTTGTCCATCTATATATTTCTTAATGCTTTCTAATTTTTCAGCCATGTCTAAAATAGCTTTTTCATCCTCAACCTTGTCAGCCTCAACTTCTAGTTGAGCTCTAATCTTACCGTTAATTTGAACTGGAATATTTATAAGATCATCTTGTGCAAGCTCTTGACTAAACTCTGGCCAATTAGTCTGGTGAATGCCACTATAAGAAGCGTCACTCGACTCTTTTTTAGAGATAGTTTCGAATAATTCGTCAGCTAAAAACGGTGCAAAAGGTGCCAAGATACCAATAAAAGCAACTTTGTCTTCCTTGGACAAAGTCTTGCTATCTTTAATCATCACATCTTGCCATAAATTGACAAATTCCATCATGAAAGCAATCGCTGTATTGAATTTTAATTTAGGAATATCATCGGAAACCTTCTTGATGGCTTGGTGGAGTTTCCTCTGGAGTTTAACTTTGGCTTCGCCCGCTACATTTTCTAATTCTAGCTCTGCAACCAATTTATGAATTTTTTGTAAGAATTTAAAAATTCCTATCACAGCTCTAATGTCCCATGGCTTATCAGATTCAAGTGGACCCATAAACATTTCGTAGACTCTAAGAGTGTCAGCCCCGAACTTGGTAATAATATCGTCAGGACTAATCACATTTCCCTTGGATTTACTCATTTTTTTATTGTCTGGACCTAAGATCATACCTTGATGTCTCATTTTTTTGAAAGGTTCACTAAATTTGAAGTAACCTTCGTCTCGCAAAAATTTGGTAAAAAATCTCGAATAAAGTAAATGCAAAACTATGTGCTCAGGACCAATCATATATAGGTCTACAGGAAGCCATTTCTCAATTTGTTCAGTTCTAGCAAACTCATTGGTATTTCTGGAATCTACATATCTTAAAAAGTACCAGCTAGAATCAACAAAGGTATCCATCGTATCAAACTCAGGTCTCCAGCCTTCACCAGACATATCCCAACCTTTTTCTTTAATCAAATCTGAATGAACCTCAACTACATATTTTTTCGTTCTTTTGGCAAACTCTTGAGATGATTTTAGAGGTGATTCTCCTGTTGGTTTAAAATCTACGTCTGTTGGAAGTTCCCAAGGCAAGTGAGATTCCTCAATAGCGTGCGGATTGCCGTCTGGATCATAGACAACAGGAATTGGAGTTCCCCAGTATCTTTGTCTGGAAATTAACCAGTCGCGGAGTCTATATGAAGTAACGCGCTTGCCCCAGCCTTTTTCTTCCATATGATCCATAATTTTTTCTGTAGCATCATAGATATTTATTCCATTTAAAAAATCAGAGTTTGTCATTGTTCCCTGCTCTTCTTGTACTTGAGCCACTGTGGTAATTTTCGAATCGTCTCCATCTTGACCAATTACTACCCTGATAACTTCTATTTTTTTATTTAGAGTATCTTTACTTCCAGTTTTTTCCAGATTATTCACATACTCTGCAAATTCAAAATCTCTGGTGTCATGACCTGGAACACCAACAACTGCGCCCGTTCCAAATCCTCCAAGTACAAAATCTGATACCCAAATTGGCATTTTTTTAGCAGTTAAATCATTAACAGCGTACAAACCTGTAAAGGCTCCAGATTTTTTCTTGCCTTCCTGCTGACGATCTAATTCAGTTTTTTTGCTTGCTAGATCTAAATAGTTAGCAACATTGGTCATAACTTCAACCGAATTTTCTTTTGGAACTATTTCTCCGCTAGCTATCTTTGTAGCCATCTCATGTTCAGGAGCAATAACGATAAATGCTGCTCCAAAGTTTGTATCAGGCCTGGTGGTAAAACAAGTAATTGTGTCTGCGCTGGTGGTTGTGTCTGCGCCACCGGCCTGTTCTGCGCCACCGGCCTTGGAAGCGCCACCGGACTTGGAAGCACCATCGGCTTTGTCTACCCCCTCAACCTTATACGTAATGTTAATTCCTGTCTTTTTTCCAATCCAATTTAACTGCTGAGCTTTGGTTGCTGCCGGCCAATCAACATCATCTAATCCGCTTATCAACTCATCCTGATATTTTGTAATCTGGTAATACCACTGTCGCATATCTTTCTGCTCGACTTGAGAATCACATCTCTCGCATAAGCCTTCGACCACTTGCTCATTGGCCAAAACTGTTTGACATGATGGACACCAATTTACCTTGCCATCTTTTTGATATGCTAAGCCCTTGTTGTACATCTGTAAAAATAACCACTGAGTCCATCTATAATATTCTGGATGACTGGTTGCAATTTCGTTTGCCCAATCATAAGAAATTCCGATTCTTTTGATTTGTCTTCTGAAAGTATCTATTGCGCTAACGGTAGTTTTGGATGGATGCACACCAGTCTTGATTGCATAATTTTCTGCTGGCAAACCAAAAGCGTCCCAACCAACTGGAAAAAAGACATTTTTGCCCTTCATTCTGTAATATCTGGCTAAAATATCCAAAGCAGTCTTGCTCTCTACATGACCAACATGCAAACCACTTCCTGAAGGATAAGCAAATGCAAATAACAGGTAAATATTCTCGCTATCATTCACATCAGAACCACCATTTTCTCCAATTTTTGCGCCACCATTCTCAGTTTGCTGAAAAAGCTTATTCTTTTCCCAAATTTGGTGCCATTTTTCCTCAACTTTATTCTGATCGTACATGATTTATTCTCGTTTACTTGATCACTAATTATAACGCGCATCTATGTATTTGCACGTACCATATCTACTAGGCTATACTAAATATAATGTCCACAACTAAACATACATTATTACTATTGATGCCAGTTCTGTTGGCATATATTTGGATCTCAACTCCGTCCTTAAGAATGTATTCTCTTCAGGCATTTTCCGTTGCAAGTCTTGGGTATTTTATAGTCAAAAAATTTAATAGAGCAAAATTATGGCACGTTTTACCTATAAATTTTTCACTCGAACTAATGTTTGTTACTTTTGCAATACTACTCCTCGTGGGATCTACTGGAAACGCAGAATCAATCTTCTATCCATTCACATACATTCACTTATTTATCTTAGTTATGAGTTGCAAAGAACAAACAGCTGTCATCATTGCAATGTCGACAATATTATTTCACTACGCTCTTGAAACTGCGATTACCTCAGCTGAAGTTGCAACAATTCTAACAATCCCTATGATGCTGTTATTTTTTCTATTTGCCAAAAAACAGTATGACGATGCCAAAAACAGTCACTCTATTATAGACAAGGAAGAAGTTACAATAAATCACTTATCAACCCAAGAACACACATTGCAAAACTTCATCTATACTTTTCTCAAGCCAAAACTAAAAATGTTAGAAGAAATGGTTGTCAAAGATACTGATGAAAGCAGGGAAACTACTAGAAATCAAATATCACTCATAATAAATGAGAGTGACAAAATACTTGAAAAAAATAAATAGCGTGCAAAATAAATTTTTACTTTTAGCCATTTCCTCTGGACTTTTTTTGTTCGTTCTTGCCATTCAACCTGCATTTGCCCAAAATCTGACTTCAGATTCTTGGATCATTCAGTTCGGAAACTTTAATGTCACGTCTGGAGAGAAAAGTAGTGCTAGCTATAACGTAACTGATACAGTTGGACAAACTGGTTCAGGACCATATGGCTCTTATGGATCTTCGAGTTATTTTGTAGGAAGTGGCTTTCAATACATCTATCAAATAGATGACTTCAGTTTTGATATTTCTAAAACACTTGTAAACCTCGGGGAACTAATTCCAAATGTTCACTCAACTGACTCTCATACTTTAACAGTCACTAGTAGAGGAGCCGGTGGTTATTCCGTATATGCATATGAAATTCATCCGCTTCGACTTACCAATGGACCTGATGAAATAGTTGACACTACTTGTAACACTGGAAGTTGTACTCATGTTGTAGCTGGCGTATGGAATAATCAATCTATTCCTGGATTTGGGTACAATATGACAGGTAATGACATTCCTGCAAACTTTATCGACAGCACTTATTATAAGAATTTTGCCGATAAAGAAACTGCCGACAGCATGCAAATAGTGATGAGTTCTGTTAATATTGCCAACCAAAGACAAGCTACAGTTACTTACAAGGCAGGAATCAACAATAGTCAAGCCAGTGGCAATTACGAAACTGGCATTATTTATGTAGCCGTGCCTGGATATTAACCGGCATATGTAACCGAGCCCGGATATTAACCGGCGCTGGAATAATAAAATGAAAACAATTAATTATTTTAAATTTCTAAGAATCCTAGTCATATTTTTATTGGCTTTTATCTATAGCGGCAACTTTAAATCCAAAGTTTTAGCTCAATCCAATATTAGTCTGAGCGTCTCACCTCCAATTTCTTACCTTCAAGTTCCTCCAGGAACGACTCGAAAACACACAGTAGTTTTAGAAAATACCGGAGATAAAACCATAGTCGTGATGCCATCAATCGTAGATTTCTCCTCTGATGGAAAAACTGGTCGTGCCATAATTTCTAATGAGCTAAGTTTTCCATATATATCTTTTGGAACAACTGAAATCAAAGAACTTTCGATTCCAGCACACAATAAAGCACAGCTCACTCTATACATTGATGTCCCAAAAGATGCTGTTGAAAAAGAATATCCACTTACAATTTTATTTTTTTCCAAAAATGGGGAATATATTCCTAATTTTGGTCTTCAAGGAACCAACTCTACTAAATCTGAAATTAGCGGTGGTATAGGAAGTAATCTAGTGATTTTGGTTTCTAAAGAAAGTAAGCTTGCAAATGCTCTGAAAGTTGTCAGTTTGAAAACCCCAAAATTTATTGATAGTTTTGGATGGATTGAATTTCTTCCGTTAGTAAAAAATGAAACAATTTCGTCAATTTCGGCCTCAGGAAGTGCAAAGATACTTAACTGGAAAAAAGACACTATCTCAGAGTTTGAAATTTATCCAGATGTAATACTCGGATCAAACACTAGAGAACTAAGAGCATTAAGACCTGGAATAACCCCAGATAAACCAGAAACTGGAACCTTTTCGTACAAACCAAAGTTTTTGCTTGGTCCATATCAAATTATTGTTAGCCTAGAAAATGATTTTTCGCAACAACAGCAAACCTCTAAATACATAGAGGTCGTTTATGCCTTTCCATTTTCAATTATTTTAGTTGCTATATTAGGAATAATTATTACATTTGTTTACATTAAAAAGATAAAAAAATCATAAAAAACAAAGTGGTTATTGCAAGTAATAACCAATACATATAAACTTAAAACAAGGAAATATATCGCCAGAAGCGTTCTAGGTGAGAAATATATTTACAACAATGGAAAAAAAATTCATTCAAAAGTCAATAATACTTACTTTCCTTGTATCATCAATGTTTATTGGTGGAATATATCAAAAAAGCCAATCAGCAAGTTTATCTAGTGTTTCTGCAACTTCCTCAAACTCAAGATTATCTTTTAAAGGCGCACTAACAACAGGCAATACAATCGGATCTTCTCAAGTACTATTGAAAACAACCACCGGTAGTTACCCTTCTACTACCTCAGCCCAATTACTAAGCGATGACGTAGTTGCCATTGGAGATACAAATAGTTTGGGAATATACACAATTACTAGTATAGATTCAGCAGGAGTATTCAACATTACGCCAGTTTTACTTTCAGGAGATGCAGATAATGATGACGCTGTTATTTCTACTCAATCTGCAACTCAAACAATTAGATTTACTACTGCCAATGCCATTGCCAACGGAACATTTAGAATATTGATTCCTTCAGAATCAAACAACGCCAATGCATCAGACGGAATTCCTGACGCAGGTCAATTTGATTTTGGTAATGTTGCACCAACCGTTACTTGTCCATCAAACGCAAACGGCGTTTATGATTTTGTAGCAGGAACAGCAACGGCTTCAGCAATCACTGTTGGAAGTCAAGAGTATCATTCTTATGAATGTGTATACTCTGGAACTGGAGCAATTGGCTCTCCATTTGATGGCTCAACTAATGGTGCTATTACAATTAATTCAGTAATTAATCCTGCGCCAAAAGTAGCTCATTCAACAGGAGCTGCAGATACATATAGAATCATTGTCCAGCACTTAGATAGTACTTTTGCAGTTAGAGATTCAACTTCAGTTTCAGTTGGAGTTATCGAAGCAGTCAGAGTCACAGCCTCAGTTGCTCCTCAAATTACTTTTCAAATAAGTGGCATTGCAAGTGGTGTGACTGCCTGTGGTCAATCAACTGATGTTACTACTACTGCAGCGGCTGTTCCACTTGGTGAGCTTTCTATCTCATTATTTACAGATGCCGCACAAGCACTTTCTGTTTCGACAAATGCAGCTAATGGTTATGTTGTAACTGCATTGGCAAATGACCAAATGGGTAGAAATGCTGAAACTTGTGTTGGAGATAATGTTGGAGGGGATTGTATTCCTGACTCTCGCGGAGATACAACGACGATGACTCATGCTGTAGAAGATGAATGGGTATCTGCCGCAATCAAAGGATTTGGATATTCTCTAGACAATGTTAACACTACTGGTCTAACAGCACCATTCGAATGGGATTCCACAGCCGGTGGTTGTTCCGGAGTGTATTGTGCAAGACAATTTGCAGACAACGAAAATAGTCAAACAGCTCAAACAATATTTAGTAATAGTACTGTTGCCGACACACACAACCTTTACGTCTGCTACAGAGCAATAATTTCAGCCACTCAATCAGCCGGAGAATATGAGAATGCAATTACTTATACAGCAACAGCAACATTTTAATAAAAAGAGAAACTAAACCATGAAAACTGCCCAACAACTTTCATCAAAAAAACTAACATCTGTTTTTGTTGCTTCAGCAGTTTTATTTACTGGTCTCGCATTTAGACTACCTTCTCTAGAAATACCCTCTGTTTTGGCTCAAGTTCCAGAAGAAATGTTTATTCAAGATGACAAAGCATTACCAATGCCCACTCTACTTGAAGAGCCAGCAACCGAAACTGAGATTGCACCTTTAAATGAGTCAAAAACTACCGCACAAACCCAAGTAACACTAACTGCAATCCCTCCAAGAATTGGCGAAGACAATAGCCTTAAAGCATTACCAGGAGAAAAACTCCAAGTCCAATTAAGAGTTAGAAACTTGTCAGAAAAAACTGTCAATGTTACAACAAGAGCCCAAGATTTTATCTTAAGTAGCGATGGTGAAACACCAATCGCTATTGATGACGTGTCTTCAAATAGATGGAGTTTGGCATCTTGGCTAACAATCGCTCCAACAGAAAATACAATTGAACCAAATCAAACCATTGGCCTAAATGTTCTAATTGAGATACCTGAGGACGCGCTTCCTGGAGGTCATTATGCTATGGTTTTACACCAGCCAAGTCAATTAACTAATGATTTTGAACTCCAAGAAGACTCTCAATCAGCAGTTAATCAAAGAGTTGGTACGCTCATCTATGTGATTGTTGATGGTGATATAAATGAAGAAGCATATATTAGAAACTTCAGTTTTCCAACATTTACCGAATATGGTCCAGTTCCATTTTCATACACAATCGAAAACAACTCAGATGTTCACATCGTCCCTCAGATGAACGTTGAAGTTTTCAACCTCTTAAATAAAAAAGTAGATGACATTCAAGTTGGATCAAAAAATGTTTTTCCACTAACTAGTAGAGATTTTGAAGGTAAATGGCAAAGAATCTGGGGATTCGGACCTTACACAGCAAAATTAACTATGAGTTATGGAAGCAGTGGATCTATAGTTGTCGCCAGTAGTAAATTTTGGTTGCTACCTATCAAACTCGTTATTGCTATCTTGACTACTCTATTAATCCTTGTAGTTTTAGCGCTTTCAATTAAAAAACATCTCAACCATAGAAGAGATATGGATAGAAAGAGAATAGCTGAGCTTGAGAATCAAATTAAAAATTCAAGTTCTAAAGAGAGTGATCAAGATGACACTCTACAACTTTAATAAAAAAAATTCTCATAATCTTTCAGGATTTCTAATATTTGGTTTGTTTCTTTTACTGTCTGTTCTTATTTCAAGAACGTCATTTTTAAACACACCACAAACGTTTGCTCAAGTAGGTGGAGTCGCTCCAGGAGAAACACTAGAAACAAATCCAAAAATTAGGAATGCCATTGTTACTGCAACTGTCCCAGATATTATTCCCCCCTCCGCTCCAATATTAATATCTCCAGAAGATGATACCCTGCTTAACGATGCTACTCCTACATTTATTTGGCAAGGATCTACTGATAACGTGGGAATAAGTTATTACCAAGTTTATTTAGATGGTTCTATTTTATATAACAATATTCCTACCTCAAGCACCTCAAACTCATATTATGCTCTCGTTTATAATTCTGGATCTGGACAGTACTCACTTACTCCAACTGCATCTATTAATAATGGTGTTCATACCTGGGCAATATATGTCTTTGACGCAGCTGGAAACCATAATAACTCAGCGACCTGGAGTTTTAATATTGACACCCTTGCACCAAGTTTCATCATTACTTCGATTGGACCAATTTCTACAAGTATCTCCGCACAAGATCTTGGATCAATTCCGGATGACCCAATTGAGCTAGAGGACAACTCTCCAGAATTTATTGGAACTGGAGAAAGCAACTCGACTGTCAAAGTGACCGTGTCGATACCTGGAGAAGCAGATCAAATCATTAACTTTACAATTGACGGAAGCGGTAATTGGAATTTTCAACTAGGCATATTACCAAGAGATGAAATCATCACTTTAAACTTCGTTATTACTGATTCGGTTGGAAATATCAGCATTATCACGGATTTAAAAATTTTAATTATTCAAGAATATATTATCTATCCTCCTACGCCAACACCGACTCCTACTGTAACACCTACACCAACGCCAAGTCCGACACCAACGCCCACTCCTTCTCCTGGAGTTTTACCAACACCACAACCATCTGCACCGCCCACACCTTGGGTAACACCACCGCCTACTCCAATTATTAAAATACCGATCATACCTCTTGATGAAATTGTCGTAATAATCATTAAAGAAATAGAAAAACTACTTCCTGAATCAATTGTTGCAATAATTTCTCAGACTCCAGAGATTATACGAGCAGCAATTCTAAAAACAACGGAGTTCTTGGCACCTTCTGGAACATTGGTAGCCACCGCGGTTATTCCAATTTTTAGTTTTTTGACTCTTCTACTTCAACTTGGTGAGCAAATGTCATGGCAACTCATCGTAAAAATCCTCCAAGCTCTCGGGCTCTTACCACCCAAAGAACCTCAAGGAATTGTCTATGATTCTGACACGAATGCTCCTGTTGCCTTTGCTTTATTAACCATAACTTCAGCCGAGGTGAGCATAAACCACCCAATTATTGCAACCATAGTTACGGATGTTAATGGAATTTATCAGGGAGCTCAACTTCCAAAGGGAAAATATATTATCAGCGTAAGTCATCAAGACTTTAAATTCCCTACAGAAAAGCAAAGACCTTCCTACTTAACAGTACAAGAATTTTATCGAGGAGAGGTTTTTGAAGTATCATCAAGTGACTTTCAACAACTTTTTTTAATCCCAGTCGACAAATTAACAGAAACGCATGAGAACAGATCATTAAAGAAAACTTTGAGAAGAATTATTCAAAAAATCAGGTTTATTAATCTATTCTGGCCACTACTCACCATATCAGTCATCATAACAATCTTCTATCCAACCGTAATAAACCTGGTGGTGCTAATGTTCTACGCATTTATTTTACTTAAAAAAGCTCTAAAATCACTGAAAAGACCAAGCTTGTCAGGATATGTTGTCAATACTAACGAATCTCCAGTCGAGAACGCGATAATTAGAATCAACGATCTAGAGAAAAGTAGACTTATTGCCTTGGTAACCACCAACAGCAAGGGTTACTTCTCTGCTTTCCTAGAACCGAACAAGTATCAAATTCAGGTGAGCAAAAACGGCTTTGTTTGGATGAGAGAAGGATCTCAACTTAGCTTAGAAGAAATCGACGTTACGCAAGAAAGAACGAGCTTAAAGATAGCAATGAAGGACGTTAACGAACTCTATAAAGAGATGTTTAAAGAAAATTAGTTAAAGCACTTCGCAGTCACCCTTAAATTCAAACCATTTCAGCAAACCTTTGATTGCAAAATAACCAGCACACAAGCAACTAATTAAATGTAAGATTGACCACCCAAATAGATTAATAACCATTGGTAAACAATATATTAACTCTATCTACGCTTCAGAATTGACTAACGTAGCTAGCAAACAACATTGAAGCTTTGCCGGTACTTCAAAAATTGATGTAAATAATATTGATGCTTTGTAGGTTCTCCAAAAAATAGGTTTAAACGACACAACTAATTAAATATTAAGAAAAACAACCTCAAAGATTCATAGATACTTTTTGATCAATATTGACTCTTTAATAGCAAAATCCTATAAAAACATTGATTGCTTCAAAATGGGCTTTATATAATTAATTAGACCAATCCACCATCTTACTTATGAATGAGCCAACTTAGATGCTTCGTAGCCATTAATCGATATAAACTCCTCATATTCGTAGTTAATTCGCCTAATTAGACTATATCCGTATAATTATTGTACAGGTTTAAACACAATATTTTATTATTGCATAATTCAAGAATTATTCCCGCACCATCTGGTAGATTATTAACGCATTACTATTTGTTAGACTATAAGTATATAAAATTATATTTTATTCATCAAAATATTTATAAAATAAATTACACCCGAAAATAGATACCATTTTGGCACAATAAATGATAAATTCCTATGTTGGTAACTTAACCAACGAGATTCGTCTTTGTGTTGGGTAATTAAGAAAATTGTTGAAAATGATTTCTAGTCGGTGCAGATGAAAAATAGATTCAATAAGTAGAAATGATGAAATTTAACTTAGAAAGAATCTCTTTTACGTTCGGAACTTCATCAAAATAGTGTCCACAAAAACCCGGATCCTCCATTAAAATGTCGATCAAACGATCATATACCAAATTTAAGTCAATTTTATGCCTATCTGTAAATCTTTTGTCTGTATGCAATGTCGTTAGCAATCTAGATACATCGTCGCTAATTCCAGAGTAAGACTCCACTGCGTCTAGTAATCCGTACTTATCAATTATAAGACTTCTAAGCGAAGCTATTTTCCATTTGCCCACCGAAAACATTAAAATAGAATCCCTGTACATTTGCTCGCACTCTTGAGTAACCTTTTCTGAAAATGAAAACGGAGAGGCATAAACTCCGCGACTAATAGAAACGGCACCTTCAGCAACTAGTAAAGCCCGTAAGTACCTGAACTGTTTATCACTCTTAGGAGCCTTAACAAACACCAGACAATCCCAGCTGCCTTGCCACTCGTCCCATTTCGAAGATAAAGCCGGAAATTGATCCTCCAATGCTTTAATGCCGTGCTGAGTTATACCTATTGAAGTTGTTCCGAGCACTCTTTCAGAATTAATTAGACCGCTCCTCTTTAAAACATGTAATAGCGATCGTTTTCCACCCTCAGTTAGATCGGAAAGTACTATATTTAAGTTCGAAAGTTTAATTCTACCGCCACCTGAACCCAATTTTTCCCTGTTCAAATTACTTTCTATAACAACTTGATTTTCATCTTTTGCAGTATTGGGTCTATAATAATTAGATTCGCTTTTAGTTCGTATATCTACAGGCAAAGAACTTGGATTATAATAAAGAGAGAGTAATAGTTTTTGGGTGTTTTTTTTCATTGTTTAAATTTTTGCAATAATATAAATATGTTGTTTTTATATCTCAAAGTTTTTATTTATCCACAATTTTGCACCGAATCTTCAAAATGCTAACAAGTTATCAACATTTAACTAGTCAATTCTTATTCCCTGCCTTGTAGAGATGTCATTAACTTTAATGTTTAGTTTTCACTTCACATAGTATCAAGTTTTTACATATATTTACATACGAGATTTTTCTAATGTATATATAGTATATAAATCACAAACTTCCCAAGAGAAGCGAAACAAGACCAAAATCCTGATATATTTTGATATTTAGAGAATGAGACAAATGAGTACAAAATTTGGCATTTATTTACCGCAAAACACTAGGACTGATCATTGACATCTCAATCGAGTATTCTTGAGGTATTGACCTTGTACCTCAAGTTATCTAAACTGAATAACAGCTCATCTAATGAGTCTAACTAATCTGGTACAAACTTAAATATTTAATGACTGTCCAAGCAAAATATATAACCAGCATAATTGAAACATTTTCCACATACTTGGAAAGTCTAAACGTATCTACAGCACTGGGCGAAGAAACCACCGTTTCTTTTATCAAATTTCTTCAACACAAAAAAGATTACAGCTCTTGGACGATGTCTGAGCTGGAAAAATTCATTGAAACTGAAAAACTAGGCTCTAACACCGCCATCTTGATTAGACGCTACATTGAGAACTTTACTCCCTTCCAAACCGACATATTCTTGCATCAATTTCTTGGCTCTCTCAAATTTGAGAACAAATCCAGCTCAACCATAAAAAATTACAGAAGTGACATCTCACAATTTATTTCTCTTGTTGAAGCAAAAAAAATTACTGCCCTATTTTCTCAAGAAAATATCAAGAAGTTTGTGAAGGATCAATTTTCAAAAAATTTAAAGGCTTCGAGTGTCAAGAGAAAGCTGATTAGTATTGCTCAGTTTGCAGCCTGGGCAGAAAATGAAAAACTAATTGAAAATGTTTCTTTCTGGATTTCAGACGTAGAAAGTTTGTTTGGGAAAAAGACTAACGGCGACAAATCTAAAAATGAGGCAATTTCCTCTGGGGTTAAAACCGAAGAAAGTATGAAACTGGGCAGTTTGCATGGGGAAAAATTAGCTAGTTATCAACTTGATGACTTTTTAGTTAGCCTTGAGGTTGATGAAAGTAGCAAATCCACAATTAAAAATTATAAGAGTGATATTTCTCAGCTTATTGCTTTTACTGGAGACCTGAGACTGACAAGTGTTATTACTCAAGAAAACTTGGGGAAATTTATTTCGTACCAGAAGGCAAAAGACCTCAAACAGAACAGTATTAAGAGAAAAATTGTTAGTATTTCTCAGTTTGCCGCCTGGGCTGAAAAAAGAGGTGATCTCAAAAATGTTGCATTATGGCTTAATAATCTGTATTTAGGTGATTCCAGACATTCACCAGTGACTAACGTGCCAGTTACTGCGCCTGTAAAAATAATTGGTGCAGATCACAATATCGTACTGAAACTTAAAGACCATGTAAAAGTCATCAAAAATGAAGAAGCAGAAATTTCTCAAGAAAAAAAGGGCAAACGCTGGTTATTACCATTTCCAAAATTATTTAGCGAAAAGAACTATACAGACGAGAAAATCAAAAATAATTATTATTCCAATCTGAAGATTGGCACTGTAGAAAAATTGTTAGCTAGCTCAAAAAGAAAAACAAAATCATTTTTACCATATGTTAACTTTGCAATGTTTATTCTTTTCTTCTTGGGACTAGGATACTTTGGATACAGCCAATTTATTGAACAATCTGCCGAATTATTAGCATATCCATCCACACCAGTTAGACCGAACAGAGAGCTTTCTTTCCAGGGTAGATTAACCGATACTGCTCAAAATCCAGTCACCAGTGCTACAAATATGGCTTTCCGTTTGTATGACACGGGCCCGGGAAGTGGCGGAGTTTTGCTCTGGAACTCAAGCACTTGTAGTGTTACTCCAGATCAAGATGGTATTTTCAATGTTGGCCTAGGCGACGACTGTGGTGCCGAGATTACGGAGAATGTCTTCACCGAGAACTCCAATGTATGGCTCGAGGTCGAGGTCGCAGCTGAAACTCTTACGCCAAGACAAAGTATCAAGACTGTGGCCTACGCCCTAAACTCTGAGACCATCCAAGGGTATCCAATCAGCGCCACCGGGGCTGCAACTACAAATTCAATACTGTTCATGGATGGCGCTGGCCAAGTTGTCTTGGGTGAAGTCTCTCCAACTTTGAAAGCAACAACTGGAACTTTCTCAATTGAGGCACAGGCTTTAACCCTTAAAACCAGTTCTGGCTCAAATGGAGACATAATTTTTAATCCTAACGGGCTCGGAGAAGTGCTATCCACCGGGTATTTTTCAGCTCCTGGAGCAACATTTGCAGCAACTTATGCAGGTGGAACAAGTTTAGTACTCAAGGGTGGCCCATCTGGTACAGCTAATATTCAAGAGTGGCAAAATAGTAGTGGAACTCCACTCAGTACTATTTCAAGTGCTGGAGTAGCAAACTTAGCAGGACTAACTATTAATTCTGCCTATACCTTCCCAACTGCTGATGGAACAGCTAACTATGTTCTTTCAACTAATGGTTCTGGAACTGTTACTTGGGCAGATCCTGCAGCTGCTGCTGCTTCAAGTATTCCTTGGATTCAAGGAGCAGGTATTCTCTATCCAAAGAATAGTACTGTTGATTTACTAATTGGTGGACAATCTACTGCTTCTGCTAAGTTTAAAGTTACTGGAATGAATAGTGGTACTCCTACTGCTTCTATCAGTGGTACCACTGCTAATGTTGCTACTTATTTAACTGGAGAAGGTACTTTATCTACTACTAATATGGCTCCATTAGTATTAGGTAGTGCTACTACTGGAAGTATTGCTCTTAATCCTAAAGGTACTACTGGATTGTTTGTAGATGGAGCTGGGAATGTTGGGATTGGGACGACGACTCCAGCAGCAACACTAGAAATAAGCCAGACTTTTGTATCCGCCAACACCGAAGTCGAAATGTTTCGAACATCACGTAAAACTTCCGGTACGGGTTCCACTGGAATAGGCGCTTATACCAGCACATATCTTCAGGATGCTGGTGGTACTATGGTCGAGGCTGGGCGGCTTAGTTTTAGGCTTCACGACGCCACCAACGGTGCCAACACTGCTTCTCAATTTGTTGCCTATACTGAGCGAGAGACTTTTACTAATTTGCTCCCTGTATTTACCGCCTATTCCACCTCAAGTGATCGTTATTTATGTATGAACGGTATCGACAATATTACCACCTCAGACGACGACTGCTTTGGTATGACAATCGGCAGTGGTCACGCCATCAATTTTCGTAGCCTTGGCGCCAATCATTTAGGCTTAATTTATGACAATTCCATCAACCAAATGAGTGTTACCGCTCCTTCGACTGACAGTCTCGCCCTGATAACCCTCCAATCAACTGCAATATTTTTTGACGCAGCCAATAATGGTGCCGATATGTATATCAATCCCAACGGCAATGTTGGAATTGGTACCACCACCCCTCTTGGAAAATTCGATGTCCAAGGTGCCGTAAAAGGCAAAGCCCTCTCAATCTTTAACGAGACTGGTGATCAAGACATTATTACTGCCTCAGTTTCAGGAGTAACCAAATTTAGAGTGGCAAATGATGGCTATGTGTACGGTGAAAGATTTGTTGACAACTCAAATTCTAGTTATTATGTTGATCCAGCTGCTGGTGGTAGCTCAGCACTCTTTGCTGGAAATCTGGGTGTAGGAACCCTTGGTCCAGATGCAAGAGTAGATTCACTTGCAACATCTGGAGAACAATTAAGACTAACTTATACAGACGGATCTGTTTATACAGGTTTTACCACCAATTCAGGAGGTGATTTAACAATTATCCCTTCTGGAGGTGATATAAGTGTTACAGGCAACATTTTACCTTCTGTCGATGATACTTATACACTAGGATCTACTTCTCTTAGATGGCAAGATATATTTTTGGGTCCAAATACCGCTCACATTGGTACATCTTTAACAGATGAAGGAACGATATCATACGATACAACTGGAAACATCTTAAACTTTGGAACTGACAGCACAGCCAACGGTGACATTGCATTCTTTACAGATGATCTATATTTAGATAAATCTGCTGGCAGAGTTGGAATTGGAACTACTGTTCCTGGATTTGTTTTAGACGTTGCTGGTACAGCTAGTGTTGATTCATTAAACATTAACTCTGCTTATACATTCCCAACAGCTGATGGAACAAATACATATGTACTAACAACCAATGGTAGTGGAACTGTTTCATGGGCAGCTCAAGCAGGTGCTAGCTTGTTTACAGATGCTGGCACTTTCACTTATTTAACTTCAACAACTGATGATTTGGCTCTTGGCGGAAATACTGCTGGTGCTTCATTCTTCTATGATGCATCTCAAGAACAACTAAATTTAATATCTACTATTGGAGCCGATGAAGCTTTATACGTATCCACTGCTGTTGGCGCAACTGCTTCAATCAATCTTGTGAACTTTACTTCTTCAAACGCTCTAAATACTCAAAATATTGTTAGAATACAGAATGACAGCGCAGGAACTGGCATAGATCTTAATAACTATGGAAGTTCATATGGTATAGATATTGATAATGGTACCACAGGAACAAATTTTGGTCTTTATGTTCGATCAAGTGCAAATGCTGTCGCTGCTGCTGGACTTGCTAAGTTTGCTGTAACTAACTCTGCCTTTGATAGAGATATTGTTGAAATATCGAATTTAGGCATTGCTGATGGATTATATATTAATCAATCAACCACTGGAATTGGTCGAGGGCTTTATGCTTATTCTAATGTTGGTGTGACCGCAACAGACTCACTCGCATTTTTTCACGCCAACGATATTGCCTTCGATCAATCTGTCCTTGAAATTACCAACGACGGTGTTGGCAATGCGCTTCTCGTTAATAACCTTGGAACTGGAGCTTCTTTTAGAGTCAATGACGCAGTAGCCCTAGATACAACTCCATTTCTTATTGATGAAAGTGGCAATGTTGGAATTGGCAGCACCAATCCAGCCTTCTTGCTCGATGTTTCTGGCTCAGAAGCCACTACCTACATTTCTCGAATTAGAAACACAAACACAACCGACACTGCCGATGGTTTACTTGTTAGACTGGACGTTGCAACAACTGCAACCGGCATGTATTTTGTTGGATTTAGTCACTCAGCTACAATTGGAGGAAAAATACAAGGAAGTGCAACTGACAATCAAGTTACATATACCACATCTGGAACTGACTATGCAGAATACTTTTTGGTTAATGATCAATCAAACAGACCAGATTTTGGTGATTTAATTACTATTTCAGACAATACATCTAATAGCGTAGAAAAAGCGGTTAACAACAAACACTTGCTAGGAGTTGTGACGGACACTCCAGGATTTGTTGGTAACGGATCAATATGTCCAGAGAATATGCAGGAAGAATGTGATGCTCATCATGAAGATATAAACGTTCTAGTTGGTCTTACTGGACAGATCAATACCAAAGTTTCAAACATTAATGGAGCAATAAAACAGGGAGATGCTCTAACAAGTTCAAATATTCCTGGCGTTGCCGTAAAAGCTACAGAGGCCGGATATATAATTGGACATGCTTTGGAATCATTTAATGCTAATACCACCTCTAAAATCAGAGTAATGGTCTATCCATCGTGGTATGACCCAAATATGTACTTTACATCTACTGGCGATCTTCAAATTCAGGGACAAGAAGATAATTACACACTTAAAAATACTGCCTCAAATACTATAATTGAAAAAATTGGAGCTTTTTCAAAGATAATTTCAGCAAATATAACTGCTGGAATTGCATATGTCAAAAATTTAAATGCAGATGTGTTAACAGTTAATCAGCAACTAATCTCTCCAATAGCAAATATAGATACTCTAAATTCAACTAACATTAATGTTGAAAACGAGATCAAAACCAATAAACTAACTGCAAAAGAAACCTCATTGGGTAGCTTGTTAGCTCAAGACGCTACTATATCTGGAACACTAAATGTTGCTACTATTTCTGCAACAAATATCACTTCTAAAACTGTTGAAACTGGAACCTTACTTTCTGACGAATTAAATACCTTAACTGCTTCTATTTCTGGAAAATTAACCGCAGACTCAGTTGATACTGCTTCAATTTCTGCAACTAACATTGACGTAACTTCTGCCAGAATCACTGCTCTTGAAGCTGGTATCGCTCAACTAGAAAGCGTCAAAGCTAACACCGCCGAAATCGTCAACGCCACCGTGTCTGGAACACTATATGCAAACAATATCTACGACTTCGAAAATAAGATTGCAACTTCACTACAAAAACCAGGTCTACTCGATCTTCTCACTGGTCAAAACAACAGCACAGCTTCTGCAACATATATGGGTGAGCTCTACGCAACTGTAAATAGCACCCAACTTGAAGTAATAGATATAACCGATCTTGATTTAACTCTCGAAGAACTCTCTCTTACTCAAGATGACGTTGTTCTCACCGCAACAGCCATGTATGTCGAAAAATACTTCAAAGTTAATGGCGCTGGCTATATCTCTGATTCTCTAGCAGTTGGTAATTCCATATTTGCGGGCACCGGAGTTGTAATCGGATCAGGCGATAGCACCACTCAAATCACCAATGGCGTCATTGCCTACATTACTCCAGATCCAGATAACCAAATCTTGAAAGTTCAGCCATCTGGACAAGGTTCTATTGATCTTTTAGCTGGATTAGTAATCATAGATGATTCTGGAAAAGTTACAGTTAATGGCAATTTTGAAGCAACCGGCGATGTTAAAGTCGGTGGCACACTCCTAGCAAATCTCATCGAACCAACAGACTTTGGCAACCCACTTCAAGTTCAAGTTGCAGGTGTGGACACTCAAACTGGAGAAGTTAAACAATCTAGATTTGAAATTATCAACGAAGTTGGCGCTCCTGTTGCTACGTTCTCTGCTCAAGGACGTGCTGAGTTTGCCGGTGGCGTTGGTATAGGTAGTGAAGATTTAGGATCATCAGCAATTAATGAGCTCCAATCTGAAAAAACTTCAGGAAAAGCTACGATTGAATCTGGATCAGATGCTGTAAAAATCAAGTCATCCCTGATAACCGAGAAATCCATGATCTACGTCACAGCTGTCGGCAGTACCAATAATCAAGTACTCTATGTCAAATCACAGGTTCCAAATGTTAACACACCAACTGCAAACCAAGCAGGCGAGTTCGTCGTTGGATTTGACTCTCCAACCACAGCCAACGTCTCATTCAACTGGTGGATAGTGAACTAAAACTAAAATAGAATTTTTTGAGCATAAGCAGTTCGCTTAATAAATTCTGCATATTGACATTTTGTATGCATAATTGATAATATGCAGATATGACAAACATTGCCACAGTAACTGGTAGAGGCCAAATTACTATTCCAACATCGATCCGAGAACATCTTAACCTAAATGTGGGGAATAGAGTTATTATCTCTCATTCCGATACGACAATTACCATCAAGCTCTTACCAGAAGAAACTGATGTTATGGATTTATATGCAAGTATCAATACTAAAGGAAAATCAATCCCATCAAGTATTGACCATGCAAAAAAGATAAAAGCAAAAAAAACAGCCTCTCAAGCTTATGAATAATATTCAAAAATCAATCGTATATATAGATACTAATATATTTCTTAGATTTCTTATTTTTGATGAAATAAACCCCAACCTTAGTAAAAAAGCCAAAAGTATTATTAAAAATATAAGAGATCAAAAAATTTTGGCAAAAACCAATGTTTGTATCGTTAGTGAATTAGTTTATGTGTTGGAAGGCTATTATGAACTCGCCAAAACCGATGTCATAAATAAGATTATTCCTATCCTTAGCCTTGATAAATTGCTCATAGACCAAAAAGCATTAGTACTTTCGGCTCTGTACGTTTATGAAGATAAAAATGTAGATTTTGAAGATGCTTATAGCTACGTTCTTATGAAAAATGACTTAATAAAAGAAATTCACACCTTTGATAAAAAACATTTTAAAAGGTTTATGGATATTAATATTTTGAGCTAATAACTCGCCTAACTCACCAGCTGAGTACAAAAATTTAATTATTTAACTAATTAGCACAAACATAAAAAGTGTCTGCTGTTCCAGCAATTCCACACTCTGCTGCACTATCTGCAATATCTGCATCAGATGCATTTTCCAAAACAACGCCTGCATAAAAACCATCGCCACTATCTGTCTGAACATATTCTGTATATTCTGGCAATGATTTCATATAAACAGTTCCTCCTGCTCCATCATTAAATTCATCGCCAGCAGAACAAGCTGCTCCGCCACAACTAGAAAAAGTATTGCTAGCGCTAGCTGGATATTGTTGATTGTCGTTATAATATAATCTCATGGAAGTTTTGAGTTGTTCGAGATCTCCCTTAAGTTTGGTATCTTTTGCTCTTCCTCTAATTCCTACAAAATTAGAAAGTAGCAAGGCTGTTAAAACTCCAATAATCGAAATAACAACCAAAAGTTCTATAAGAGTAAAACCCTTGTTTAAAGTTTTTTTATTTTTCACTTGAGCCCTTTCTGGGTATAAATTAACTCCACTAATCAGCTATTGCTGAACCTAATGTAATGTTACTACTTGCAACTCCATAGTTACAGCCCTCGCCTCCACATTTTGCCGAAACTGCAGAATAAACTCCTGGAGCGCCACCAAACATTGGCACCGCGCCATCATTCACATTTTCCAAGCGAGCATAGATCATATAACTCGTTCCATCTGAATCATAGAAAAATTCATTGGCACCTGGATCTTCAGGAATCTGTACCATATAAGTAGTACCCTTATCGTCCTGCCAAATTGAGCCATAGCTACAAGCACTTGTGCCACCAACTCCACAGCCCTCAATGTTTCCCAAAGCATCTCCAATTGGATAGCTTCCGTGATCGTTGTAATAAACTTCCAGAGCTGTCACGATTCCGCTCAAACTGCTTTTTCTGTTTGAATCTCTAGATTTCATCTGAGCCGAAGTAAATGCGCCCAAACCAATTACTGATAAAATTCCCAAAATCACAATGACTATCAAAAGCTCGATCAGGGTAAAACCAAAATAATTCTTTTTCATATTTAAGCCTTATATATCTTTTGGCCATCTCCAACTAATTTGTACACGAACTCACTGCTACACATTCAGTAGAGTCTACATATGGTCCGTCAAAACAATTTCCCAAACCAATACTCCAGGCATTGCACACGCCAGCGCAACAGAATCCATTGTTTAATCCAGGATGTATGTCGTCCCCATAGTTACCATTTAAGATTGGCACTCCTTCAGAAACGCCATAATTGTATTGCAAAGCTTTTATTCCAATTACAGATCCAAAGGCTTCAAAAGCACCACAACCAATATCTCCATCACATTTTAATTGAACCACAACTGGATCTTCATTTTTTTCTAAATTTGCCCAGACCCTAAAACCGTCACAAGTTCCAGCTCCACCAGTGTTGTCATGTGGAAGATATAAATAATAGCTTTGGTCTTTAGGATCACAAGGAATTTTTTGTAAATATGGGCTTAGTTCATGGCTAGATGGCGAAACTCCTCCACAATTTTGTAGAACATTTGCCTGAGGATAACAACCATTGTCGTTATAAAAATCTTCAAACGCAATTTTAATTTTTTGCAGGTCACTCTTTCTTTCACCATCTCTAACTTTTTCAAGTTGTCTAGGTATCAACGAAATTGCCAAGATCATTAAAATTGCTAGTATTGCTACCACAATCAAAACTTCCATCAACGTAAATCCGCGATTCTTCATATCTATATACTACTATTTACATTCGTCTGACACTAGGGTTAAATGGAAAGTGATTATAAAGTATGTTCAAGGAGAACAAATTATGAAAACACATCAGCTTTTTAAGCAGGTAGCCCTGTGGTCGGCCATGGCAACAGCATTTCTATCAGTTTTATTGGTAGTTCCGCTCACCGATAGTTTTATTGATCATACAAAAACATATTTATTGTTCTTTAGTAGCATACTGATGATCCTATTTTTTGTTATCAAATCATTGAAACAAGGTTCAGTTAAAATCACAATTAGTCCAATTACCAGTTCACTTTTTTTCTTTGGACTAGCAGTCGTAGCTTCAACATTTTTTACCTCTAGCTATCCAATTGAAGCGTTGCTCGGCATGGGTGGAATTTATATTTCAGCCACTTTGATAGCAATTATAGGCGGATCTCTCATCCCCAAAGATTCTACATCGCAATTTATTAAAGGCATGGTTCTGACAGGCGTAGTTTTAGTGGTCGCAACAGTTTTACAAATGATCGGATTTGGACCTGCTCAATTAGTAAATAAACTAATCGGCACCAGCTTTCCAACCAGTCTAGTCTTTAATATTGCCGGGTCTTCATTCATTGCTCTACAAGTTTTATTAGTTACACTTGTCGGAGCTGTTGCAAGTATTATTTCAGAAAAAAAAGTGAGTAAGCTTTTTGCTATTTCTCTTCCAATTTTAGTTATTGGCTCAGGAATTTTTGCATGGTCATTACTTCCAGGAAAAGATACAAGTTTAACTCTGCCATCTTTTAACAGTGGCTGGTCAGTCATGTTGGATTCACTTAAAAATCCAAGATCTGCGCTTATCGGCGTAGGTCCTAGTGCTTATAGTAATGCATATGCAACATTCAAACCACTGTGGGCAAACAGCACACCTCAATGGTCAGAGGTATTCTCACAAGCAGCAATGTTCCCATTAACAATTTTGACTACCTTAGGAACAATAGGTTTGGCAGCATGGGTATTCTTTGTTGTGAAGTTTGCAAAGCTAAGAAAGAGGTCGCTTATTTCTAGTAAGCCTATTTACTACATGATTGCTTCAACTTTATTGTTACAGCTCTTATTACCTGCTAACACAATTATGTTAACAATTCAGGCAATAGCAATTGCATTTTTAATAGCTAATGAAAAACACAGACTGCCTTTGTTACAACTTTTAACTTTAAAATTCAAAATTTTAAATAAAGTTGAGTTTGACAGCACGCCATCAAAAACAATGAAACTTCCACTCATCTTGTCCGTAGGACTCGGATTAGCTGGAGCAGTTACTATGTTTTACTTTGTTGGTAGAGTCTATGCAGCAAATATACTAATGGCCAATGCTTCAAAAGCTTTAGCTAATAATGAAGTAATAAAGTCTTATGAGCTTCAACAAAAAGCAGTTGCCCTAAACCCATATTTAGATTTATTTAGAAGAAGATACGCTTCAACAAACATGGTCATCGCAGTTGCTCTTTCAAACAAGGCTGATATTACTGAAGAAGAGAAGAAACAAGTTTCTTCACTTATTCAGCAAGCAGTCAGAGAAGCAAAAGCAGCTACTACTCTTGATCCATTAGACTCACAAAACTGGATAAGCTTAGCTCAAATATATAAAAATATGATTGGAGTGTCAGCAGATGCTGCTGATTGGACGATTCAAGCTTACGTCAAGGCTATTGAGACAAATCCAAATGACCCAGCACTCAGAATAGAGTTAGCTCAAGTCTTTGCTGCTCAAGAAGATTACCAGCAAGCTATAAATATCATGTCTCAAGCTATAAACTTGAAACCTGATCTAGCTGGATCACACTTCAATTTAGCTCTAATTTTGGAAAAGGTAGACCAACCAGATGCCTACAGAGAAGCTAGAATTTCCTACCAAAGAGCACTCGTTCTTCTTGAAGCTGGATCCGATGAATATGTCATCGTGAACCAAAAAATTGAAGATCTAGAAAAGCTAATGGAACAAAAAGGAATTAGTCTTGAAGCTGAAAAAGTCCAAGAGCCAGCAACTGATGCAGGTCAAGCTAGCGGACAAGATCAGACCAATGGAATAGATCAACAGATTCCATCAATCACTGATCAAAATCTCGACAATGGGTCCGAAGTTGCACCTTCTGAAAATGTAGATCTGAATGCTGAGCCAGCAGTTATGGAAAAACCATCTCCAGAGCCAAGTCCTAAAACAACTCCAACTACAGATCTAAGTGGTGAGTTGCAATAATTAAAATAAATTAAAAAAAACCACCGGCCAAAAAACCGGTGGTTTTTTATTATTTACCCTTAGCAATTTTAGTTAAAAAAATTAAAACTGGGGCCAATTTTCAGTTTAAAAAACTTTAGAACCAAAGCTAATTTTAAATTTAAAACTTTTAAATTTAAAACTCTGCTCTCTTTTACGACTCAACTTAATTTATTTTTTTGGAAACAACTTCTCTTAATTTAGCGGCAAGATTTTCGAGTCCAACTTTTGTAACTCCACTAAAAAATATTACTTCTATTTTTTTTCTTTTGAAAAGTTTTTTTACCTCTGCGATTAATTCTTTTGAGTACAAATCACTTTTATTAATGCTGACTAAAAATTCCTTGTCCTCAAAGAGCTTTTTTCCAGCACCTATCGGAGTGGATGTTGCTTTGACAGAATGATTTTTAAGTTCTTTTTTTAAGTTAGTTAACTGTTCAAAAAGAATTTCTGCTTTTTGTTTATCAGTTAAATTTTCATCAAATACTTCTGTTTCTGTGAGCGCCAAAACAAAAAGCATTGTTGAACAGTTTTCTACGTGTCTCAAAAATGAATGACCCAAACCTTTGCCTTCGCTAGCACCTTCAATCAATCCAGGAATATCTGCCAAGACAATTTCTTCTAATCCTGAAGTCTTACTGAAATCTCCAAACTCCAATATTCCCAAGTTAGGCTCAATTGTCGTAAATGGGTATGAGGCAATCTTAGGCTTGGCTTTTGTAACAACAGATAAAAGAGTACTTTTTCCGGCGTTTGGAAAGCCTACAAGACCTACGTCAGCCAGAAGCTTAAGTTCTAGAACAATTACTCGCTTTTCACCAAACGATCCATATTCCGCTTCCATAGGCGTAACATTTCTTGAGCTTTTAAATCGATCATTTCCTCTTCCACCAAAACCACCCTGACAAACTATAATTTCTTGACCGTCCTTTTTGATTGTTTCAATTTCGATAGGAACTAAACCTTTCACCGCGTTCAAGACTTCTTGAACAACTGGGGCAATTGGTTCGTTTAAACCAACTCTACCAACCTTTTTTTCAGGGACTTGTTCTTCATAAGACTCAGAATCAGATTCAGTTTCGAGTTCGGAATCAATATCAGAATCGGAATAATTATCAGAATCGGAATCTAATTCTGTGTTTGCGCTAGCTTTAGACTCTTGCGAAACTTTGGAATCGCCCTCAGACTCATCTGAAACTTCGGCTGAAACTTCAATTTCTTGATCAGTTTCTAGTTCAACTTCAGGAATGTTTTTAAACTGAGATTCACTTAATAAATAAAAATTATCTGGATCACGCTCAGGAACTCCCTGACCTTCTTTTTCCAAATAATACTTTTCTTGGCGAACTCCATCTTTTTTTAATAAAGAATTTACACCCAAAAAAGTTCTTCTTTTTTTGGCGTAACCACTCTCAGCGAGAACTGAAATTGATGTACCAATTGGGACATCTAAAATTAAATCCTTTCCCTTGGCTCCGATCATATTCTTTTTGCCACCAGGAAAACCATCTTGTGCTTGAAAAAGTATTTTACCCTTAAAATCTTTCAATGTTGCGAGGTTTTTATTACCTCTAAGAATTACACAGCCACCTTTTCCTCCATCGCCTCCATCAGGTCCACCTTTTGTAATTCTACGCTCACGTAAAAAAGAGACTCTTCCGAGTCCCCCATCACCAGCAACTAAAATAAGTTTGACTAAATCAATCATTTTTTTATCTTTCTTCTGAAGATATTGTAACACGCAACCCTTTTTTATAAGATCGCACAAATTTTTTGAAGCATTGAAATCTTTCGAGCCCTTAGGCGAACTGCCTATGCTCGTAAAATTTTTGTGCTTCAAAAGGGCTATCTCAAGAAATTTAGTGGGTTTAGTAATACGCCACCTTGTCGAATTTCAAAGTGTAAATGCGTACCTGTAGATCTGCCTGTATTTCCCATTTGACCAATTACATCTCCCCTATTTACTCTTTGACCTATTACAACCTGAATCAAGCTTAAATGTGCATACAAAGTTGAAAACCCATTACCGTGATCAACAATTATTTTATTACCATATCCAGAAGGATCCCAGTTCGCTGCAACAACCGTTCCACTATCAGCTGCCAAGATAGATCCTCCAGATCTATTAGCTATGTCACTAGCCTTATGATAAAAACTATACGATTGAGTAATTTTTCCAGCTGCTGGCCATACAAAAGAACCAAGCGCTGTGACTGATCCTGCATCTGGTGTTTGATAAGAAACTCTAGTTACAACAGGAACTGATTTTATAATTATCACTCCATTTGGAACCATGATATATTGCCCAGTTGCCAACTCAAAAGTTTCGTCATTTAGAAATTCATTAAAAGGATAGTCAACAATCACCTGTACTTGAGACTCATCCAAACCATATTTTTTTCCAACCGAGTAAATTGTTTCACCTCTTTGAACTTTGTGTCTTACTCCATTAATTGGCAAAATATTTAGAGCGTCACCAGGCTTAATTTTGCTTGTGCTGGTTAAATTGTTTTCCCACAAAATTGTACTTGTATCAAGACTATATCGTTGAGCAATATTTGAAATAGTATCGCCTTCTTCAACAATGTGAATAATAATCTCTCCTCCTCTAAATAGTCTGACTTCTTCTGCTTGTTGAGTATAAAAATTTGAGCCATAGGCTGTTGAAGTTAAAATACCATTTGATAAATCTTGGTTTTGATCATCAGATCCGGAGAACACCACCGGGCCAACGGTAATTGCCAGAAAGATTAAACCAATTGTGCCAAAATGTAAAAATGGACGGACGTATTTTCCTCTTTTTTTATAAAGCAAATCAACAATTGTGTCTTTGAATAATTCAAATCTAGAAAACCAGCCATACACTCTTTTGCGCATGTATAGTTTTAAAAATTGAAGATATGCTGACAGATCTTTAATAAGCTGCGGCACTCTTAATCTAAGAGTAATCTTTACCATATTATTAAAAATTATAGCCCAAACTCATCAAAATTACCCATTTTTGAGAGATGCTAAGAATTCTTTGTTAGTTTTAGTCTTTTTAAGTTGTTGAATTATTGTAGAAGTACGCTTGTCTTTGTCTAGCATATCTAACATTCTATGTAATGTTGTAATTGACAAATAATCCATACTATCAATCAAAAGATCGTCTCTTCTTGTTCCAGATTTTTGAACATCAATTGCAGGAAAGATTCTTCTTTCTGCTAATTTTCTATCCAAATGAACTTCTTGATTGCCTGTACCCTTGAATTCTTCATAAACCAAATCATCCATTCTAGATCCAGTTTCTACCAAGGCAGTTCCAACGATTGTCAAACTACCATCGACTTCAAAGTTTCTAGCTGCTCCAAAAAATTTCTTTGGAGGAAATAGTGCTGCTGGATCAAATCCACCAGAAAGAGTTCTTCCAGATGTAGGAATAGATAAATTGTAAGCTCTAGCCAAACGTGTAATTGAATCTAAAAGAATTAAAACATCTTTTCCTTCTTCAACCAATCTTTTTGCTCTTTCCAATGCAAGCTCAGCAACTCTACATTGATCTTTTGCAGACTCATCAAAATTACTTGCTGCAACCTCTCCTTTACCTTCGGTAATTCTTGCAATGTGACGAACAATATCGGTAACTTCTTCAGGTCTCTCTCCAACTAGAACAGCCATGATGTGAATCTCAGGATGATTTCTAGCTACACCAGCTGCAATATCTTTAAGTAAATTAGTTTTACCAGCTTTTGGAGGTGAAACGATCAAACTTCTTTGACCTTTGCCAATTGGGGCAATCATGTCAATGATTCTCAATGACAACAACTCGGGATCAATTTCTAATTTAATTTTTGAATCAGGGTAAACAGGGGTAAATTTAATAAATTTAGGTCTTTCGACATTTTTTAATTCTTCCGCTGACCTACCGTTGACTTCGGTAACTTTGAGCAATCCCCAGAATCTTTCACTATCTTTAGGAGCTCTAGCTGGGCCGGTAATAATATCGCCAGATCTAAGTCTGAATCTTCTAATTTGTGAAGTTGAAATGTATGCGTCGAGATCATCTTCGCCCATTAATGTAGCGCGCAAAACTCCATGACCATCTCTTGATAGGTCAAGAAAACCAGTGATAACTTTATCACCCTCTTCATTATTTTTTACGAATGAAGGTCTTTTTTGATTATTTTGATTGCTTTGATTGTTTTGACTGCTATAGCCGTTGCTTAATGGCATTACGGGAACTTTTTTTACATCAATCTTTGCAACTGATGGTGCTGACGTTGGAGCTACTGCTTGAGTTGGTGCTACCGCTGGAGTTGGTACTACCGCTGGAGTTGGAGCTACTGCTTGAGTTGGTGCTACCGAAGCTGGAACTACTTCCGTAGTTGAAATTGTTGGTGCAGTTGAAGCAGTATCTGCATCAGTCGGCATAGATGTTGGAACTGTATCCTCAGGGGTTGGCTCAGATGCTTGGGTCAAAACCGGAGCTGAGACTGGCAAGGATGCAACTTCAGCCGCTGTTACCTCGTCAAGTGCTCCGACCGCATCAGTTACTCCTACACTGGCTACTTCTTTAACTGCCTTAACCGCAGCAACTGCTTTTGTTTTTTTCTCCGTCATAATTTTTTTGATAATTGATAATAATATATTTAAGAAACTAGTAAGCCCATGGTGAAACAAGTTTTAAAGAATGAAATTCTCAGGGACATAAATTAAGAAAACATGAAGTTGATAGCTATTATTTCAAATAATAGTGAAAAAGTCAAATTTGGAAAAAAAATGATCTATGGCTTGGTTAAAGAAGCCTTCTCTTTATCTTTAGTCTTTTTTTCTGTAGCAATAATAGCCATAGCTGCGGGTAAACCAAGCTCTTATATTAAATCCAGATCAGCTTTTGAATACGTTGGCTCTACAATTGCGGAATCTAATGCGGCAGTTACAGCTACGAGTCCAGCTCCTGCTCCTACTGCTGATCCTCTTCCTCCTAATCCCATATAACCACCCTTCTAAAGAAGTTAATATGTATCTATTGTATCACTTGAATTAAGAAACTGTGTGGAAGCTCGGTTGCCTGCCCAACTACCGAACCTCCACACAGCATCCTTATTACTCAAGTTATAGCCAAATTTTACACCCAGTATTTCTAGAAAAATTTCGAGAAATACTTGTTTAAAAATACCTTTCGATATCTTTGTATATACTTAGAAATACAAAGATAGAATTTACAACCTGCCTAAAATCAGGTAATCTCATTCTCACATGGTTCTTAAAAGTTTTTAATTAAACGCCATGTGAACAAAAAGAGCATTGTTATTCGTGGTCTGTCCAGCGATAATAATGCTTTTTTTTATGCTATTTTTAATTCTACTCTCCCAGTATAACTATATTTAATTAATTAGTCAACCTATAACTTATCGTTTCTTAAATTTGATACGTCTTATATTTTTATATTTAGTAACTTTATTGAGAGAAATTAATAAGTTATCAACATCATATTTTATATTTTAGTAATTGTTGATAACTGCAATTTCGCCTGGTGGAAGAATCGCTACTAATAGATCTACTTCAACCCAATGTACGCCAACTCGAAGAAATGATATACTTCTGCATATGCCTGCAAATCACACTATTTTAGAGCTTAGAACTGGTCGAGACAGCGAGCACACTCCTGAATCTGCTACTCAATTATTTGCATCAATTCCCAACCTTAGAAGTCAGTGGTATTGGAAACTACTCAAAAAAGACGAGCGATTAAGTTTTGAGATTATTGTTGAAAATCAAACCATATATTTTCAAATGTATGTTCCAGATAGATTGACTAGTTACCTAAAAAGCATATTAAGAGCTAGTTATCCTGAAATTCTAATTAATAAAGTTGAGGACGACACCATAGATAGCTTTATCCTCCCTGCCGAAAACTATGCCGAAGCCCAAAGTCACTTCTTTGAAATGGGAAGCATGAGGTTGATAAGACCAAATTATTTGCCACTCAAAACATACAAGGATTTCCACGACACCGATCCAATGTCGACAATTCTTTCTACCCTCTCGAAGCTCCAAGAATATGACCGAGCAGTCATCCAATATGTTTTTGATAAAAGCAATGAACACTGGAAATCTGGATCTCCAAGCAGAATAGCAAATACTCAAAGTGAAGATTCACCTTTACAGATCCTAAGTGTACAAAAACAAAAAATCAATAAAAAACTCGACAGCCAATCGCTAAAAAGCGTCATTAGAATCGCAATCTCCTCAAATGACAAGGCAAGAAGTCGAATATTACTCGAGACAATCAACTCTTCATTCGATTCCGTTTCCGACAGCGAAGGCAATAGTTTGTCATTAAAAAGAAGATATATGTTTAAGAAGCGTTTTCTTAAAAATATGAAAACTCGGTCTTTTATGTCTTCTCCAAAGTTTCATCTGTCTCTAGACGAAACTGCCACGATACTTCATATGCCAAATATGAAGCTTTCAACAATTCCAAATATTGCTTGGGGTAAAAATCTTTTGGGAGAACCACCAGAAAATCTTCCTGTTATTACCAAAGACATGGATCCCGAATTAAAAGGCGACATCAATGCCTTTGGCAAAGCATACTATAAAAACAATGATGTGATTTATGGCTTAAAACGGAACGATCGTAGAAGACATATGTATGTCATCGGTAAAACTGGTACAGGAAAATCTACCCTTCTAGCAAACATGGCCATCAATGATCTTAAAAATAATGAAGGCATGTGCGTCATTGACCCGCATGGAGATTTAATAGAGACTATTTTAAACTACATTCCATCAAGAAGAATCAATGACGTTATATATTTTGATCCAAGTGAAAAAGACAGAACTGTTAAACTTAATTTATTTGAGGGCGAGAATGTAGCTCATAGAGAATTAATCGCTTCGGGAATTGTTTCTGTTTTTAAAAAACTTTATGGATATTCATGGGGTCCAAGACTTGAGTACATTTTGCGTAATTCCCTACTCACTTTGTTAAAAGTCGAACAAGCAAGACTTTCTGACATTCTAGAACTACTAACTAACAAAAAATTCAGGGACAATATCGTCGAGAAATTAGATGATCCAATTTTAAAAAGCTTTTGGGTTGATGAATATAATAAGATGCAAGATAGACAAAGAACCGAAGCTATCGCCTCTATTTTAAATAAAGTTGGTCAATTTGTGTCTTCACCAATCGTAAGAAATATTGTGAACGCTAGAAAAAGTTCCTTTAGTATTGAAGAAGCCATGAGCACTGGTAAAATCATTTTAGTCAATCTTTCTCAAGGAAAACTTGGAGAGGATAATGCCACTCTGCTCGGCTCAATGTTAATTACAAAAATTCAATTAGCTGCCATGGCAAGAGTAAATGTTCCCGAAGAAGAGAGAAAAGACTTCTATTTATACGTCGACGAGTTTCAAAATTTTGCCACAGAATCATTTAGCAAGATTCTTTCAGAGGCCAGAAAATATCGCCTCAATCTAACTCTGGCTAACCAATATATTGCGCAAATTCCAGAGGAAGTACAAAAAGCTATTTTTGGAAACTGCGGAAGTATGATTAGTTTTGTTATGGGTGCCGAAGATGCTCAAGTCTTTGCCAAAGAATATGGTGATCGGTATACACCAGAAGATCTAGTTTCTCTAGAGAGACATCAAATAATCAATAAGCTTTCTATAGATAACATTGTTTCCAAACCATTTCCTGGCCTAACATTAGGTCTAGCAAAAAGCAGTAACAGTAATAAAGAAAAAGTTATTCAAGTAAGTAGCGAAAGATTTTCTAAAAAAACTGAGTAAGTTTATTTTAATAAACCCAATTCCTTTAAAACATCTTTAATAGAAGAATGAGTCTTCTTTGAAATCACTTTATTGAAACCAAGCCTCTTAGCTTCTTTAATTCTTCTATCGAGTAAATTTACTGATCTAATCTCACCCAAAAGTCCTATCTCACCAATAAAAACTGTTTTTTCTTTTATTGACTTATTTACTAATGAGCTAGTTATAGCTACTGCTAACCCCAAGTCTAGAGCTGGCTCCTTAACACTAAAGCCCCCTGCAACGCTAGCAAAAATATCATTGTTACTAAGCGGTAATTTGCAATGCTTTTCTAGGACAGCTGCTAAAACTTGAATTCTGGACAACATTATTCCTCGACCCACTCTTCTCGGCATAGCAAGCTGTGAGCTGACTACTAGACCCTGAATTTCAATTAATAATGGTCTCGTTCCTTCCATTACGCAAACAGTAGCGCTACCAGGCACACCAACATCAGAATGTTCTAAAAATATCTCACTTGGATTAGAAACTGATTCAAATCCAAAATCCCTCATTCGGAAAACTCCGACCTCGTCGGTCGCTCCAAAACGGTTTTTTACAGCTCTAAGTATTCTCAAGTCCCCTGTTCTATCGCCACTCAGCTCTAGTACTGAGTCAACAATGTGTTCAAGTACTTTTGGTCCTGAGATTGTTCCTTCTTTAGTTACATGACCCACTAGAAAGATTGGAATATTTAAACTTTTGGCTAGAGTCGTCAATCTTTCGGCACATTCGCGAACTTGTCCAACACTACCTGCGCTACCAGCCAAATCAAAAGTTGTCAGAGTTTGTATGCTATCTACTACCACGACTACTGGCTTAATTTTTTTTATTGCCTTCGCAATTGAGTCAACGTTTGTAGATGAAATAAAAACCATGTTATCTTGATTATAATTATTTTCTTTTAATCTATTAATTCTAAGAGCAATTTGCGCTGGGTTTTCCTCACCACATACATACGCAATTTTATTATTAGAGATATCTCTATTTTTACTATTAGCCAACATGCTAACAACAACCTGAGTCAACAATGTAGACTTACCAATTCCTGGCTCACCACCAATCAGCATTACAGCCCCATTAACCATGCCACGATTTGGCTCTTCTCCCCCCAAAACCCTATCGAACTCATCAATGAAAGTTGAAAGACGCGCTTTTGAGGATTCTAGAGCGTCGACTTGAGAAAGAGAAACAGTAAAATCTGAAATATCTTCGGATGATTTGATTTCTTTACCAGTCTTACTAACTTCGGACATTTCCTCTACCAAAGTATTCCAACTATTGCACCCCTGGCACTGTCCAACCCAACGAAGGGCCGACCAGCCACAATTTTGACACACATATACGCTGGATTTTTTGGACATTAGGAATCTCCATTTATAATTTTTGTAGAAGATATTTCTGGATTCTGTTGATAAACAATTACTAACTCACCATCAACCATATTCATAATAATTTGCTTTTCATCCAAGTGAGCCGTGTGAGAAGAAACTGCTAAATACTTTGGCATAATGGTTTTAATCAACTTAAGGTGATCTTCTGACTTATTAAAATTATCAGGCAAAACAAAAATATTTTCCGTTATATTAAGTTTAAGCAAATTTTCAACTCTTATATCCTGATGATTAACAGGTCTTTGACTTCCTTTTATTGCTTTTACTCTTGAGTCGGACTCTACTCCAATTATTAAAACATCCCCAAGTTCTTTTGCCTTACTTAAAAAGTTTTGATGTTCAAAATGAAGAACATCAAAAACACCAGTGACCAAAACCACACATTTTGATTCGGCCTTACTAGTTTTAATAGTTTCTAAAATATGTTTTGGTAAATCGGATGGAGAATTGGCTTGATTGCTTTGCACAGAAATCATTCTAACCTCCGACGCGATTGGGTACAAGTCATACAATTACCTTATACTTTCTGAACCACCTTCCAAGAAGCTGCCTCTTGGTATCTCTTGGATGAAAAAATGCGAAATTCTTCTCAACCCTCTCACTCGTCATATGAGGCTTCATATATAAATATTGAAGAATAAATAATATGCTATTAAGTCCATTAAGTACAAAATCTAAAAACAAGTTAATATTATTACTTTCAGTATCTAAAACTAGTGGAATAATTCTTTTTTGATAAATATAATAATTTGGAAGAATTTTTTTAGCCCACATATTTAGATTGAAAAATTTTCTCTTAGTATCTCCTCTGTCATATGCCCAGACAGCTTGGCAAATTTCAAACGCTCCATACACATTTTTTAATCTAACGGGTAGCTCCAATGACTCCTCATCAAGCCACAAGTTTAAACACCACGTATTAGAGAATCTTCCATTCCAAGATCTTTTTCTTCCTTTTGAAAATACAATTAAAACGGCCAAAATTCTAGAAATCCAAAGCCTATTTTTTTGAGTAATTATCAGAAAATCTATGTCGTCATTCTCAATAACATTGTCAACCGCAAGAGATCCCGTTACCAGAATACCCTTTATCCAAGGAATATGCCTAGCAATACCAACAAACTCCCCAACTTCAATCCATTTTTTTTGCGAAAATGTTTTTCTTTTAATTCTTGTGTGTATATGTTTGGATGATCCTTTTAAAAAATAGAAGTCATTTTTGACAAATATTTTTCTTGCAATTACCATTTTAGATAACTCAAACTCCACGTCAGTTAAGGTCAATGAATTTCCTTGCCCCAAAATTCTTAAAAAAATTTCCTCTTTTTTTAGTGGATATTGAAATTGATCTGTGTATGAAAGAGATAGAATAATCTTATCGCTTAGGCCTTTTCGCATTATCCCATTATAAGCCCGAGACATGCAGATTCAAGACTACTTAGTGCTAATCCCGTATTGTTTGAGAACTTGCTTGGTGCCTTGTTCTATTGTGAGAAGAACATCATCGGCCTTTTCTCCTTCTAGCATAGCATTGATTCCATCTTCGTAGTATTTAATCATCTGATCATTAATACCATTGTCATGAGTGAAAGAATTTAAATACCAGTCCTGAGCATAAACCGCGTCATCAAGATATGAAGCGACAACTTCGTTGTCAACTAATTTCTCTGCCATACTTGCTTTTGGATAAATCTCTCCAAAAGGTCTAACTTCGCTTGCCTTAGAATATAACTTCATTAGGTTTTCATCAGAGCTAATAAATCCAAGAAATTCTGCTGCGATTTCTTTATTTTTGCTACCTGCGTTAACTCCTTCTGCCCAATATGATCCCCAAGCAATTCTTTCATCTGATAATTGAGGCAAAGTCATAGTTTTAAATTTTAACTCCGGATTTTGAGCCGAAATATCATGAGCTCTCCATGATGGAGCAAACATCATAGCCACATCACCTCTGGCAAATGCTATTGTAGAACTTGGCAACTTATCATTCCAAACTCCATCTTTTAGCACAAAGTTTGTGTAAAATACCAATGCATCTCTAGTTTCTTGAGAATTTGGGTCAGCAAAGTTGGCTCCGTTTTGCAACATTAAAACAGCTAGTATATCTGAAAAATGATCTACATTCTTTGTATTTCCGATAGCAAGACCTGCTCTTTCTATACCATTTGCCGACTTAACAGTTAATTTTGTAGCCAATAACCTTAACTCTGCCCAAGTAGATGGTGGAGTTTCATTAGCAGATTCTAAAATATCAACATTATAAAAAAGGGCCAGGCCGTCATACATCAGTGGAACGCCAACATATTGTCCACCGACTACTAACTGATCTGTAACGACTGGATAATAATTATCCTTAAATTCTTTTGAGGAAATTACACTAGTAGGAATTGGGAAAAGCGATGTTTTAAGCATAGGAGTCCAAGAAGCGTGGAATCTAAATATATCCGGTCCTTCCTTCGTTCCCAAAGCAGTTTGCAACCTCTCTCTGTAATCTTTGTGAGATTGTTTTACATAATTAATTTTTATTCCAGGATGCAATGTCTCAAAATCAGAAATTATTCCCTCGACGACTTCATTTGGTTCCCAAAGACCCCAATATGTTAATTCAGTCTGTTGTGCTGGAACCTCTGTTCTTTTGCCAGTTTCTCCAGAATTTACATTTGTTGTTCCTGTGTCAGTTGTATTCGATTCTTGTTTTGGAAGCGAGGAGGAACCTCCGCCAATAAATTTTGAATAAATAAAACCAACCAAACCTAATAAAATCATTCCGCCCACAATAAATGGAAGAAATTTTAAAACAGATTTATTTTCTTTGGCATATTTAGGTTTTGCTCCCCTAATATCTGAGCCTGAGTCCTTGCTCATTTGAGGCATTGGAGAAGATTTCTCCTGCAAAACTCTTGGCGAGGGGACGCTAGATCCCATTCCTTTTGGCAACTCTTCACCTCTCATCGCTTGAGGAATTGGCCTTCCTAAAACAGTTCTCTCTGGCATTTGAGCGTTGCCGGCTGGTTTTACCAAAGGGCCTTCTCCGGGTTTTAATGGAGCAACCATAGCTGCACCATTTTTTGATGATACATCTGGAATAGTATTACTACTCATTGATGACAAAGCACTTAAAGAAGTTGGAGGGAGAGTTATCTCATTATTTGGTTTAAGATTTGAAGCAGATTTTTGAGCCAATGGAATTCTTGATTTTGCAGCTGTTCCGTCGAATACTACCTCTTGCTTGCCATCTACTGGCTTGGTAATATCCATTGCTTTAGAAACTTCAGTTGGTTTGGCCAGATCCACTGGTTTTGAAACTCCGGTCGGGTTGGTAACTCCACCGGGACTGGTAGGATCCACCGGCTTAACGACAACACCCGAGCCGGCAATGTTCGTTGGTTTTATAGCTCCATCTGAGCCTGGGACAACAGTAGGCTTCACTTCTCCAGGCTGCTTGTTTGAAGCATCTCCCAAAGCTGAAGGTGGTGGCGTAGCAACCGTTGCTGAATTATTTTTATCATCGTTTTTTAGAATCTGGGATGGCTTTGGTAGTGGCTGATTATTCATAATATTCTATATCTAGTAATAAATCTACAGATTTGACAGAATAAGCTATACCAACAAAAAATACGGCATGGTTTATTACATATATAATAATAGCATAATGAAAAACACTTTGCCTCTAGGATCTTCACAGATTGCATTTCTGCTATTTATTGCGGGAGCTAGCTTTTTGGCATCTGGATTGTATTTAAATACCAATTTTTATGAGAAAAGAATCTATCCAAGAACATACATAGATAATGTTGATGTATCAGGACTATCTACATCTGATGCCATAGAAATATTAAAAAGCAAACAAAATGAGGTTGAACCACACAATTTGGTATTAGCAGTTGATGACATAATGGTGGCTAGCTCGTCATCAGAATTAGGAGCACAAAACAACTATTCTGAATCTGTTAATTCTGCATACGCATCTACCAGAGACAGTTCTAAGTTAAAATCAGAATTGAACCTGGTCAAGTCATTTTTTAAAGACAATAATTTTTCTACAAAAACATCTTACGACGACGAGAAATTAAACAAACTAATATCTAATCTAGATCAAAGCGTTACTTTAAAAGGAGAAGATCCAGATGTATCTCTTAAAATATCTAATAATGAAAAATCAATAGTTGTTTTCAAAGGTGTTCCAGGAAGAGAAGTTGACCTTTTGGCTACAAAAGAAAAAATTAAAGAAAGATCCAAAGAGAACACCTGGAATAGCGAAGGCAACGGGAGTATATTAAGCCTTCTGGTTGATGCTGAAATAGCTTCCACTAGTACTGTTTTGACTGACGAACAAGCAAATTCTGAACTATTAAGAGCAAAAAAACTAGTTGGCAAATCCCTAGAATTCAAAGCAGAAAATAAAAAATTCTACTTCAACGATATAGAATTGATCGAGTTTCTGCAGCCTCTTGGAAAATATATCGACTCTAGCATGGATAAAACAATTTCCGTCTGGAGTGAAGACGTTAATAGAGAACCTCAAAATGCAGAATTTAAATATGACAAAGAAACCCTGAAAGTAGAAACATTTTTGCCCCACAAAGATGGATTAAAAATAAATATAGAAGCCACAAAAAAATTAATTTCCGAACAGATTGAGAATTTACTAAATTCTCAAGAAAAAGAAACAAATATTACGGAAGAAATCTCCCCAATTTTTGAGATACCTCTTGATAGAACTTCTCCAGAATTAACCCTAGAGAAAACCAATGATCTTGGCATTAATGAAAAAATTGGATTTGGAGAAAGCTATTATTTTCATTCTATATTAAATAGAGTCCACAACGTAGGAATAACGGCCGAAAGAATTTCACTCACAATAGTTCCTCCCGGCCAGGAGTTTTCCTTTAATAAAACCCTAGGTGATGTTTCTGCTAGAACCGGATACCGTTCTGCATATGTTATATCTAACGGGAAAACAGTTCTTGGAGATGGCGGCGGAGTTTGTCAGGTTAGCAGTACTCTTTTTAGAGCAGTTCTGGATGCCGGACTCAAAGTCACCAAAAGACTTCAACACTCTTACAGAGTCTCGTATTATGAATTGAATTCACAACCTGGGTTTGACGCCACAGTGTATGCAGGCAATATTGATTTTAAATTCGTCAACGATACTGAAAAATATATTTTAATTTATACTTATGTTGAATCTGATAATAGATATATGAATATCGAAATATATGGGACAGATGACGGCAGAACGAGTGAGATATCTGATTATAAAAAGTGGGATTTCAGGGGTGCTCCAGCTTCTGAATACTTCCCTACTTCCGAGCTACCAGCCGGAGTTACCGAACAGATAGATTGGTCAGTATCAGGAATAAAAACTGAGTTTAAAAACACTATTAAAGATAAATTTGGAAATGTCATCAGCGAAGAAATTTATTATTCCAATTACAGACCATGGTCTGCCAAGTATATGAGGGGAATATAAAAAAAGAATGTTATAATAACTTCCTATGGACTCGAGATACAACTCCCAACAAACTGAAGATGAAATCTATACACTTTGGGAAAAAGCAGATGCTTTTAATCCAGATTCAGTTAAAAAACTCCGTCAAGAAAATGACAACAAACAAGATAGCTCTACTGGCGAGCAGTTTTCAATTATTCTTCCTCCTCCTAATGCCAACGATCCTCTACACGTAGGACACGCAATGTATACAATCGAAGATGTTCTGGTCCGTTATCATCGCATGTTAGGCGACGATACCCTATGGTTGCCAGGAACAGATCACGCTGGCATTGAAACTCAATTTGTCTTTGAAAAAAAACTCAAAAAAGAAGGCAAGAGTCGATTCAATTTTGATCGCTCTACCCTATATCAAATGATCTGGGATTATGTTCAAGAGAACTCTTCAGTTGCCACAGATCAAATGAAAAAGCTTGGTTTCAGTTTAGATTGGTCTCGATTTAAGTTTACTCTAGACAAAGATATTGTTGATAATGTAGTTGAAACGTTTCAACTTCTTTACAAAGATGGATTGATATATCGCGATTTAAAGCTTGTTAATTATTGCACGCGTTGTGGAACTAGTTACTCAGAATTAGAGGTAAATCACGAAGATAAAATCGATCCTCTATATACTATTCAATATGGTCCACTACAAGTATCAACGGTCCGTCCAGAAACTATTTTTGGAGATGTAGCAGTTGCTATAAATCCGAATGACGACAGATATAAACAATATATTGGGAAAATGATTGAAGTAGAGTTTCCTTGGGGAAATAAAACAATGCCTGTCATTGCGGACAACTATGTAGATCCAAAATTTGGAACTGGAGCTGTCAAAGTTACCCCATATCATGATCAAAATGATTTTCAAATGTGGGAGACACATAAAAGTGAAATCTCAGAAGTTCCAGTTCCAGTAATTAATACGAGTGGAAAAATTTATAACGCCCCTAAAAAATATAACGGTTTAGGAGTTATAAATGCGCGAGCAGCTGTACTTGAGGACTATGAAGCTTATAAAGACAGCCAAGGACGTTCACTTTTAATTAGCATTGATAAAAAATATAGTCACTCAGTGGGTGTGTGTTATCGTTGTGCCAAGCCAATTGAGCCCCTACCCTTACCACAATTATTTATTAAGGTTGCCGACTCATCAAATCCTAAAAATAAAAAATCAAATTTAGTAAAAAGAGCACTAGAAAGTCTGGACTCCGGAGAAACAAAAATTCATGGAGCTGGAAGAGAGAAAGTTTTAAGACATTGGCTCAAAAACCTCAAGGATTGGAATATTTCACGTCAAATTGTCTGGGGCATTCCAATTCCAGTTTGGTACAAAATAAATGATAATGAAGATAAAATTATTGTCTCATTTGTTGATAAAAATAAAGTCTATCAGACTGGCAAATTGTCAAAGTGGTTAGAAACGACATCTCTCAAGGAAATTAAACAGAATATTCAATCAATTAGCGCTGACATTTCAGTCCCCTACTCCGTCTCAGTTGAAGATCCTAAATTAACCACAACAACTGAAAAAGATGTCTCTGATTATATTCAGGAGACAGACACGTTTGATACGTGGTTTTCCTCTAGTCAGTGGCCTGTCGCTACCTTAAAAACTAATAAAAAAGGAGATTTTGAACGCTTCTATTCAACTTCAGTAATGGAAACTGGCTATGATATTCTCCCAATTTGGGTGATGAGAATGATGCTCCTGGGTAATTATTTGACTGGTAAAACTCCTTTTAAGAACGTCTACCTTCACGGCTTGATTAGAGATGAAAAAGGCAAAAAAATGAGCAAATCCAAAGGAAACGTAATTAATCCTCTAGAGGTTAAGGAAGAATTTGGAGCAGATGCCCTAAGAATGGCTTTGGTAATAAGATCAACTCCAGGTCAAGACAAATCTGTGGGAAAACCAGATTTTAAAGCTGCGAGAAATCTAACAAACAAGATATGGAACGCAGCTCGTTTTACAACTTTAATGATAGAAAATCCCCACGAAACTAGCGTTTTAAAAAATGCTCCGGGAGATGCCGAATATTTTGTTAAATTAAATTCAATTATTTCAGAAATCAGCAAACATCTTTCAGACCTCAAGCTTGGCTTAGCTGCAGAGGTAATATACAACGAATTCTGGCACTGGTATTGCGATATTTGTATTGAGGACGCCAAGCAAGGAAAAATTTCGCTTGAAGTTTTAAAAGTCGGACTAGTAACTTTCCTCAAGATGCTCCATCCTTTTATGCCTTTTGTAACAGAATCTATTTGGCAAGAATTACTTAAAAAAAATATAGTTTCAGAGAAATTACTCATTGTTTCAGACTGGCCCACTCAGGTATCATAGTAACTAGTGAAGTTACTATTCTTTAAATTCAAACTACTAGTTTATTTAGTGCTCTTCCTTCTGGATCTGTTGTTCATTCAAATCAAGAAGGCAAAGTTAATAATTCTAACTTTTTTTATCATTTTATTTTTAATAAACCTAATGTTTTTTTATATAATTAAGGAAAAAATTGGTAGAGAAGAAATTCAAAATGAACCAGGCTTCTCCCCAATCCATCCAGATCAGTATCTCAAATCAGAAAAAACAGAATCAGAGATCCAAGTAGAAATATTTTATTGGGAAAATATTATAGAAAAGCAGCCAAATTCGAGAGATGCTCTAGTTAATTTATCCATACTAAAAAGAACATTACTTGACAATCAAGAAGCTGAAGGCTTATGGAATCGAGCAAAAATCATAGATCCCAATAACCAAATTTTCGAGAATTAGCTTATCTTTTTAAAAGATTATTCAGTTGGTTTGTCGCCAGCATCAGCAGGCTTTTCACCTTCTGAGTCAGGTTTAGACTCGTCAGAAGCGGCTTCTTCTGTGACAGCTTCTTCTACGACTTCTTCAACCTCTTCTTTAACGGCTTGAACATTCACAAGCATAACGTCAGAAGGATCTTCATCTTCGTTTAAAACTAGAGAAATTTTTGATTTGTCAAAAGTTAGATCAGCTAAAGTGATGCTCTGCCCCACTTCTGTAAGCACTGAAATATCAACTTCAAAATGCTCTAATAGATCTGCTGGCAGTGCTTCTATTAGGACGTAATCTTTAACCAAAGAAACGACGGCATCATCAATCTTTGTCTCACCTATCAAAACAACTGGGATTTCAGCTTCAATCTTAACGCTCAAACTAACTCTCTTGAAGGAAACATGCAAAATTTTGTCTCCTATTATCTCGGTAGAAACCTCATCAATCAACGCTGGAACTTGCTTTTTTTCATCATCAACTTGTAAGTAAATCAAACCGGTGTCACCGTGTGATTGATAGAGCTTTTTAACACCCTGATAATCTGCTAATATAGCTACTGATTTTTCGCCAAGGCCATAAATATTTCCAGGCGTCTTTCCGGTTCTTCTTAATTTATAAACTTGTCCAGATCCTTTTTCAAGTCTTGTCGAGACGTGAAACACTATTTTTTCTGATGCATTTGTCATATGATTGATACTCTTTCTTATTTTACTTATTTAACAAAATATAATTCGTAATGACAGCTAGTATAAAGCTCTTGAGGAAAATAAGCAACTTTGAACAAACAATATAATCTGGTTATTTTTATAAATTTACCCGTATACCAATCTATAATCCAATATTACTGAAATTCTACACTAAATAGTGAGTTCTCAAATCCAGAGTTAAATGTAATAGTTTTGTTAGAAACTTGGGCCGCTGGTGCTATTAATACCGGCTCCATGTCGTCTGCATACTTAATACTAACTTTTAATAAATCTCCAGACGTTCCTGGCTGTTTTCTATTAAAAAATACATACGAAAATCCATTCTCAAAATTATGAGGAGTTGTGTAGTCTAACTCAACTACAACTTGTTTTTGTATTGGCACATCAACTCTTATACCGATTTCCTTGAAGCCGTTTACTTCCTTTTGAGATATTTGTTCCTCAATTAGGGCAGAGCCATTAATTAAAACCTTATCAAGAATGACATCTTTGTCGATATAGAATCTTTGATAAGATTTGTAGGTTCCTTTTGGCCATGAATTTGACTTGGCGTTATTCATAAATGTAATTTCTCTCGTATGAACTGCTTTTTCTCGATCTAATACCACCTTATGAACAATTGATCTGTCTAAATAATAATTAGCCTTATTGATACCAATATTGGCTTCTACTTGAGATAGAACATCGACTTTGCAATCTACTAAACTCAGTTGGGTGGGGCAGTTTGGTTTAGATAGGCCTCCCGTCCAACCCAAACTATGTAGCACGAGCTGATCGCTTTTTTCCGTTACCGAAATTGAGATTTGATTGTCAACAATTGAGTGCTCCAAAGAGGAAAATAGAGCAGGGACTTTTTCTCTATTCAAATTTGTGATTTTTTCAATTAACTTTTTCAACACTGCAACTGAGTAGTCTATTGAATCTGGAGAACTAACCAACACTACCTCTGAATGGAACTCCATTCTTTCGAGAAGGTTTTTATGAGTCAAAACTTCGTTATACTCTGGCAAGTCAACTGGTCCTGTTACTTCAAGAATGTCTCTGGCTGAAAATAGATTCAGAGCAATAACTCCGTCAACATCTACTCCGAGACTTTTATTTATAAACCAGCCAATTTGAGCGCTAGCTGTTGGAAAATCTGGATTCCAGTTGCTATCTCTCAAGTACCATTTTTCTTCACCTAAATAATTTGTGACGTCGGATGGGGGAATTATCGAGCCAGAAAGCTTGGAGTCTAGATCATAAACACTGTAAACGCTGTGAGAAACTAGAATTCCTTGATCAAAATTTAAAAGTGCCACAGCTTGAATAAAGCCGCCAGTTGGTCTAAGTTCTTGGTTATTTTGGAATATAACTGCGTATGTTTTTTTAGATTTTTCACCTGTGAGAGAAGCCAAAATTGGCTGAAGCTGTTGTTGGATAGCAATCTCATTTCTAATCTCTCTTAGCTTATTTTCGTAGTTTGTAATGATAATTTCCCGATTTTCTGAGTTTATGTCAAAATCAATTAAATTAAAACTTGCTTGTATGCCCGACAGTTTTTCATATGCCAATTGAGCTTTGTCGTCCAATATTTGGGCAAACTCTGTTGTTTTGTTACTATCTCCAGCAATAATCTGTAGAAACAGGTTTTTAGAGGCTTCATCAACTTCTAAGAGCATTTGAGGAATCAGTTGAAGGTTCTCGCTGATCTCAACCATAGAGGCTGAGTCTGAGATTAGATTTGTTTCTATAACCGAACCATATGCATTTGTCTGCAAACCCACGAAACTCGTTATCCTCTTGAGTCCTTCATCCTCTATTAACACGGTCTCTTGATCAACAATTCCTCTAGAAATAAAGGCTACTAATTCTTTTCTTAAGATAGTTTGAGAAACATAAAAAATTACTGCTAGAAAGATTATTCCTATTGCGGCTCCAGCAGCTCCAATTCCGCCAATAAAGAATATTCTCTTTCTTCCAGATTTCTTTGTAATTTTATTAGTATCTTTTGCAATTTTCCTGATTCTTCCAACTTTTGTCTCAGTTCTAGTTGTCTGAAATATTCTTTGAATTTCATTGTCTACGTCTATTTTCGGAGGAGAGGGGACTCTTGTTAAAGAGATAATTTCGCCAACAACAAGTGTCTCAGAGACAACAGGAAGTTTTTTCTCTGGTGGTGTTTCTGTAAGAGGAGTTTCTATGAGTAGCGTTTTTACAAGCGGAGTTTTTGTAAGTGGTGTTTCTGTAAGAGGAGTTTCTATGAGTAGCGTTTTTACAAGCGGAGTTTTTGTGAGTAATTTTTCCTGAAGAGGTCTCCTAAAATCCAGTTTTTTAGAATCGGGCATTCTGAAGTCGGGTATTCTAGAATCTATCATTCTAGAATCTAGCGATTCAATACCTGTTGTTTCTTCAATTCGTCGTTCATGGACAATTTTATTAGTAATTAAAATTTTAGTTGAGAAGCCTTCGGATGGTGGTATTTTTTCTACAATTTGATTTTTTAAGTTTTCGTCTGGTTTGCTAATAATATCCGACTTTTCTGGTTCTGATGGGGGACTCAAACTCTTAACAATTCTTGCTATTAATATTTTTATATCTTGATGAATAATTATTTCCTTAACAGAGAAGGGGACAAGACTGTTTATTTTTACAGAATCATCAACAACCTCTAGGTTGGCGTTGTAATAAGAATCATAAAGCTTTTTGATAGAACCAATCACTTTACTTGAATCGATGATTTCTCCTCTTATTAAAACACTGCTTTGTTTACCAGGTTTAAATAAATATTCTTTTAAACTCTCTACAAAAAGTCCAGAATCAATAATTCCCAGTGACACGTCGGGATTGACAACAACTCTTTTTCTGACATTTTGAAGCAAAAACTCAAGACTAGTTCCTAAAGAATCTTTTGAGATCACGTCACTACCAAAAATGAAGCTTGCTTTTGACAAATGATAATTACAATCAACAATAAATTGAGTCTGTTTCCTAGATCGTTCTTTCCATCCCTGTAGTAGGTCGCTATTATGTTCTGCTACATTTGAAATGAGAGTTGCCACTATGATAACTGGAATTTTTATTTCTCTTATAATACTCAAAATTCCCAGATAATTATCAGTCTTATCGGCGTTATTTTCATGAAGCCAAATCGTTTTATAAACGCTGTCAAAAATGTTTAAATTAACTTTGCCTTCGAGAATTTCTTCCACGTCAACAACTACAACCTGCAAATTTTGATCTTGCAGCATCTTTATTACTTGAGACCTAAGAATTGTATTATTCCCAATCAAAACAATGGAAGGATCCTCAGCTAGTAAGTGAGTTTTTAATTGTGACATTCAATCAATTGTAGAAAATTAAGGAGTCTTATTAAAGAGGAGTTTATTAAAAAGGAAAATTGATTATGGTTGATAAGCGTCTAAAGCTTGATTTACCAAGGCATCTGCTTCTGAATTTTTTTCTCTTCTAATATGAAAGAATTTGACGTCAATACTGATTGTTTCTAAAATTTTCCATGCTTCATTGGCAAAATTTTTCATCCTCAAGTCTTTAATTTTCCAATTTTTGTTAATTTGTTCGACAACTAGCTTAGAATCTAAGTAGACCTCAGCTTTTTCGATATCTTCAAGATTTTCAGATAGCCATTCTAAAGCTTTTAGAAGAGCTTTATATTCTGCTTCATTGTTGGTGGCTATTCCAATAAATCCAGAATGCTCGAAAACAGCTTTTGTTCTTTTTGTTTCTTCAAAAGATGTTATGGCCGGAACATTAAAAATAACAACTCCGGTTGCCGCATTTCCAGGATTTCCTCTAGAACCACCATCTGTAAATATTCTTAAAATTCCCATTTGAAACCTATTTATTTCTTTAAACGAATAATTAATTTTCTATTTCTACCAATTCCTTCGGACACACTTTCGAGTGCTGAAAAATCCTTATCTTCTGCGAGAGTAGAGTGAATTATATATCTCTCGTGGGCCGGAAGAAACGAATTAAAAGCATATTCTTCTTTAGTTTCAAGCACGCTGTTTGCTGCTGAATAAGTTAAATCTTTTAATCTTTCTTCTCTTTTTTCTCTATAGCCATTGATATTTAAGATAACTCTTTTTCCTTCAAACTCATCTTGAAAAATTATTCTTAAAACTCTTTGGATTGAGTCTATAGAATCACCGTGATATCCAATAAAAATACCAGAGTCTTCTTCAGGAACGTCTAGCTTAATTTCTACTTTTTCATCATTCTCTACGAGTTCAATTTTTACTTGATCCTCAGACAATCCACAGTGCTCACAAAGTTGTGTTAAAAATGTATTTAATTCCATAATTACTTTCTAGAAATAAAACCTAGTGCTCTTTTATAATATATTACTAATCCACCTGGTCCAGATATATAGAATTGCTGTCCAATACTAAATATTGTTGTAGCTACCCAATATAGAGAGAGTCCAGAAGGGAATTTCAAAGCTATAAAACCTGTCATTATTGGCATGAGAAACATCATTTGTTGCTGCATAGACTGAGCCATGTCTGCTGTGCCTTCTTCTTTTTTGTTTTCTAGTTGAATTTTTTTACTTTTACTCTTATTTGGAACGATATCTATTGTTTCAGCTCCAGGAGAAATCATTAGAGACAAAACAAATTGTGTCAGCGCTGCAAGAACCGGCAAAATATATTTTGAATCTGGAACACTCAAATCTAACCAGAAAAAGGATGAATTGACTGAGGTTCCATTGATAGTTGGAGAGTTTAAGAAATTAATTAAAACATTATATAAGACAATCAATATTCCCAACTGAGCTAACTGGGGAATACATCCGGCTAGTGGATTAACGTTATATTTTTTATAAAGCTCCATTTGAGCTTTTTGTAGGCCTTGTTTATCCTTACCATGTTTTTTCTGAAGATCTTTAATCTCGGGTTGAAGCTTCTTCATTTTTTCACTAGATCTAAGAGAGGGGAGGGTAAGCGGTAAAAGTGCGCCTCTAATCAAAAAAGTAAAAATAAGAATCGAGTAGCCAAGGCTTCCAGTCGTACCAACTAGAAATATTAAAAAATTATTTAAAATGTCTGAAAAAAAACTCATATGTCCTTGTTTGAATAAACTATTGTTTCTACCAGCAGAGTAAAACTCTCTTTAGTCCCTTAATACCGCCAATTAATATACCTTTTTCTTTAATTTGCTCAAAAGCATATGTTCCACAGGTTGGAGAGTGTTTGCAATGCACAACGATTCCGAAAGCACTTCTTAGAAGATTATACCTCATGGTGCGAAAAAATTGGTAAGTTGCTAGAAGTATTTTATACTGTAATTTCAACTAAGCTACCTTCAATTGTTTTTACTAGGTTTACGTCTTTTTCTTTAATATTTGATTTATTTACAACAATAGCAACGTCGGCATTAATATTCTTAACCTCGTCCGGCAAATTTTCTATTACTAAATAGAAAATCCTCTTTATTCTATTTCTGTCTGTCGCTAACTTGACGGTTTTTTTGGGTACAATAATAGAAATTTTCAAGCCCTTTTTAGCATTTTTTTTATAGAAAACACTAAATTCTTGCAAATGTTTTTTTTTACAATTGAAAAAGAAGTTTTTATCACTTCTCAAATCAAGTTTGAACTGCTTGGAAAGCATGTTAAAGCCTTATTTCTTTTTTTGGACTGCTAAGGTTTTTCTTCCTTTAGCTCTGCGTCTCTTGAGCATTTTGATTCCACCAAGACTTTGAAGTCTCTTTAGAAAGCCATGCTTTTTCATTCTTTTATATTTTTTTGGGTTCCATGTTCTTTGCATAAGGTTGATATTATATCAGAAGAATTTAATTATTCACCTTGAAAGGCATAATTACATATTTATAAGTACCTTCTACCTCTGGTTTAAACATCGCTGGCTTTAGACTTTCATTCATTCCGAACCACTGTTCAGGAGATTTGGTAGCTGATAGATAGTCTATCAAATACTTAATATTAAATGCAATTTCTCCAGGAAGACCTTTTATTTTTACGTTATTTAGAGTTCCTTTGTAATTTCCAAAGTTTGGAGAAGATGATTTAATTTCTACGTTTTTTTCTGTGATAATAAGCTTTACGATATTAGATGACTCTCTAGCAAAAATCATTGCTCTTTTTAGGTTGTCCATCAGCTCGTCTGAATCAAAGAATACTTCAGTATTAAACTCATAAGGAATAATTTTTTCATAAGGAGGATAGTTGCCATCGATTAATCTGACGAAAACCAAAACTCCGTTTATTGAAAAAAATATTTGCTTAAGTTCTTGAGAGATTTTAAACTTAACCTCCATCGATTCAAGCCTTGTCATTATTCTATAAACTTCAGACAGAGATTTTGCAGGAATTAAGAAAGATCTTTCTTCATCGTATTTCTTACTGCCGTCTAGAAGTAAAACTGAGAGTCTAAAACCATCAGTACTTATTACTTCAAAACCTCTTTGAGAAAACTTAAATAAAACTGCTGTTAATACCGGTCTTGCAAGGTCTGTGGATGCACTAAAAGAGATATACTTTTCTATTTTTTCAAGATGTTCTGCAGAAATTTCATATTCTTCTCCCTCTACTTGAGGAAAAGGAGGATAATCATCGCTTGATTGACATGATAGAGATGTCTTAGTTTTGTCTGAAAGAATTTTAAGACTTCCTTCCGAAAATTCTAGAGTTAGAACCCCAGGACTTAGTGAAGAAATAATTTCTTTGAATTGCTTTCCTGGAACAACAACCATTCCTTCTGTTTCTACATCTGTTTGAACATTTGATTTAACACCAAAATACAAATCTGTTGCTGAGATAGTGCAGCCATCTTTCTTTGCTTCAATGAGTATTGATGACAAAATAGGAAGCTGAGGTCTACTTGGAATAGCCTTTTGAAGATTGTTCAAAGACTTATTTAAGTTTTCCTGTAATACTTTTAATTTCATTTTCTGTTTTCTTATTAAGTATTTATTATATTAATATTTAGTAGTTTTAGTAGTAGGGCAGACCAGAAATGTGGAGAAGACTCATTGTCTGATCAAGTTGTGTACTGTGAATTCTATGTGTAATCATCAGTATTAGCAATGTTAATAATCGTTGTGAATTATTGTGTATTTGTTATTAACAATTCTTAGTTATTAACAAAGATGATTTTTAATCCACAATGATTCACATATCTATGCACTGTTTATACACACAATTGTTCACAATTGTTGATAACTCAGTGAGAAGTCAACGAAAGCGTTGTTCTAAGGGCAGATACATCGCGCATAATTAGATCGTTTGTTTTCAAGTCTTTTTCAACTTTTCTCACGGCATGCAACACGCTAGTATGATCTCTACCAGAGAACCAACGGCCTATTTCTGCCAACGGAAGATTAAGCTCATTTTTTAATAGATACATTGCAATGTGGCGTGCAATTACAAGAGATTTAACTCTTCTTTTTCCCTTCAAAGCCGTCTGTTTCAGTCTATAGTGATTTGCAACAGTTTTAATAATCTCCGACGGCGAAGTATTGATGCTCGGTCTTTTTTCGACTATTTCTGTATCTAGAAGGGAGTTAATCAGTTCTTCACTAATAAATTTTCCCTTAAGTTCTACCTCAGATCTAATACTAGTGATAACACCTTCAATCTTTCTAGCGCTCTCAACTCTTGAAGCAATGGTCTTGGCTATATCGATTGGGATTGAAAGACCGGCGGCCTTTGATTTAACAAGAAGAATCGCTGTTCTTAACTCGAATGACGGTATTTGAATATCAATCATTAATCCTGCTTCAAATCTAGATCTCAATCTGTCTTCCAGGAGATTCATCTCGTGTGGCGGTCTATCAGAGGTAAGTACAATTTGTCCCTGTTGCTTACTTAGGGCATTAAAGGTGTGAAAAAATTCTTCCTGGACGGCGTTCTTTCCAGCTATAAACTGAATGTCATCAATCAATAGAACATCGGCGTTCCTAAACTTTGATTTAAAAAGATTAGTATTCTTTTTTTGAATGGATTGAACAATCTCATTGGTAAATTCTTCTCCGGTGCAATAAATAATTTTTTTATTGGGATCATTTTTAATAATATTACTTCCAATAGCGTGCATTAAATGGGTTTTTCCAACACCAACGCCGCCATAAAGGAATAGAGGATTATACGCAGTTCCTGGCCTATTTGAGACCGCTGTCGCTGCTGCATGAGCCATTTCGTTTGTTGTTGAGACGGCAAACGTCTCAAAAGTATAATCTTTTCTAAGGCCGACAGCTCTTATTAGAGCCGCGGTCCTATCTTCTGATGCAGACGTTAGGATACTTTCTGAAAACAAATCTTCAACCCTTGGTGACTGATTGTTGAAGCCAGAAGAGCTAGACAAATTTTGAGACTCTTCAAAGAAAGAATCTGAGGATCTACTGCTCTCAAGAGAATTTTGTTTTAATTCCGGATTTATAGTCTTTCCAACTGTCGAAAAACCAGATTGTATAGGTCCTCCAGATCTACCTGACGCTGGAGAAAACGAGACGGATCCAACAACATATTGTATTTCACAGACTTTTCCTGTGGCCTTATCCAGTGATTGCTTAATCTGGAGATGAAGGTTTTTTTTGAGGTTTGTAGAGTGGAAGGCTGTGGGGCTAGTTATTGTGGCCAAACATCGGTTATCTTCTAGATAATCCAAGGTTGAAACTGGGTTAGATACAATCCAAGTATTATAGACCGCAGGAGATAACTGAATTTGTAGCTGAGCACAGGCTTGATCCCAAATATGTTTTACTTCACTAGAAGGCACATTACCAATTTGCATAGTATTCTTTGATTAAAACTTCTTGGGCAGAAAATACATTATTAGAACAAACCTATTTATACACAAAGTTATCCACAATTAACAATAGGAAAAAAAGACCGATCTATTGGAGAGTAGATCAAGTGGACGGCGGAGTGTAGGTATCAATTGAATATAAAGATGTGGCGGTTTTCATATTACTATCGTCACTACTTTGTTTGTTTTCTCTTGTGTCTGCTTCTTCGAATTGCTTCATTATTTCTTCTTTTTTCTTTTTTTCTTCATCTGTCTCATAGCCATTGTCCGCCACAGATTCTTGTCTGAGAACAGAGTTACTACCAGGCATATTTGACACCTTAACATTTGTTCTTTTGGCAATCTCTTCAGGGTTGGTAGTGATAACTTGATGTTCTTCGTCTGAAGCAACAACTCTCAAAGCGACATGATTCTGTCCAGCAAAGAAAATTCCTTCTCCAACATCGGAAGAAACCAAAAGTTGTCTTTCTCCTTGAGAGAGATAAAATGTCTCAGCAAGAATCGGAACTGAAGCCGTTGACTGTTTCATTAAAAACTGAATCGAAGCATTTGTAACAATTGCTCTTCCATAATCATTATGTAAAAAGTCTTCGACGTCTTGAGTAATTGTTGTAACCCCAAGATAATATTTTCTAGCTCTTTTGACCATAGAATGTAGAAATGAAGCAGAATCTGGACTCTTCATAAAATACCAGGCTTCGTCAACAACAAGAATTCTTTTTTTGAGATCTTTTTTAACTCTAGTCCAGATAAAATCCAAAATAACATACATAGCGACCGGTCTAATAGACTCTTCCATTTCTTTAACTGAAAAAATAGTCAGTTGATTTTTAATATCGAAGTTTGATTTTTGATCGAAAATACCTCTAAAAGAACCAACAATATATTTTTCTAGTCTGGCGGAAATGTCGTCGGCGTCTGAAGATTCCATACCGATCAAGGCCTTGTAAACGTCCTCCATTAATGGTGGTTCGTTTGTTTGAGTGGCTGGATCAGGAGTAATGCCCTTGGCTTTGTAAGCGGCGACCAAAGCTCTGTCTAATAATGCATCTTGTTGAGGAGTCATTTCGCCCAACATAACTTTTAGCAAACCGTGTAAGGAAATAATTTTTTGTCCAAGTTCATTTTCGCCTTCTTCATAAAGATTAGAGAGATCAAAAGGATTCAATTTTGTTTTAGATCCGAAAGTAAAATTAATATATTCTCCGCCAGCTGCTCCAGATAAATCCTCATATTCGTGCTCTGGATCTAGAACTAGAACTTCTGTTCCAAACATCAGCTGACGCAAAATCTCCAATTTAACAGTATAGGATTTTCCAGCTCCAGATTTTGCAAAAATCACCATGTTGGCATTTTCCATCTTAAATCTGTCAAAGATAACAAGCGAATCATTGTGTTCGTTAATTCCATAAATGATTCCTGTTTCCATTGTCAATTCACTAGAAGTAAACGGAAAAGTAGTTGCCAAAGAAGTTGTATCCATGTTTCTGGTAACTTTTAGTTTGTCTGTTCCCATCGGAAGGGTGGTCTTAAAACCTTCGTCCATCTGAAGAGTGGCCTTTTTAGAAACAATCAAAAGCGATCCTAGAGCCGACTGAATACTTTTGGTAATTTTGTCTAGTTCTTCTCTTGTTTCTGTTTGAATTGTTACATAAAGCCCAAATTGAAAAAATCTCTCAGATCCCTTGGCAAGTTCTTCTCTAATAAACCTGGCATCTTCAAGTTTGATTTCAGTATTAATGTTACTGATTTTTCCAGATCTTAAGTCAGACTGAATTTCAGCCTCCATTTCGGTTATTTTTCTCTTCAGGTTGTCGAGAATCTCTCCAGAATCGACTGGATAAATAAACATAGCGACACTCATTTGATGAGGATAGTTGATCAGCGGTGAAAGCCAGTTTGCTGGAACTGATCTCGGATATCCAGCTATAAAGATGGTTCTAGTATAGGTAGAATTAATTTTCTGAAAAGTAAAATCAACCTCGATTGCCTCTGGAGCAATGATATCTTGAATCGTGACAAGGCCTCTTGAAAATTCTTGCAATCTTTCCAAATCTTTTTGATCTTGGTTTGGAGTAAGACCGGAAGCGTTCTTGCTATTTTCTTTCTTTTTAAAAAATGGTAGTGAACTCAAGATGCCTGGCATTATTGTTGTCCTTCGCTATTATTCTGGGAGAGGGAGGTTGTTGAATTTTCTTCGACATTCGGTACTAATTCTGGCTCAGTAATAACACTTGTGATGGTTTCATTTTCCATGACTGTTGAATTAGAAAGTACGGGGCTATTTGAGTTTTCTGAGGATTGAGGGATTGCCTGGGATTGGTTAGCAGTTGGCAAAGCACCGTTCATATTGCTGCCTTCAACTCGAGCATTGACTAGTGGCGTGGTATAGCTACTGCTATCTGCAATTTGCTGTCCCTCTTGAGCCTCCGGGTTATAGCTTAAGTAGAAGAGTTGAATCACTTCTTGTGTTTCTAGCTGTCTAGAATAAAGTCCAATTCTAGCAAACTGCGCAATTAAGTGATCTCTCTTGGGCTCTAAAAGATTTTTTGCTTTTTCAATAATAATATTGCGGTCAATGGAAGTTATGTTAATGGTGCCTTTTCCAGGTAAAACACTTGACGCCGCCAATATTCCCAATTCTACGGGAGCGGCAGGAATAACTACAAAAAACTTTTTATCCAGAACATTTCTCTCGCGAATGAGTTCACCAACAAATTCTCTATATCGTTGAATTCTTTTTTGTTTACTTCTATCTTGGGTTTCAGCTTCCTGATCTTTTAGAAGCTGAAGATAGCTGGTGACGTCTTTTGTTTGGGATCTAATTAAAATCTGAATAGGGTAGTTAATAGAGTTTAAAAGACCGGCATATGCATACATGATACTATCTTGTTCTTCTTCAGCCAAAAGACTAAAATTCATTGCATCAACGGCAATAATTATTGATGCGGTGCCATCTTTCATAATGACAAAGTTGTTGGTGATGTCAAAAATATCTAAAAATTGTTGCGTGGTGGAGTCAGTTGTTGTGCTGGGCATTCTGTATAGTTTATCTCTTTTTACGATTTAATTCTAGTTTTCACTTCTAATTTCTATTGGTTGGATGATTGATCCGTCTATTTCTATTCTCATTGGTTGAAAAACATATCCTTCTTTTTCAATAACAACGTTGTATTCCCCCTCATTTAGTGGAGTTGTAATAAAAAATTGTCCAAGCGCGTTGGTTTTAACCGCTCTTTCGATGCCTCCCTCCAGTGTTTGAACTTCAACAATTGAGTCTGACAATAGATCGTTATTTTTGCTCAATATCATGCCGACAAGTTTATTTGGTTGTGATGGCTTAATTGGAAATGGTAAATTTGAGTTAAAACTAACATCTTTTGTAACATCGAGATTCGTAGCAGAGGGCAACTGATCTTTAATGTACGCCTTTTCACTAGAATCCGATGAAGAAGCGCCTATCATCTCCATCTCTTTTATTTCTTCATCAGAAGTTAGTTTGATAGATCCTTCTTCAGGAACTTCAATATCTTGAGCAACCTGATCATTTGAAAGGGCTGATTTCTTAAAACTTTCATTTTCTTTTGCAGCTTCTTGCTTTGTTTCAAACATCGAAGCTGGCTCCAAATAGTCTTCATTTACTGGTAGCTCTTCACCGTCATCATTTTTTTTAGGAGCTCTCATACTTCTTATTCTTATTTCAAGTTTTGGTTTCTCTTTATTGGTTTTACTAACAGCGGTTACTTTGGTAGCGGTCTTTACACTGTCAAAGCTAGCAAGGATGTCATTAATTCTTGAAGATTCTTCTTCAGATAGGTCTGCTGAGAACGAACTTACTTCCGGGACAGATCCTAGATATTCTTTAATTCTTTGACGCTTAGCTGGTGTTAGGTCAATTTCCGGCTCTTGAATTATTGTAGATGTTTGACTTTGAAATAAAAAATATTCTGGAACTGAGTTCTCTCTTCTCCAGAAAAACTTAGTTGGTTTATACATCACCTTGGCAAAGGTGCCCACCCAGTGAGTTAGAGGTTTCTCTTGAATTGGTACAAAGGCAGCGACTATTCCTAAAATTATTGTTACTATTATTAGTGGCCATTTAACAATGGCTAAAAGGTTGGTGTTGTAAATTATTACCGCAATTATGACGCTAAGCAAGACTTCCCCAAATTGTTTAAGGGTCATGCTTCCAACAATGTGAAATCTGTAGCCGGTGATATCCTGCGGAATAGGATGCTGTTGCATAAGTATGGGACAGTAAATACTTTGGTTTGGTTATTTTTATAGCCGTTTTAATAATAGCATTTCTAAGTGGAATGATCTAATGGTTCAAAAAGCTTCGGGTCCATTTTCTTCTACAGTTAGTTCTTTTCCCCAAGAACTCATAAATTTATCTTCAGTGGTTGGCTCAAAACTCCAAATTGCTTGAACAGTTCCGTCTTTGATGTGGGCGAAAACCACTAGTCCGGCATTTAAAAAGACGTTTGCTTTGACCGAGTCGCTAATCTTTACATAGCTCAGAACAAGTTGTGGCTGCCCAAACTCAGTAATATATGATTTTAAGGTGTGATTTTGATTAAACGAGAGTCGCTCAGAAACAAATAAAACAATGTTTTGGTCTGACACCACTACTTTTGTATTGTGAGTTGGAAATTCAGATTTATAACTATATTCTGTTCCAAACTCAGTTTTTTTGACTTCTAACGGAGTTCCAAAATTATTTTGAATACTCTGGGTAAATTCAAAGCCGGGAGTAGCTTCTTTTTGAGTGTTTACCTGGGTCGGAACAACCTCTTTAGTAGCAATATTAAAGGTCATAGAAGAAATTATAATTGTTACGGCAACAACTATAAAAATAATCAGCCAATTTCTGTCTGTTTTTGATGGTTGATTAGAAAATTGATTCATATTTTGCATATATTGGATATATCTATCTTATCATTGATATTCTTGACCTCCAAAAATATTTTGTTTTATCCAGTCATATTCTCTTGGATAGTCGCTTTTAAAATTATATGGCCACGGATTAGATCCGTTCCAAATGCTATTTCCTACAAATCTATCGCCTGTTATGTAGAGTGAGATGCCTTCAGCGAAAGCTTCTCCATCGCCGCACATTTTAGGAATTGGGTAGGTATAACAAGTGCTACTAGAAATAGTTGTGGCAAACTTTCCTAGTAAGTCAGTATTTCTTTCATCAATGATATGAGACGACTCATGAACGACCAAGTATTCCATTTGGGCAGCATTTTGAAAGGCACCGCCATAAAGAATCATTGTATTGGGATCTTTTACCCAACCATAATAATCATCGGGATGAGGTGGTAATTTATATAAAGAAATTGGTCCATCGCCACATAGAAGGCCAGTCCAAGTACTGTTTGTCGCCAAGTCTGCTAGCCCTCCCTTAAAAAGATCTATTGACGCTTGATCCCATTCCAGAGAAGTTAGAGTGGCTGAGCCAGCATCTATGGAAGTGCCACCGGGCATAAGTTGAAAACAGGCTAAATCGCCCAGGATTAATCCTCCCATCGAGAGATTTTTTGGCATTGGAACTAAAAAGGCGGCTTGGATTGTAAATATAGTGTGTATTGTAACGACCACGCCGACAAACATTGCGATACTAGGAGCAAGAAGAGCAATTGGCAGTCCAAAAAATATTCCACTTTGAGCGGCTATACTGTTTGCGTATGCGATCTTAGCTGCTGCGGTATTGCCGGCGGTATTGCTTGCAACATTGCTTGCTAGGGCTGTGTTATTTATTGAAGCGTTAGTTGCGGCGCTTTTTCCTCCAAATAGAGTATTAAACAAGTTGCCTGGAGCTATTGCCTGGCCAATATTCGCTCCGACTATAACACCGGGAACAACTCCGATTGGTCCTCCAGCAGCAAAAAAACCAACAATTCCTCCAACGACGCCTCCAATTAAACCACCGATTGTGGAAAGCGCGTAAAGTGTTTTTGCAATTAGAAGCCCCAGAAGAGATCCGGAAATTGCCATGGTTCTCTTGAAGCCAATTGTTTTGCCAATTGTATATAAAATTGCACCACTTCCTGGAAGAATTACATTGGAAACTGCAGAGACACCTTTAAAAACCATTGAGGCAGCAGATTTGCTCAAAGATTTTGCCATTTTTTTAGAAGGGTTCAATTTATTTTTGTTTAGTCCAAGCCGACTTGATATGTTTTTATATGTTTTGGAACTTTTAATCTTTTCAGATAATCTTTTGATACTTTTGTTGTTACCGCCCGTTGCCGATAAGTTATTGTTCGTTATTTGCGAGTTACCACCGGTTGACGATAAGTTTGCTCTGCTAGGTTGTGCGTTGAAGACATTTTCCCAGATTCTTCTGTTCGGTTCGGATATTTCGTATCCAGTGTCCTGAATATGTTGATCCATTTCCATGATTTCTCTAGGAGAAAATCTGTCAAAAAAACCAGCTGGTGGATACCCTTCAAGTTCTTCTCCATTATTTATAAAATCTGCGAGAAGAAGGACTTGATCGGGCTCCATATTATAAAGATATGAGTCACTTATAAATTGACCATAAGCTTGTTCTGACTCGAGTTGATCCCCAACTTCAAAATATCCATTATTTTTTACGTTTTCATAATCGGCCAGAGCCGCTTCTTGTTCTTCGGCGGTTAATTTATCACTTCCTCTAATATTTTTGAAAGTTCTCAAAGTAGTTACATCAAAAAATAAAAATTCCGGTATAAATTGCAGAGGCATGTCTTTGTTAGCTGCATTAAACGGAATTCCAAATTTATTGTAAACAATTCTTTGTTCTTCTGGCTGTAAATTTTCCCACAATGGTATAAAAGATTTATATTGCTTGGTTATTTTATCTATTTTTTCTCTTCTTCTGCTACTTTCATTTTTTCCAGTTTTACCTTCAATTCCGCCCGCAACGGTTTCGGCGGAGTTCTTTTGAATTGCCGATCTTGTACTATCCATAAAATTATGTTGATCAGCGCCGATACTAGAATTTGAATCTACAGGCATCAGTCCTTTGGAAAGAGTGGCGTCTTGTATGTGAAAGGTTAACTCTGATGCTCGATAAACAGAGTAATTTATAATAGAGGTTCTAAATAACTCCATTTGTTCGTGGCTCAAATTATTTTCTAGACCAAAAATTATTTTAAGTTTGTCGTCGCTCATACTCTCAATAATTTTAATGACATCGTGGTTGTTTTTTGCACCCTGGATGGCGATTATTTCGCCATTTTCATCTCGAAACTCCTGATCAATTCCATACTGCAAAATCATCGCATCGAGCGTGTTCTGAACATTCTTGTTCAAGGCAGAGCTATCAGATCCGGTGGCGTCCTCAAGAGAAGCTTTCAGCAACTCAGTTGCGGAAATTTCTTTAGTAGCGGTGTTGCTAAATAAGGTATTATGAAATTCCTTAAATTTTTCTCGTTGTTCTGGTGTGAGATTTTCGTAAGATTTTTTACTTGAAATTTCTGAATAAAAAATAGAAATTAAACCGGCGTTTTCGCTTGCAAACTTTGGATAAAATTTTAATAAAGCGTTTTGTCTTTTTGATGCGCTTCCAAGCATTAACAGGAGTTTCTCTTCTCCCATCACTTCGGTAAAACTGTATATATCAGATCTTAGGCTATCTAAAAGTTTTTGATCAACGTCATGAG
>VFLK01000019.1 GCA_009885085.1 Minisyncoccota bacterium
TACGCCTACGCCAAGTCCAACGCCAACTTTTTCTCCAACTCCGATTCCAACTGTCTCTCCTTCTCCAAGTCCTACTGTCTCTCCTTCGCCAAGTCCTACTCCATTGAGTTGTGGTTCAACTTGCAATCCTGCTGCTCTTCCAGATTTGTGCACTCAGGCAAATGCACTTTTTCGTTGTGATGCAACTACTTTAGAATGTAGACTTATTTCTAAACCAGCATCTAATAACTGTAAACCTTAGTAATTTTTTTTAATTAGATTCAGTCAAAAATACTGCTGAAAAAACCACCAATAGCATTCCTGCGTTTAATGTTAAGAAGTAATGGTCTAAGAGTGCGATAGGCAGTAAAACTAGAATCCACCACCAGCTTCGACGTTTCTTTTGGAGAATTTTTAATCTATAAAAAACTGAAGGCAGATTTTTGAAAAATACTCTGTGCAGTAAAATTCCTAGTGTGGCAAAACCTAAAATTCCAGTTTCAGCAAAAAGTAATAATACGATATTATGCGTTGGCTGGACAAACCTTACAACTTCTCGGTTGTTACTGTAATGCTCTACTTTGGCTGTAAAATTGTTTAACCCAACTCCGGCTACAATATTATTTTTAGCCATTTCAAGTGCGGCAACGTTTAAGTAGTTTCTTCGATTTAGACTTTGATCTTTTGGATATACCATTGATAACAAATTAATTGAAATAATACTTAAGAAAATAAAACCCAAACTTATCAGTGAGATAGTTTTAAAACGAAATATTTTTTGCAAAGATGCCTCGGTTTTTTTTGAGTATTTTTGATAAAAAATAAAGCATAATCCAATAATAAAAGTTAAGATTGCCGAGACTGATTGAGTTAAGAATAAAGCCACAATAGCTAGGGAAATGATCAGGCTTTGGGTCATAATAAAGATCGTACTATTAAACTCTAATTTTGATTTCCAGCCTGTTTTATTAAATAAATAAAGTAAATATATTGCTAAAAATCCACCTAGTACGTTTGGATGAGCTGTAGTTCCATAAGGAATAATTTTCTCGATTCCAAAAGTTTCACTTTTTGAAATTCCGATATAATTATTGAGATTTGGTTCTCCAAGAAGTGCGTAACCAATTAAAGTTTTCTGGTTAACATATTGATAAATTGCTATGCTAGATTGAAAAAATAAGGTAGCGATCACAGATTTTTCAATTACTTCTGAATATATTTTTGTTTTATTTTTGAATAAAAAAGCTATAAAAAAGCCCAGCTCTATTAATTTTAATAAATAAACTACAGATGAAATTGGGTAAGGAGTCAAGAATTGTCTGATAACAAAGATAGCTAATAATGAAAACAGCCATGGCTCTTTTGATAAATATTTTTTTGAAAAATTACTGGCTTTATTTTTGAGATTATTTTTTTTCAACCATTCAACGAGCGAGATTAAAAGTATTATTAAAATTAATATGTCGCTTGGGAATAGTTTGGGTATTAAATAATCAATTCGTAGACCATTTACGTATGATGCGCTCTCAAAAAATTTCAGAAAGAAATTTGTTGGTAATAAAAAAATTATAATTCCGATTAGTGAATTTAATATTAAATTATCCAAGTTTTTTCTTTTGAACATATCTTTTTTTGAACTAATATATTCTAACAGAAAATATTAAAAAACCCGCTGATTCTCAGCGGGTTTTAGTTTTTAATTTATTTGAGATAAAAATTATTTTTTATCTGATTTGAGATTACTTGCAGTAACGATATCTTTAAATGTTCTAAAATCTGCAATTGCAATTTCAGAAAGCATTTTTCTGTTAAGTGAGATACCTGTTTTTTTAAGAGCATTCAAAAATCTTGAGTATTGGAATGTTTCTTGGACTTCTTTAAGAGCGGCGTTGATTCTGAGAATCCAAAGTTTACGCATATCTCTTTTTCTAAGTTTTCTGCCTACATATGCATAATGACCAGCATGCAAGAGAGCTTCTTTTGCTCTTTTGTATAATCTGTTGTTAGCACCTGTAAAACCTTTTGTAAGTTTTAGTACTTTTCTGTGTCTGTTAGCTCTTGTAGTTCCTGATTTAACTCTGGACATAATTTATCTTCCTATCTAATTTATGCTAAGCCAAGCATTCGCTTGATCTTTTTAGCCCACTTGCCCGTTACTTCGGTTGGTTTTCTGTAGGCTCTAATTGCTTTTTTACTTTTTATTCTTCTTCTGTGTCTCATGTTCTGTGAGCGTCTCAAAACTTTACCAGTTGAGGTAATTTTAAATCTTTTTGCTACACCACTTCTTGTTTTCTGTTTAATCTTTTTCATTTGTAATCCTCTTTTTTGTAGGCATCAATTGAGCCATAAGTTTCTTGCCCATCATTTTTGGCGCAACTTCTACAATCGAATATTCTTTAGTAGCTGCTATAGCTCTCTCAAAAATATCGTATCCAAACTCTTTCTTTGTGATTGCTCTACCTTTAAAAAGTAGTGTCAACCTTACTTTATCACCCTTTTTCAAGAACTTTGACACCTTGTTAAGGCGAGAAATAAAGTCTCCGTCACTCATAAAAGGTGTTAATCTAACTTCTTTTATGCTTTGTATCTTGGCTGTTTTACGGCCTTGAGACTTTTTCTGTTGTTCTTGATACTTAAATTTTGCTAGATCAATGATCTTCACAATTGGAGGTGATGCTTTTTCATTAATTAGCACGAGATCTTTTCCAGCATCTCTTGCTTGTGTTAAAGCTTCATCTCTCGACATTACTCCAACCATTTCACCACGTTCAGTTAGAACTCTCACTTCTGTTGATCTAATCAATAGGTTGGCTGTTACTCTTTTTTGAAAAGAGCTGTTCTTTTTTCCTGGTTTTATTCTCACGTTTTAAAGTAATGTCCTTTTTTTAAATATCTATTTTTTAATAGAATGTGTATTATATCATCTTAATCTCTAATTGTTAAAGAGAGATTATTTGATATAATTTAGTCTTGTTAAACAGGTGAACTTGTAGCTCAGTTGGTTAGAGCGCTTCGTTGACATCGAAGAGGTCAGAGGTTCGAGTCCTCTCAAGTTCACAAGGTCAGCGCGCAGCGCGATAAAATACCCCCGGTTACAAAATTTTTAATTATTCTCCAGTTGTGTTTTCATGATGTCCAGCATCATGAATTAATTTTGTTTTGTGACTTCCCCGTGCTTGATCTAATCGTGAGGCTCTCTTACTTGTAGTAGCATTATGCCAAACTGATGATCTGCTGGTGTCTAATTGAGCGTTCCAAAATTGAATTGTTCTGCCTAAATTATCTACAAAACTTCTGGCTCCCGCACCACCACCAGCTTCAATTGAAACTGCAGTATGATGTTGCATAGTAACTATTTTTATTTCAGGATGAGCTTTTGCAACTTTTGATGGAGTTTTCACTCCGAGATTGGCAAGAAGTGCTTCAATTTGTGCTTTTTCTTTTTTAGCTGTGGCACTAAAAATTTGACGTTCTTCTTCTTTTCTTGTTAAACGAGCTAAATGTTGTCTTATATTTTCTTGTTCGGCTTCATGCTTTTTTTGTAATTCAGGTGAGTCATATCCGATTGGTTTATCAAAATTAAGTTTTTTATCAAAATTTCCAAATGTTGACGCTAAATCCGCATCTCCTGCATTATTATTGTTTTCTTGAAGAGCTTGAGCGAACTGAGACATAGCAATAGGTCGCTCAGTAATTTCTGGACTAGCAGAACTACCGGCCAGGGCGGCTGCGAAAGGATTTACTTGTTTTGCTACTACCATATGCTTATTTTAAATATATTTTGTTTTTTCTTCAATATATTTTAAAAGTCCCTTATTATAGGTCTAGTGGGCAGTATTGTCAATAGTTTTTGTTATTTTATACTCAAAATATAGTTCGCTACTTTTTGTCTCAAAATGGTCTGTCCCACCATTTCGATATATCTTGGGTCAATTTCTTTTTCTTTTCTAACTTTTTTATCTGAAATTTTAGCCATTTCAAGATCGAAGTCAGCTTTTTCAACGGAAATTTTTTCAGTTTCTGCAATTTCATTAATTATGAAGCTTGTTTGAAGTCTGCCAAGTGCACCAGCAGCTAATTCATTTGAAAGTTGTTCGAAAGTCATTTTTCTATGCTCAAGAAATTTTTCGAAAGGTATATTCATGTCCTTGAGTTTTTGGCTAAGATTGTCTAAATCAAAACGGACTTCTTCTTTTACTAAAAGTTCTTGAATTTCTGGTTTGATGTCTTCGATCAATTCTTTGAAAATAAACTGTAGAGTAAAACCCTCTTTCTCTTCAGCTGTTGGCTCTTGTGGCTCATGCTTATGTTTTTCATCTTTGCATTCTTCTTCATGCTTTTTAGCAGCTTCCTTCATCGATTTGATTTGGATCTCGATTTCTTTGACGGCTTGTTTTTGAGCTTTTTTAATAGTCTCTTTGTATGATTTTAAGTTGATGATTGGTCTCTCGGCAATATATGCTTCCAATACCCAATCTTTCCCTTTTTCAAGTGAAATTGGATTAAATTCAGGATGAGTTAGAGGCTTTTTACCAGACTTTTTTAGTTCTTCAGTATAAATTTTTGGAACTACTATTTGCAATGCATCTTCAATAATCTGTTGAGGGTTCAAACTCTCCTCTGCGATCTTGGCAGGTACATTTCCTTTTCTAAAGCCGTCGACTTTAATTTTTTTTGCTAGTTTTTTGAGTGCTTTGCTATATGCTTGCTCGGCTTCTTTTTTAGGAATAGTCAAAATAATTACTGTGTTTGGAGCAATTAATGGCTTTTTTTCATCATCTACTTTTGGCGTGGTCTTTTTATCTGTTTTATTCATAGTCATGCATTATACCTCAATAAATATTTTTTGTGAGATTATAATTTAATTAATCTATCTCTTTTCAGTTGTTAGTTTATAATATTCTAATTGAACGGTAGTAAGTGGCGCGTTACCAGAGTGGTCTAATGGCTAGGTCTGCAAAACCTCAGTTCGCGGGTCCGAATCCCGCACGCGCCTCAATTAATTTGAAAAAGGGCCGAAGGATCTTTTTCAAATTAATAAATAATTGCGGGATGTCCAGTGCCCGATCAAGCGAATTCATCAAGAAAATTTAAATTTGAGCATGACGAGGGTGAATCCCGCACGCGCCTCAATTAATTTGAAAAAGGGCCGAAGGATCTTTTTCAAATTAATAATAGTCCGCGGGATGTCACGTGGCCCAGGAAAGCTTCACTTGCTTTTATCCCAAATACTCGAATCTAGGAATTTCTTTACCGTTGACGATCACTTTTTCAAGAAACATTTTTTTTGGTCTCACCCAGAATGCATTTTTACCAAATTTTTTTGAGTCGTACATAGCTTTGTAAATAACCAATTCTTCTAATGTCTCACTGTCTTTGGCGAGACCGATAACTTCGTACTCTCCCCCTTTAAAATGTTTGTATTTCCCAAGTTTTATTTTTGTCATTTATTTATGTTAACATAGAGTTCTATGATAGAGCTTCCCTACTGGATAAATGTTCATAAATTTTTGGTCAAATATAAAAAAATAATTTTCACGCTTTTTACAATTGCCTACACGATTTCCATTTCACTGATCTCATTTGGATTTTTGTTTTATAGTTATTTTCCAGCAGCTTTTAATTTAATTTCTATTTTTAGTGGTTCTTTTGGATCTCTGGCACTCATAATGTTTTTAACTACTTTATTTCCAGGAATTTTTAAAAGATTTAATGTCTTTCCTTTGTTAGGTTCTAGTATCGTGATGTTTCGCAGAAACATAGGAATCCTAATGTTTCTAACAGCTTTAATTCATTCGTTTTATACATTCACTATCATTGCGGTGATGACTTCCCAGTTTAAACCAGAGCTTTTATCCTCAAGAGAAATCTGGGGCTCATTATCTTTAATGATTCTGTTGCCGGTTTGGCTTACATCAAATGATTTTTCTCAAAAAAAATTAGGAAAATTTTGGAAAATGCTTCAACGCCTCACATACTTTAGTTTAATTGTTATATTTTTGCATGTTTCTTTTGCTGAGCTGAAATGGGCAATTATTACATTTTTAGTAATATTAATTGAGTTAGCCTCTTGGATAAAAGTTTGGTTTTTTGAAAAAGATTAAAATGGTACAATACCTCTGTTAAAATATTCAAAATGAAAAAAAAATCATACTATATTCATACTTTTGGTTGCCAATCAAATAAAAGTGATTCAGAGCGTATCGCTGGAGACTATCAAGCCAGAGGTTATGTTGAGGCCGAAAGTTGGCATGATTGCGATGAACTAGTAGTAAATACTTGTGCAGTAAGACAGCGCGCTGAAGATAAAGCCAGAGGTTTTTTATATAACGCAATGGTTTATTTTAATGAGAATGGAATCGCAAGACCCAAGATTATTCTAACTGGTTGTATGGTTCATCATGGTTATGAGAAATTGTACGAAATGATGCCGATGGTTGATGAAATTTTACCAATTAATGAAGTCGGCTTTAATCAAGCTGCGATTAGAGATCAAAAGCACGCATGGTTGCCAATCTCCACAGGTTGCAATTCATTTTGCACATATTGCATAGTTCCATACTCCAGAGGAAGAGAAAAATCTAGAAGTATGGAATCTATAATGGAGGAAGTAAAAAGTTTGGTTGAAAAAGGCTACTGCGAAATTACACTTTTGGGCATGAATGTTAATTCTTGGGGTTTGGAAAAACTAGGAATTGGTTTTAGGAAATTGATGATGGAAAATAAAGAATTTCAACGAGAGGATTTACCAGATAATCAATCACAATATTTAAAACCAAAAGGTACTCCTCCATTTGTAAAATTATTACAAGAAATTTCAAAATTTGATGAAATTAAAAAAATTAGATTTATGAGTAGCAATCCCTGGGATTTTCATGATGAACTAATCGAAGAAGTTGGAAATAATAAAAAAATTGATCGTTATGTACATTTACCAATTCAGTCAGGTAGTAACGCTGTTCTTTATAGAATGAATCGAGGTTATACTCGTGAACGTTATATTGAAGTAGTCCAAAAACTTAGAAAAGCAGATCCAAATATTGTAATTGGAACTGATATTGTTGTCGGTTTTGCAGGTGAAACTGAAGAAGAATTTCAAGAAACTGTTGATTTGGCCAAACAAATGAATTGGATGGTTGGTTTTGTTGCTATCTACTCTCCTCGACCGGGAACAGCAGGATGGAAAATTTATCCAGATAATATTCCTCATAAAGAAAAAAAACGTAGATGGGAAGTTTTGGATCAAATTATTAATAAAGATAATCTGAGTCAGCGCCCGGTGGTAATTTAGTTTTTTAACAAACATATTGAAAATTCTCATTGGGACAAGCCTACAGTGTTCGTTTTTTAATAAAATATTATAAAAGTGAACATTCAGGCGAACTGCCTGCGAGAGCTTTTAAAATATTTTATTAAAAACTAAGTTTGTAAGAGTGCTTTATTTGAAATATATATGAATACTTTAGTCTCAATTTTAGGTCCAACGGCCACAGGAAAAACCTCATTTGCTTTAAAATTGGCAGAGCAAGCATTGTCAATTAAAATCAAAGCTGGAGAAAATGCTGGTAAAAAACTTTTTACCGGTGTGGATTTGATTTCAGCTGATTCAAGACAAATTTACAAAGGTCTCGAAATATTATCTGGCGCTGATGTTCCTGATAGTTTTAAAACAGTTCTATCAAATAAAGCGAGCGAGCAAAACACAGATGTCTTGAGGGCAGATGTCTTTCCTTATTTTGAGCATCAAAACATTCGACTTCATGGAGTTTCAATAATAGATATAAGTGATGAATGGTCTGTGGCTCATTTCAAAAATTTTGCGATAAATATTATTATTGATTCTTTCGCAAACAAAAGATTACCAATAATTGTAGGTGGAACAACTTTGTATATAAATCATTTGTTTAACAAAGATAATAACTTGTATGTCAAACCAATTGCTGAAGTTCGCAGTAAAGCCAGCCAAATGAAAATTCAAGAATTACAAGAATGGCTTTGGTCAATTAATCCTGAAAAGTTAGTTCAGATGAATAATTCGGATGTTAATAATTCGCGCAGACTTGTTCGTGCAATTGAAATTTCTATTGAAAAACCTGAGCTGGGAAAAGTTATAAATTTGCCAAAGAGTATGAATAATTTGAAAATTGGGTTAAAGTCGGGACTAGCTGAAATTTTAGAAAAAATTAACAAAAGAGTTGCCCAGCGTTTTGATAACGGAGCAGTTGACGAGGTCAAAAAACTCAATATTTTTAGTCCTTCAATTTCTTCAATATCAAGCACAATTCTTGGAGCAAGTGATATCAATTCATATCTTCAGAATGAAATTGATCAGAAACACTGCCAAGAAAATTGGGCCCTTCATGAGTTTCAGTATGCTAAAAGACAATTAGTTTGGTTGAAGAAAGAAAAAGATATTTTTTGGTTGGACGATTTGGCAAAATGCAGTTATACTTTTAGTAATGAAAAAATATTTATTTAGCGATCACGCAGTTGCAATTTCTCCGTTTTCAATAATTTTTACAGTTTTCTTCCTTATTGGTCTCTATGCGTTGTACCAGGTAAGATCTGTGATTATTTTATTGCTTTTGGCTTTTATAATCATGGTTGCTCTCAATCCTATGGTCAAATTTCTGCATCGCAAATTGAGGCTCCCAAAAGGAGTTAGCATATTTTTGTCATATCTTACTTTAATTGGTTGGGTTTCTCTTATCGTTGGATTGGTAATCCCTCCTTTAGCAAAAGAAGTTTTTCTGTTAATTAATTTGATAGATTTGCCAGTTTTTCAAGATGAGATTCGCAATTTCACCTTTACTTTGCAGGAAATAAACTCGGTGGTTAAGAATTTTAGTGGTTCGTTTGGCGCAATTTTTTCAATCATAAATAGTACTTTTACAGGAGTAATTACAGTTTTTACTCTGCTAGTTATGTCGTTTTATCTGATGATGGAAAGCCATTTGTTACATAAAAAAGTATATTGGTTCACCAATAAGAAAGAATATGCAGACAAAATTAAAGATTTTATTAGCTCTATAGAAAAACAATTAGGCGGTTGGGTTAGAGCTCAGATAATTTTAATGTTTTCAATCTTTGCCATCACCTATGTAAGTCTTTCTTTAATTTCAATTCCGTATGCTTTGCCATTGGCTTTATTGGCAGGATTATTAGAAATTATTCCAAACTTAGGTCCAACGATTGCTATGGTTCCAGCAGTGTTTGTAACTTATGTAACTTTTGGGCCAGTGATGGCAGGAATAGTTTTTCTGCTTTACATCATAATTCAACAAATTGAAAATAATGTACTTGTCCCAAAAGTTATGCAAACAAGCGCAAATGTTAATCCACTAGTCGCTATTACAGTCATTTTAGGTGGATTTCAGTTGGGTGGGATAATAGGAGCTGTACTTTCAATTCCAACATATATTATTGCTAGAACATTTTATTCAAGTTTTATCAAAACTAAGGTTTAACTTAGGACTATTTTTTCATTTTTTGCCCCTTTAATTCCAATATTATGGGCTGTATAATACCCTAACCTAATTGACGAGACAATGGCTCTTACATTTATTGTAGGAGAGGAAAGTCCGGACAGCAGAATAGATGGTGTCTCATGAAGTGTTAAATTTCGATTTAACACGAGTGGGAGATTTGCAAAGCTTAATTTATTGGGTGATGCAAAGCCAGTTAGAGCAACAGTGACGAATCGGGTGGCGCCGAGTGAAACGACTAAGCCTCAGAGTTCTTTTAATTTACTTTTTGTTCATTAAAAGAGGCAATCCTCCCAGCTGCAACTGACGAGCTTCACCGCATTATGGACCCGTTCCCTATTCTATTTATACTCTTAGGGTATAAATTAGATCGGTGATAAAGTCTCAGGCACTAGATAGATCATTGTCAAATACAGAATCCGGCTTATTGGCAGTTAGGTAAAAAAAACGTCTTCTCGAGTAAATTGAGTATGACGTTTTTTTGTTTTACCTCTATAATGAACTAAAGTTTGAGTTATCAAATCTAGATAAGGAGATTTATGCCAAAGACAATTTATGAATCATTAATTTTCTTAAGTAGTCAGCTTTTAACAGACATAGTTATCTATTTACCTAAGTTGATTATTTCAATGTTGGTGTTAGTAATTGGCGCGGCACTTGCAAATACATTCAGAAAAGTAGTTATCAAATTGTTAGAAACGTTAAGAGTTTCTTCTGCTTTCAGTAAAACTCCAGTAGAGCATTTTTTGAAAGATGCAGAAGTTGGAACTAAAATTGAAGATATTATTGGTTCAGTTTTATATTGGTTGGTAATGCTAATTGTTATTCATACTACTGTTAGCATTCTAGGATTAGAATCATTAACAATAATTATTGGTGGTATTTTAACTTATTTACCAACTGTTGTATCGGCTGTTTTGATTTTATTTTTTGGGTTGCTTATTTCTGGCGTTGTTGAAAGTTTAGTCAAGGGAGCAATCAAAAGTGTAGATGGCAAAAGCGCTAGATTACTAGGAAAAATTTCCAGTTATGCTGTGATGACAGTCACAGTTTTGGCAGCAATCTCAGAATTAGGCATTGCTAAAGAATTTATCTTGATACTATTCATTGGTTTTGTCGTAATGCTAACACTAGGTTTCGGTTTAGCAATCGGTTTGGGTGGAAAAGATTTGGTAAGCATGGTTTTGGAAGATTGGTATAAGAAATTTAAAAGTGATACCAAAAGTAAATAGGTAATTTATATAGAAGTTTTTCTATATTGAAGTGCCTCCGCAATGTGAGAATTCTCAATACAGTTTATAGTATTATTATTTTTATTGTTATTTGCACATTCTAAATCTGCGAGTGTTTGAGCAACTTTAATTATTTTGAAATAGCTTCTAGTTGAAACTACTAATTTATTTGAAGCTCTTTTTAAGAGATTCTCTGCGTCAGATGAGAGACAGCAATATTTTCTTACTTGTTTTGAATCGAGCTGAGAGTTTGTAGTTAAGTTTAGTTCATGATATCTTTTAAGTTGAATAACTCTTGTTTTGCTAATTCTATCTCTAATGTTTTCAGATTTTTCATTTGATGATAAATGATGGTCAGATATTTTCTTAATTTCAATGGCCTTTACGTAGACCACTAAGTCTATTCTATCTAGAATTGGACCTGAAAACTTTTTTTTGTATTGTTCCAGCATATGATTATTACAAATGCATTCTTTGGTTTCACTATTCTTAAAACCACATGGGCATGGATTACTAGCAGCTATAAGGGTGAAATCACATGGAAATTCAAAGGATCCGTTTGCTCTTGAAATGGTGATAATATTATCTTCCATTGGCTGACGTAAACTTTCTAAGATACTTTTTGGAAATTCTGAAAATTCATCTAAAAATAAAATTCCATTGTGCGCTAATGATATTTCACCTGGATTTATTTTAGTTCCACCACCAATCATACCTGCACGAGTGATCGTATGATGTGGAGATCTGAATGGTCTTTCTAAAATGATGTTATTTTGTAGCAGATCTGAGATGGAGTAAATTTTTGTGGTCTCAATTGCTTCTTTTTCATTTAAAGGAGGCAATATTCCAGACATAGCTTTTGCCATCATGCTTTTTCCAGCGCCCGGTGGTCCAATTAACAGAACATTATGTCCTCCAGCCGCTGCAATTTCTAGAGATCTTTTCGCGAGTCGCTGGCCATAAATATCTGCAAAATCTATTTGATGATCAGGATTAATTCTAGAACTAATAATTTTTTCATAAATCTTAATTTCTAATTTTACTGGTAGTTCCTCAAAAGATTTTAAAATAAAATCATTAATATGTTTAATTGGATAAATATTTATATTTGAAATTAATGATACTTCATTACTATTATCAAAGGGAATAAAAACATTTTTAATTTTCATTTCTTTTGCGGCAATCACAAGCGGTAGTAAACCAGTAATTCTTTTAACTTGGCCACCTAGAGAAAGTTCGCCAAAAAACATTGAATCATCAGTATTAAATAATATTTTTTTATATGCTTTTAAGATCCCAACTAATATAGCTAAATCAAAGCAACTTCCTTTCTTTTGAATGTCTGCAGGAGCTAGGTTGACTATTGTTCTTTGTGATTTTGGTCTGATATCTGAATTGATAAGGGCTGCTGTGATTCGTTCTTTTGATTCGTCAATTGATTTTGAAGGTAGCCCGATGATAATTAGTTGAGGTTTGCCGCGAGTAAGATTTACTTCTACCTTAATTTTTATTATCTTCATTCCACTGATAGTGGCTGTGTTTGTAAAAGTAAGCATGCTAAGATGTTACTTAATTATTATTGCATCAGGATTACATGAATAATTTAAAATATATTTTATTAGTTATTTTTATAATTATTAATTTAATTGTTTTTTTAAAATCAATTAGAAAATCGAAGGATGAATTTTATTCTGATGTATTTGTATTCTTGCCATTTGGAATCTATGTTTTAGGAGATGCTTTGATTTTAGCTCCATTTTGGATTTTTTCAGGATTACTATTTTTCTTTCTTTCTATACAAAATATATTTCGGTACATGATAATTTTCTATACTGTTAGATCATTTTATGAAGTGATCTATTGGTTGAATCACCAAGCAGTAAAATCAAATTATAATCCTCCCCTATTTAGAAAAATTAACTGGATCAGGCCAAATGAGTCAGCAATTTTATATCAGCTAATTCACACTTGCATCGTTGTGTTAGGAATATTTTTGCTACTGAATAGCTAGAAATTTAGCAACTAGTTTTTAGCTGTTATATTTCTAGCTATTTGATTAAAGTTTTTAGATTAAAGTTTTGCGAGTTGATCGACTAATCTGTTGCAGTATCCCCACTCGTTGTCGTACCAGCTAATAACTTTAACAAGATTTCCTCCGACTACATTTGTTAGATCGAGATCTACTATTGAGGATTCTGATCTGCCTACAATATCTGAAGAAACAATTGGATCGTTTGTGACAGCTAAGATGCCCTTCCATCTTTCTTCATTACTTGCATCTATCAATGCTTGATTAACCTCTTCTTTGGTAACATTTCTTTTTGTTACAAAGACCATGTCTGATAAAGATCCTGTTGGAGTAGGTACTCTAATTGCAATCCCGTCAAAAATTCCTTTCAATTCTGGAATAATTTCAGTTGTGGCTATTGCGGCACCTGTTGATGTTGGAATAATATTTTCAGCAGCCGATCTTGCACGTCTTAAATCTTTGTGAGAATTATCTTGCGTATTCTGATCGTCGGTATATGAGTGAATTGTTGTAAGCATGGCTTTTTCAATTCCAAATACATCAGATATTATTTTAGCTACAGGCGCTACACAATTTGTGGTGCATGATGCATTTGAAAATACTTTAGCATTGGGATCAGCTTCATTAACGCCAATGACACTTGTACTTATGTTGCCATCTTTGCCTGGAGCTGTAAGAAGAACTTTTTTTGCTCCTGATACTAAATGTCCGGATGCTTTTTCTTCAGAAATAA
>VFLK01000037.1 GCA_009885085.1 Minisyncoccota bacterium
ACCATTTTTGTACATTCTAGCAAAATTAACACATAATCTGACGGATGTATACGACCAAACTACACGTACAAACAACACTTTTCGTTACTTAAGCCACATATTCATTATATATGTTATAGGTCTATTTGTCAAGTATAACAGGCCATTATTTTCTCAAGTAGGGTACGTTTATCTTTTACATAGCTTTGATTCATGTTTGTTAGCTATAATGAAGATATGAATACAATTGAATATTTACGACAGTTTAGAATTGGTGAATATGCAATTTTTGATTTTGCTGTCTCATTTTTAGGTATGTATCTACTTTCCTCGATACTGTCGAAGCTTTTCTTGAAAATTAAAATTATCATTCCTAAGAACAATTGGATCTTTCTAACCGTGCCATTAAGTATTATTTTCCATTTATTAACCAATACGATGACCACCATGACCAAAGACTTTTTAGATATAAACAGTCACTATGTGATAAAAATTTTAATTTTATTATTTTTGATTAGAGGACTAAAAGAAATAAAGTTGGTGAAATGAAATTGTGAAAAAAACAAATAATGAAAATTCTTGGGTTACGTATGTTTTAAAATGTGGCGATGGATCTCTTTATACTGGATCTACAAATGATCTCAAAAGCCGGGTGGAAAAACATTCCAGTGGCAATGGTGCAAAATACACACGAAGTCATTTGCCAGTTTCTTTAGTCTTTTTTGAAAAATTTCCTGACAGATCTCAAGCTTCAAAGCGTGAGGCGGAAATAAAAAAATTACCAAGAAAAATGAAATTAGCTTTATTAAAATAAAATGTTAATTTCAAATCTAAAAAAAATTTCACTAAATAATATAATTTTAATTTTAATAATAGTAGTAGCTTTATTTTTTCGTTTTTATCATCTTGAAAAATATGTTTGGATGCAATTTGAAAGTGATTTCAGCAGAGATATGATCGTTGCGAAACACATTGTAGATAACCATGAATTTATTTCAAGAGGTCCATACGCTGCAGGTGGATTCAATTTTTTAAAAAACTCTCCAATTTATTTTTATTTTATTTCAATTATCTGGTTTCTCACAAGATCGCCAGTTAATTTTATGTATTTTTATTCAATTTTCATGACGCTTCCAGTTTTAATGGGCTACTTTATAGGAAAAAAAGCAGTTGATAATAAAACTGGACTAATTTTTGCAAGTTTATTGGCAGTTAATCATCAAATGATTTTTAGCAGTAGAGAATTATCTCAGCCACATTTGCTACTGATATTTTCAACTGGATTTATTCTGAGTGCAATATCATTTATCTCATCAAAAAAACATAAACTTCGAAATCTGAATTTTATGATATTTTTTGTCATGTTTGCACTTCATTTTCATTATGGAGTACTAATTATTCTTCCAGCTTCATTATTATATATTACATATTCTTGGTTTAATTTAAATTTTCTAAGCAACAGCAGGTCATTGAAAAATTTATACATTCCAATATTGGTATTCTTACTATTTTTTTTGCTTTGGATTGAAATGACATATACGTTTTTTCCATTTGATCAAATAAAATTTTTTAATTTAAATTTTCAACACAAAATAAATTTTTCGTTTTCAGAGCAAATTATAAATACGTTTTTAACTCTTCGGCAAATGATATGGGGGGATTATTTACTTAGTTTTTTGACTTTTCCACTTTTAATTACTTTTACTTTTACCTTATTTTTTACAGGAATTAGAAAACTTGTAAAATTGAAAAAAAATAAAAATATTTTTGTTTTTTTATTGGCATCAATCTTATCTGTATTTTTACTAGGTTTTTATAGACAACAAATTTTCGCATCATACATGTTGTTTTTATTTCCATTCTTTTTAATGCTAATCTCCTTGGTATTAAGACTGACTGTTTGGAAATATAAATATCTGGGTTGGTTTTTAACTTTTGTTATTATTTTTAGTATGGGAATTTTTAGTTTTAAAAGTATTAATGACTCGTTGCCTGAGATTTCCTATCCTCAACAACAAGCTGAAATTGCAAGGCAAATTTATGATAGTCTCACAGCATTGGGAAATAATGATCCAAGATTTATGAGTCCCAATTTATTAGTCACTTGGTATACAACAGCAAGAAACTTACCATTCGATGGATGGGCGACTGGCGGAATTTGGTTTTACTTAGAAACATATTTCGATCAAAATTTAGTCAAAAATTCAAACTACGGAGTAAATTATGAGCCAATTAATATTTACCCAAAAATTATTTATGTTGTTTGCGAGCATAGGATTAGACAAGAACTGATTGACCAAGAATGTTTGAACTCTTTTGTAAAATTACATCCATACTTAGACAATGAATTTGAGTCAATTTTATGTGGAGAGAGTTTTTCTGTTTGGAGTCTAAAAGTTAATTTAACTGAAAATATTGTGATTAGGCCTGCAGTTAATCCAGACTTACTAAATGACTAATGTTCAAAATATACTATAATAAAGAAAGTATTATTCTGTGAAAGGAATGTATGCAAGGATTATCAAAAAAAACTTATTCAGTTGCCTTTATTCTAATTATTTTAGTCCTTATTTCTGTAACCACTTATTTAGTTAGAATGCAAAAAGATAAAACAAGCGGAGTGAAGCCTTTAAATTCAGAAGTGGTTACTGACGAAACATTATTTACTGGCAACTTACAAGAGCTGATGAATTTTGGAAAGGATCAGAAATGTACTTGGGTAGTTGAGGATGGTTCATCTGGTGAAGTTTATACTGATGGAACGCGCAGTTACTTTGAGGTAAATAATATTCCAGTTGGTGCCCCAAGTAATAATGACGGAACGGGAAATGAAAATGATGCTGCACTGGGTTCGATGTATACGATAACCGACGGAGAGTATTTTTATAGCTGGTCAACAATTTCAAATGAAGGAGTAAAGATTAAAATTGAAGATCAGGTTGCAAGTAATAATCAAAATACAGACACTGAATTGGCTAAAGAGTTAGATAAAAATCAAAATTCTGGAAGTAATCCTTCTCAAAATAAGTACGATTATAAATGTAATTCATGGGATGTTGATGAATCCAGGTTTGCTTTACCAAGTGACGTTGTCTTTCAAGATTTATCATCATTGATGGCGCCAAAATATAATTCAGATCAGATAAACAAGGTTTGTGACATGCTTGAAGGTGAGGAAAAAGCTGCCTGTTTGAATGATTTTGAAATAGCCCAGTAAAAATGAAAAAAATAATTTTAGCTTCTCAGTCACCTCAAAGAAAATTATTGATGGAATCAATTGGAATTCCATTTGAAATAATGCCGGCAAATATTGACGAGAAGGCCATTATTGAAAGTAATCAAAAAAATCGGGCTCAAAAAATTGCCAAAGCAAAAGCGGATTTTATTTACTCAGATTTTTCAAATGCGATAATAATTGCTGCGGACACATTTACGATGTTCAACAATAGAGCATACGAGAAACCAGAAAATTTAGACGAGGCAAAACAAATGTTGAAAGAACAGTCAGGACAACATGGTTTTTGCTTTAGCGGTTTTGCTTACATAGATAAAGATAAAAATATCAATGTTAGTGATGTTGCTGTAACCGAAATAGTTTTTAGAAAATTATCTGATTTTGAAATTAATAAGTATGTGGCCGAAAATCAAGTTTTAACCTGGTCAGCAGGATTCTGTCCTGCATATCCAGCTGGAGCAAATTTAATTGCAACCATTAAGGGCTCTTTTACAAGTTTTACGCATGGTCTTCCAATGGAATTATTAATGACACTTTTGGAAAAATCAGGAGTTTTTAATGAAGGTGAATAAATTAATTAAAGGTTGGGTAAAAAAGATTCATATTTTCAAGAAAACTTTTGGTAATTTTTTAATAAAACATTCTAGAAATACTAAATTGTTTTTTTTAAGATTATCTGAAAAGCATTTCTTGATAAGACTTGCAGTTTTGGCATTTTTTTTGGGCATGAACTTGGTTTTGGGAAATTATTTTTTACAAAATAGTGAATTTCATTTTCCCAAAGAAGTGACGAATATTTTAGAGAGATCAGGATTAATCGAAAAGCAAAAATCAGGTTTCTTGAATGATGAGATTAATAAAGAAACATCATCGAGCTTGGATCCACAGATTATTTTAGAGAAATTAAATACCGAGCGTCGTTATTTTGAAGTTAGAGAGCTTAAATATAATGATTCTTTAGCTAGTGCTGCAGCCATTCTTTTGGATGATGCAGCAAAATACAATTACGATTTAGACAATCATGATTTTTTGGCTGAACTGAAAAACGCGCTGACAAAAGTTGGATATGATTATTCGCATGTAAGTCATAATACGATGGTTGGACCATTGCTAGAGCAAGCTGTTGTTGATGCATGGTTTTCTGATGAAAAACAAATTGAAGCAATGAAGGATGATGATTTCACTGAAGTTGGATTTGCTACAAAAGTTGTTGAAATAAAAGGCATTGGTACAGTTGGAGCAATAGTTCAAGTTTTGGGAAGGCCAATGATGGTAACTCCTACCAAACCTCAGAAAACTCAAAGCCCGATAGTTTTTCCAGAAATTTCTGATGATCAAGTTGTTGAAGCTCTTAATAGATATCGATTGGACCATACTATTAGAACACTAAATATTGATCAAAATTTATGCCAGTATGCATCCAAAAGAGTCCAAGATTTAATTGCATTTGGAAGCTTGGATGAGCACGCCGGTTTCAAAAAAGACTTTGAAGATAAGGAGAATCTTCCAGAGCCAATTAGAAATTATTCTGGCACTGAAATCGCAGAAAATTTGGCGCATCAATATTGTAAAAACATGACAACTGGAGATTCATTTATCGCGCAAACAGGTACTGCTATTATAGAGTGGTGTTTTGACTCATCAACTAAAGGTCATAAAGAAGCCCAATTAAATAATGATTTTGAAAATGTTTGTGTCAGACATGGAGATCATATGTATGTAGTAATATTTGGAAATTAGTTTTGAGTGTTATAAAAATGTGTTATGCTGATCACTATAATTTTTGAGCGTCAGAAAAATGTGTTATGCTAACCACTATAAAAATGGAAATTTTATACAAAAAAGGGCACAAGTGAAAATACTTATTAGCGGTTCATTCTCTCAAGATCAAATTATGAATTTTGATGGACTTTTCGAGGAATTGATTCAACCTGACAAACTTCATGTACTTTCTATATCACCACTTGTAAAAAGTTTGCGTATAACTAGGGGTGGAATTGCTGGAAATATTGCTTATTCATTGGCATTATTGGGCGAAAGGCCAATTCTTTATGTTTCTACTGGCAAGGATACAAAAAGTTATGTAGAGAGTCTTGCTGAAATGGGTATTGATTTGACGCACGTTCATTATTCAGAATTACCTACCGCAACTTTTAGTGTTTTGACTGATAAAAATGATTGTCAGGTAGGTGGATTTTATCCAGGAGCAATGTCAGACGCCAAAAGTTTGAGCATCAATAATTTTGCTGACGAAGATGTTTTTGTTGTAATTTCAGCTCATGATCCAGCTCAAATGATTGTTCAAGCTAGAGAGTGTTTGAAATTAAATAAAAGAATGCTGTTTGATATTGGTCAGCAAATAAATAGTTTATCTAAAGAAGATATATTGATTGGACTGCAAGCTGCGGAATTATTAATTCTTAATGATTATGAAATGGGGTTATTAGCAAAGAAAATAGAGTTAACGGAAGAAGAAATAATTAGCTATGTCGACACTTGTGTGGTAACTCTTGGTTCTAAAGGATCGATAATTTACTCAAAAAATGGTGCAACCGGAAAATTAGGAAAAAATATAAATTCTTCCCAAAAAGTTGCTGCAGCGAAAGTCGGAAATGCGGTTGACCCAACCGGAGCTGGCGATGCTTTTAGAGCAGGATTCTTGTATGGATATCTCAGAGATTGGTATTTAGAAAAATGTGTTAAACTCGGTTCTGTCGTAGCAGCTTTCGCAGTTGAAAAACACGGAACGCAGGAGCATAAATTTACAATAGATGAAATTGAGAAAAGATATTTTGAAAATTATCAAGAAAAATTAAGTTTAAATAGAACAACCTAAATTATTAATATTAGTTAAAAATAAAAAAGTAAATTGGAAAAATAACAAAAGGGAACTATGAACAAAAAAACAATTCATGATTACAAAGTTGCTGATATGTCATTGGCTGATTGGGGCAGAGATGAGTTGAAATTAGCAGAGAATGAAATGCCGGGACTTATGGCTTTAAGAAAAGAATACGGGGTTACCAAACCACTTAGAGGCGCAAGAATTGCCGGCTCATTGCACATGACGATACAAACCGCTGTGTTAATTGAGACCTTAGTTGAATTGGGTGCAGAGGTTAGATGGGCATCATGTAACATTTTTTCAACTCAAGATCATGCAGCCGCAGCGATTGCGAAAATGAACATTCCAGTTTTTGCATGGAAGGGTGAAAATGAAAAAGAATATTGGTGGTGCACAGAGCAAACTCTGAAATTTAAAGATAAGAATGGTAAAGAAATCGGTCCAAATTTAATTCTTGATGATGGTGGCGATCTAACAAGTTTAATTCATAAAAAGTATCCAAAGTTGCTGAGTGAAATTAAAGGAGTTTCTGAGGAGACAACCACCGGGGTTCATAATTTGTACAGAATGATGAAAGAAAAAGAACTTAAGATTCCGGCAATTAATGTAAATGACTCTGTTACTAAATCAAAGTTTGACAATATCTATGGATGCCGAGAGTCTCTCGTTGACGGAATTAGAAGAGCAACTGATATTATGTTAGCTGGAAAAGTTGCTTTCGTGGCAGGCTTTGGAGATGTTGGCAAAGGAAGTGCGCAGTCATTGAGAAATAATGGCGCAAGAGTAATTATTGGGGAGGTTGATCCAATTTGTGCTTTGCAAGCTGCGATGGAGGGCTACGAAGTTAAAAGAATTGAAGACGTGATTAAAGAAGTAGATGTTTTTGTAACCGCAACTGGATGCAAGGATGTCATTAGAATTGAGCATTTATCCGAAATGAAAGATACCGCTATTGTTTGCAACATTGGTCATTTTGACATTGAGATCCAAGTCGATGCTTTAAATAAATTTAAGGGTATCAAGAAAAAACAAGTTAAACCACAAGTTGATATGTATACATTTCCTGATGGTCACAGAGTCATCCTTTTAGCAGAAGGAAGGTTGGTTAACCTTGGTTGCGCAATGGGTCATCCTTCATTTGTAATGTCAAATTCTTTTACCAATCAAGTTTTGGCTCAAATTGAATTATTCAATAATAAATATGAAGTCGGAGTATATTGTCTTCCAAAACATTTGGATGAAAAAGTTGCCATGCTTCATTTAGATCATATTGGAGTGAAACTTAGCAAGCTCAGCAAAGAACAAGCCGATTATTTGGGCGTCAAAAGAAATGGCCCATTCAAGTCGGAGCTATATAGATATTAGCTTTGCTGCGTTGATGATATTACTTGCGAATTTCAAAAATTCTTAAGCTAATCTAGGATTAAGTGGAACGTAAATACGGGTTGCAAGCTCTGCATCAATCATAAATAATGCGCTTCCGTTATCTCCTGCCATCTTCATCTTTTCGACGTATTTACTAGCGTTAGCTTCTTCTTCAATCTGCTCATCTAGATACCATTTAAGCAATGATTTTAATGCATGATCTTTTTCTTTTTCTGCTAAGTCATACAAGAAATTAATTCTTTTGGTGATATGTTGCTCATGTTTAAATGCTTCTGTAAAAACCACAGCTGGATTGGCAAATTTATTTTCTGGCTTTGCAATTGCTTGTAATTCGACGCTTCCATGCGCATCTAATAAATAGCTGTAAAAACCCATAGCATGATCGTTCTCTTCTTTAGCTTGGATAGTAAACCAATTAGCGAATCCATCTAAATTTCTTTCTTTTGCATAGGCGGCCATACTGAGATAAAGGTAACTTGAAAAAAGTTCTTCGTTGATTTGATTGTTTATTTCTAATTGAGTTATTTTGTTCATAATTCTCTTTTCTTTTATTCTTCTAATTATTTATTAGTATATCTCTAAAAGCTGAGAATTGAATGAGAAGTTGCTTGTGATATAGTTTCTTTATGAAATTTAAAGCAATTGGATTTGATTATCATGGAGTAATTGGCGGCGGTGGAAAAACTGGAGCTGTTTTTAGTTCTGCCGTTTGTGAATTGCTAGAAATTTCGAGAGAACAGTACAATGAAGTCTATTTTTCTAATAATCATTTACTCAACACTGGTGAAATTTCAAGTTTTGCTGAACTTCTTAAAATAATTTTAAATATTTTAGGTAAGAGTGATAAGTTCGATGAAGTGATGAAAATTAGTGAAAGAGTTAATAAAGATTATACTAATATTGATCCAAATATTTTTGATTTACTGATTAAACTTAGGACTGATGGCTATAAATTAGGCTTATTAAGTAATGCTACTGTTGAGAGTGGAAATTTATTGAGGTCAAAGGGTATCGACAAATATTTTGATGCTTTTTTAATTTCGGCTGAGATTGGATTTCAGAAACCTCAAGTTGGCGCATTTCAGGTTTTAGCAAAATCATTAAACGTTCCAATCAGCAAATTAATATTTATTGATGATTCAGAGAAAAGTTTGAGCACGGCAAAAGATTGTGGTTTTACACCGATACTTTTTAAAAATTTTGTCCAGTTAAAAGAAGAATTAAAGAAAAAATCGATACTATAAGAATTGATTGCATTAAAACCTGCATAATAATAAATGCTTTTTGATCTGAGATATCCCCAAAAATCTTTCTTAGAGCTACAAAATGTTCAGTAATATAATGAGGATGGTGTTTTGGAACTATAAACTGCTCCAAGAAAAAGTAGAGTGTTTCTCCAGCACTTCTGACAATCCAGAAAACTAAAAAACCTAAGATCCAGTAATTATTATTGTGCATTAGTAAGCTGAACAAAGCTAAACCACTATGCAAAATTCCAAAAACTAGCATGTCTTCCCACACGAATGCACCAGCAATGAAGGTCCACCACAAGATAAAATCACAGTTTTTTAGATTTTTTCTAATTTTAAAAATTGAAATTATTGATAATGCTAAATTTAATATTCCCCAAGCTGAAATTAGAAGTGTGAACATACTAATATTATATATTATTTTAGGAAAATAGTTTTCTATATAAATATTGATTTGAATAATATACCGTAGCGGCGCGCAGATTAAAATTATCTTGTAACATCTAACGTTTCAAAAATGCTAGAATAAATTAATGAAGAATAAATCTGAGGAAATCTCTCTTTCTTTAAATGGAACAAATATCCTTAAAGCGATCGCAATTTTGGCAGTACTCCTAATTCATATTCTTTCCAGCATTAGAATTTCTCCATTTGTTTCTGAATCAAAATACCAACTTATCGCAGTCACATTAGATCAACTTTCTAGAGTTTGCGTGCCTTTATTTGTCGCACTTTCTGGGTATGGATTGCATTGGAAATATTCAAGAAAGATGTCTGTAGGTAATTTTTATTTAAAGAGAGTTTCAAAACTTATCCCGTTATATTTTATTTGGAGCGCGCTCTTTGCGATCTTATTTTACTTTGTGCCAGCATGGGGATCATCAACTAACCAGCCAGGTTTTATTTGGCAATTAATTTTAGGTAGAGCTGATTATCATTTGTATTTCGTGCCAATGATAATTCAAATATATTTGATATTTCCTTTGACATTGAATTTTTTTAAAAAATGGCCACTCACAACATTATTTACAGCGATTGCTGTTCAATTAATCTGGTGGTGGTTTTTTAGTTATCATGAAAGTGTCATTACTACTTGGAAATATTTTGCTGATGATGGTGAGCAATATATTTGGATGACAAACTGGATTGCATATTTTGTATTGGGAATGTATTTACCAAAAATATGGCTCTGGATGAATAAAAACATGACTAATTCTATTTTAATTCTTGGAGCTTTATTGGCAAGCATTTTTTATACTATTTCAAATGCTATTCAAAGTATCCAATCTGGGTTAGATCCACTTTTCGCTTTAAAGTTTACACGTTATCCGTTGTTTATTTATAGTTTTTTAGCAATAATATTTTTGAGTTTTATCTTTGCAAAATATCATCGTTCAAAAAAATCAAATTCATTATTCTTTTTTTTAGGCGAAAACTCATACTCAATTTATTTAGGGCACACTTTCTTTTTAAGAATTGTTGTTTATTTGATTTATTTATAATTTAATAAAAACAATTTAATTTCTAGAATAATAATAATGGGTAATTGTGGATTATTTTAAATGCGGAGCACCTAGGTCTGGAACCCAACTGTCCTTATAACACTGTCTCATTCCAGAAGGCAACTCCAGGCTAATTGTATCAAAAATGAGACAAATGAGACACTATAAAAAAGGAGTGTCTTAGAACCAGATGATATGTTTTGTTATATTAACGTTCCCCCTCAAGTCTTTTCGACTATAATAGGGGCATTATGAGCAAAGCATATTTTGACAAACGACTTGAGCGGATTAAGCAAAAACTTGGCATTCTCTATGCCCGACCAGATTTTCAGTCAGATGTTCTCGTATTTCGGAAAAAATGGAATATACCCCAAGCTGGAATAAAAACTGAAGACGATAACCACGATTGGATAATATGGCTTAATGAAGAAACAAATAAATATGTTGATCAATATTTGCCTGAGCATCGAAAACAAGCACAAGAATTGCTTAACCAAAACAAACTTATTGAACGGGACGATCTGAACAAGGCATTTAACAATAAAGTTCCTCGGAATGCGTTTCGTCTTCAAATCTTGGGATTTCTCAAGAAATATAAAATCCCTTCTCAGTGGGAAGAAATAACACGCCGTTATTTACTGTTTAACAAAGAAATTGAGCCACATATTCCACTTAATAGTGTCACTTTGCAAGAAAACTGGGATTTTGACATCGGAAGCTGGCAATTATCTCTCCTTCTTAGTGCAGATTCAACGCTTGAAGACATAAAAGCAATTTGGCCGTTTGTAAAAGAAGAGCAAGCAAAGTTGTATGACTATGACCATAAAAAGTTTCAGCCGATTCCTAATCTTGAGATAGATAAGCGGGCATACGAACTAAAGCTTCAGAAACTGACCCATGCTGAAATTGCTAAAAAGATAACTTTAGAGTTTAACCTGCCAATCTATACATATAAAGAAGTGTCTGACTCGCTTCGCAAGCACAAGAAACGTCTTCGTATTGTTTAAGCTTAAAGGTTACGGTATCGAGGCACCCCTCTCATTTTGTACTCTTCCTTTGTAGGAGTACAAATATGACTAAACCAACTCAAGAAATCAAAGTCCAGTACATTGATGCCAATCAACTAAAACCGGCGACGTACAATCCTCGCAAGTGGGATGATTCCGCTGACAAACAGCTCACCGAAAGTATCAAACGCTTTGGAATGGTTGACCCCATCATTGTTAACGGAGCAGAAAATCGGCTAAATATCGTGATTGGCGGTCATTTCCGCTTGAAAGTTGCGAAACAGTTAGGCATTACCACTGTTCCCGTTGTCTACATAAATATCTCCGATGCTGAAAAGGAGAAAGAATTAAATCTTCGACTTAACCGCAATACTGGCGAGTGGGATATGGAATTACTCAAATCGTTTGATATGGGAATGCTTCTGGATGTGGGTTTTGATGATAGTGATTTGTCCCGTATTTGGGACGAAAACTTAGGTATTGAGGACGATGAGTTTGATGTTAAGAAAGCACTTGAGGAAATAAAAACGCCTCAAGCTAAGCTCGGAGATTTAATAAAACTGGGTAATAACTTTCTCTTGTGTGGTGATGCAACCAATCCAGAAGACGTGCGGAGATTAGTGAAAGATGTAAAAATAAATACA
>VFLK01000050.1 GCA_009885085.1 Minisyncoccota bacterium
AAAGTAACTTACAAAAGTTGCGCCACTAGTAGCGCCAGCAACACCAGTAGCACCGTTTCCGCCTAGATCGCCAGTAATGACTGGATTATTAAAGGCAAAAGCCTTTAATACCATAAAACTTAAAAAGCTAGTTATTCCGATTAAAAAAGATTTCAAAATTTTCATTATCAAGGTCCTGTTGTTGGGATTATTTTTTGTAGTTGGGTAATCGGATTAAGAATATCAATTCCAACAAGTGTGCCAATCAGTCCTAGTATTCCATAGGCGGCTACTAATATTACTAATCCAATGATACCTTGAACAATTTTTTCTCTTGCCTCAGTAAGCTTGCCGGCATCACCACCAGCTGTAATCCATTGAATGGATGCCATTAAAAAGTATATAACAAATATTAGCGCACCAATGATGGTGAATAATCCAAGTAAGTTGGAAATAATTAAATCGAAGTTTGCAAGAACTCCTTCTTGAGTTGTTCCTCCAGCAGTATAAGCCTGAGAAGGAGACGTGATTCCATTTCCAAATTGAGCAATTAGTGTTGGTAAAAACATAATTTTATAATTTATTTTCTTAACTAAGCTTTATTATATACTAAAGAATTCCTTGTAGTCTTGGGTTAAGTAAAAATGTTGCGTCTTTGAAGAATATTAAACCCATCAATCCTACAATTGTATAGGCAGAGACTATAATGATTATACCTATAACACTGTATGTAATTTTATCTCTTACCTTGATATGTGTATCTGCATTTCCTGCTCCGGTAACATACATTAACCCAGCTCCTACGAAATTAGCGACTACAATAATTCCACCAATTACAGCTCCAAAGCTAAGAAGTCTAGAGAAAAAAGTTAATAGACCAATGCTAGAAGTTAAGTTTAGTTTTGCTACAGCAGGGGGAATAGCTACTCCACCGACTGCGGCTGATCCACATGGCTCTGTGCCCACGGTATAGTATCCTCCCAGAGGCAAAACGCTTGGATCAGTTACCCAAACACATGTGACGTTGTTATAACAGCCTCCGTTGGAACAAGCTCCTCCGGCAAATGCTAATTCAGGCTTGAAAATCAAAGAAAATGTAAATAATATTGTTAAGATTAGGCTCAAAACCGAAAAACTTTTAAATTTAAATAAGTTAAGCATATTTTTATCCTTAAAGTGGCGCAATAGTTGGATTAATAATAGCCGCAGCATCACCAAAAAATAATAATCCGATTAGTCCAGCAAAAGTATACGCACTTACGATGATTATTAAACCAATTATACTCATGGTTAAAATATCGTTTGCTTTTTGATGATTTGCAGGCTTTCCACCACCGGCAAGGTATGTGTATGCAGCATAGACCAAGTTTACTGTAACCCAAATACTTGCAATAACAGTCACGATTTGTAAAAGTTTCGAAACCATAAGAAGTATTCCAATGCTTCCAAGACTTCCTCCAGCATCTATGTTCATGCTGCCGACACCACCAGGAACTTGAACGGTTCCAATCAATTCGTCAAATTCTCCTTGAGCAAATACTGGATTGATTAAATGAAAAGTATTCATATTCTAGATAATAGTAATTCCAGGTATATTGATTCCAGTTAATAAAGAAATTATTTGGGCAATCCAGTATGCCGAAAACATTATCAAAAATCCAATTATGGTAGAAGTTATAATCTTTTTAGCATCCTCCATGCCATCTTTTCCCTTGGTAATAAATTTGAAGCCTGCTAAAAAAAGCATGACAAATATTACTACGCCTGATATTGGAAACATATTTCTGATTATAAGTTGAACTAGGCTCGCAGGAGTTGTGTAAAGTTCGCTTACCTTAGTGCTATCGCTTAGTTGAAGACAGTCTCCCAAATTAATTCCACCAGCGCCTTGATTACAATTTCCTTGTGCAAAAACCGTTGAAATTAACTTAAAAGTCATATGTGATGTTATTATATAGTATACAGGCTTACTAGGTAAACAAGATAAATATGGAAGAACAATTACTAATAATTAAACTCAAACAAGGCGATCCAAAAGCGGTTAGCTACTGGTTTAAAACATACAAAAGCAGATTGTTAGCGGTAGTTATTGGCAAAATTTCCAATAAACAAGACTCTGAGGAAATAGTTCAACAGACTTTTTTAAATTGTTTAAGACATTTACCACTTTTTAGAGGAAAATCCAGTATTTGGACCTGGATGAACTCAATTGCTCGACATGAAATTGCTGATTATTTTAGGAAAAAATACGCAAAAAAAGCATTAAAAACCACACATTTATCTGACTTGTTAATGATAGACGACATAGACAACTCAGAAGAAGTATCTCAAAAAGTAAAGTTTGTTCTAAAAAAGATGAAGGGCCATTATGGCGAGCTTTTGATGTTGAAATATGTGGATGGAAAAAAGGTGCCAGCAATTGCAAAAGAGATGGGCAGAAGCATTAAATCCGTAGAATCAGATCTTTTTAGAGCTAGAAAAGAATTTAGATTTTTGTGGACAGAGTAGTCGAATGCGTAAATTATAATGAAAAATGATTTTTTAAAAGAGCTTCAAAAAGAAGCAAAAGCACAAAAAAAACTAAACGAAGAGAGAATTTTCCCTGAATTTTTAGATGAGGTTACATCATTTATTGGTGAGTATTCTTGGCAAACCTTATTGCTACTATCTATTGCTTCAGCGATTTTAATGGAGTTAATATGAAAAAACGAAAACTCGTTTTGTCGACTACATACTCTTTAGGTCAAATTTCAGTTGGATTAGTTTTGCATCCTTATCAAACAATGCAGGCTTTGGTAAGAGAGAAAGTTTTTATTTGGATGTCATTGCTGCCAAGTTTGACATTGATGACAACAACGGTGGTGTGGAAAATTGTAATTGTTCCATTGGTTAGATTTATTTTCTCTTGTTCTCAAGCTGTCATTTTTAATTGCAATTGGTTGAGTTTTGTTTCAAACTTGATAGCATTTTACTGTATTTATTGGCAATTATTATTATTTTATTTGTTGATTCGGTTTAGTTCAGCTTATAGGAAAAAATTATGAATACATCGACAGTGCACAATAATGAAGTTTTGTTGGTAAATTTGGATAATGAACCCATTGGAAAAATGGACAAATATAAGGCTCACGAACATCCTGCGCAACTCCACCGGGCTTCTTCTGTTTGGCTAATTAACAAAAAAGGTCAAGTTTTGCTACAAGAAAGAAGTGCTAAAAAAATAGTTGGCGCTGGTTGGTGGGCAAATGCTATCTGTGGAAATTTGAGACCTACTGAAATTTATTCCGAGTGTGCGAGTCGTAGACTGAGGGAAGAAATTGGCATTCTTGAAGATGAAGTTAAGATTGAGCCAGTTTACAAGTTCATATATAGGGCATATTGCAATGAAAAATATGGTGAATATGAATTTGATCAAGTATATGTAGGCAGTTATGATGGAAAAATCATTTTTAACGAAAACGAAGTAAAGAGAATTCTTTGGGTCGATTTTGATGAGCTAGTAAATCAAATTAATCTTAAGACTTCTATTGTTTCTCCAGATCAAACATTGCTAATGAGTTTAAAAGAACTCCAACAAAATACCAAACCTTGCGAAATTGAATTCGATCAAGAAAAGCTATTATTAACTCCTTGGACTTGTATGATGTTGAGGGATTTAAGACTTTCCAAGGCACTTAAGAATTTAATTTAAAGTTCTTAGTAATAGTGTTTTTTACAAATAATGTTTTTTGCGTGATTTCTAATCAAATTTCCGACTAAGTAGTTATGGCCCATAAATTTAGTTTGTATATCAGAGATGAAAATCTTTCTGAAGTTGAGAAAGTTAAGAAAAGACAAGAACTAGTAAAAAGTTCTCGGACTGGTGATTTTAGCGAGCTTTTTGATATTAATTTTCCCGTAGAGAAGGCTGGAAGAAGCAATTGTGAAAACATGATTGGCAGTATAGAAATACCTGTCGGATTGGTTGGCCCTGTCAAAGTCAAAAATTTTGTAAATGGAAGTAATGGAAGCAAGAGTGGCAAAGTTTCGCCAGTTGAGGATATTTTTATTCCATTGGCAACAACAGAAGGTGCTTTAGTTGCTTCAATTAATAGAGGCTGTAAGGCTTTAAATTTGGCAGACAATCTTTCAGTTGTTATCAATAAAGTCGGTATGGCAAGAGCTTTAGTATTCAAGTGCGAGAGTACTTTAGAGGCTTATGAATTTGTTGATTGGATGAAAAACAATATCAAAACATTTGCAGATTATTGCGAGAGCACAAGCAAACATTTAAAGTTTTTAACTTATCAATCCTTCATAAGAGGTAGACATGTTTATTTGAGATTTAGCTTTGATACAGAAGAAGCTATGGGCATGAATATGGTGACAATTGCTCTTAAATTTGCTTGGAACAAGGTTGAGGAAGATCACAAAAAAGTTAAATTACTTTCGTTATCGGGAAATGTTTGTACAGACAAAAAAGACTCCGTGCTTAATAGAATGTACGGCAGGGGTTTTGTCGTTGAACTCGAAGCATTTCTTTCAAAAGAAATTCTTGCTGATATTTTTGATGTAAATGCAAAAGATTTAGTTAAAAGTCATGTGGCCAAGAATTTAGTTGGAAGTAATGTGGCGGGTTCAATGGCTCAAAATATGCATGTGGCCAATGCGTTGGCTGCATTTTATATTGCAACTGGTCAGGATCCAGCGCATGTCGTTGGTGGTAGCGAATCATCGGTTACTTTTGAAGAGGATGGTGAAGGTCTTTATGTAGCCTTAACTTTGCCAACAGTGAGTGTTGGAAGTATTGGCGGAGGCACATGGTTGCCAAAACAAACTCAAGCAAGATCTCTAATTTTATCTGGAAAAGGCGAAGAAAATAGCATTGCTAATTCAACAATTTTAGCTCTTTCTGCAGGAGTTGCTGCTTTGGCCGGGGAAATATCTGGCTTATGTGCACTAACAAATCAATCATTAGCTAGCGCTCATCAAAAATTGGCTCGATGCAACTTTAATTTACGTGGTCAGACCACAAACTTATAACATGAACAATAAAAGTGATTTGGGAATAGTTTCCTATGGTTCGTATATTCCCAGCAATTTTGTTACTGGCAAAAATATTGAAGAAGCCCAAGAAAAAGATGGCTGTGATATTTATAAATCTTTGGGTGTTTTTCAAAAAAGTGTTCCATCAATCGATGAAGATACGACCACGATTTCGGTTCAATCGGGCCTACAAGCAATTAAAAGGTTCCAGAGCGCTGAGAAAAACGGTGGCGATAGAAAAGATATTGGTTGTTTGTTTATTGGCAGCGAAAGTCATCCATATGCAGTTAAGCCAACTGGAACAATGGTGAAGCAGGCTCTTGGATTATCTGATAATTTGTCTTTGGCAGATTTACAATTTGCTTGTAAGGCTGGAACTCAATCTTTGCAAATATGTTTTGCTTATGTCGGATCTGGAATGGCAAAAAATGGCTTGGCAATTGGTTCGGATACAGCACAATCAAAACCAGGAGATGTACTTGAATATACCGCTGGAGCTGGGTCGGCAGCATTTTTAGTAGGTACGCAAAATATTATTGCAAAATTATTAGGAACAGTTTCGATTGCCACAGACACTCCAGACTTTTGGAGAAGACCTGGGATGAAATATCCCGAACATGCTGGAAGATTTAGTGGTGAGCCCGCATATTTTTATCACATTGCTTTGGCTGCTAAAAAAATTATGGCTGATTTAAAAATGAAGCCAAAAGATTTTGATTACTGTGTTTTTCATACACCAAATGCCAAATTTCCAAAGATGATTGCCAAAAGTTTGGGTTTCACTCCAGAACAGCTTAAACCAAGCCTGGTGGTTGATAAAATTGGTAATACTTATGCAGCAGCTAGTTTAATTGCTTTGTCCTCAGTATTAGATGTGGCCAAAAAATCACAAAAAATTTTGATGGTTTCATATGGATCTGGATCTGGAAGCGATGCATTTGTATTTGAAACAACCAGTCTTTTGGAAAAGAAAAGAAAAACTTGGAAAAGATTTTTGAAAGATCAAATTGAAAGCATGAAAGAGCTTAGTTACCACACCTATATTAAAAATACGGAGTAACTAGGACGCGAAATTATGAAAAATAAAAATGAGAAAAGTCCAATAAGAATAGTTGGTTCATATATTTCAGATCATTTTGGTGAGCTCTGGGACAAGTCACTAAATGATTTGATTGAAGAAGCAGTTTTGGGAGTTATAAAAAGTGTTTCTGACAAGAAAAATTTTGATCCAGAAGAAATTGAGGCAGTTTATGTGGCAAATATGGCTTCAGGAATATTTAATAATCAACTGCATCTAAACGCAGTCGTGAGTGAGTTATTTAAGCACTTCCCTCCATCAATTAGAGTCGAAGGGGCTTGCGCCTCTGGTAGTTTAGCCATGATTGCGGCGCAAGATTCTTTAAATTCGGGAAGATTTAAAACAGTTATGGTTCTGGGAGTCGAAAAAATGACTGATTTCAATTCAAATGAAGCAACGAAGGTTCTTTCAGCAGCCTCTGATTATAATTTTGAATATGGAAGTACCTTTCCAGCTTTATACGCATTATTAGCCAAAGCTCATATGCACAAATATGGAACCACTCGTGAGCATTTGTCAGCAGTTTCAGTAAAAAATCACCGACATGCATTGACCAATCCAAAAGCACATTTTAAAAAATCATTTACTTTGGAGCAAGTAAGTGAAAGTTCAATGGTGGCAGATCCACTTAGATTACTTGATTGCTCGCCAGTTTCGGACGGAGCAAGCGCTGTAATATTAAGTACAAAAAACTCAGGAAAATTGTTAAGCAACAAAAAGGTAGCTAGTGACAAAATAAGTTATAAAAATAAACCAAAAATTATTGGTTTCGGACATGCCCAAGATTCATTAAGTCTGGCTAACAGAAAAAGTTTAACAAGTTTAAATGCCACAATTAGTGCTTCAAAAGAAGCCTACAAGCAAGCGGGACTAACTCCAAAAGATATTAAAGTTGCCGAAGTTCATGATTGCTTTACGATTGCAGAAATATTGGCAATTGAAGACTTGGGTTTTTTCAAAAAAGGCACCGGTGGTCAAGCAACGCTTGATGGAGAAACCACATTTGGTGGAAAAGTTTTAATCAATCCTTCTGGAGGATTGAAGGCTTGTGGTCATCCTGTTGGCGCAACTGGCGTAAAACAAGTAGCCTATCTAGCAGATTTACTAGAAAATGGATTTGAAGTTGGAGATGGCAAATCAAAAAAAATACAGAATTTTAAATATGCTCTTACACACAATGTTGGTGGAAGCGGAGCAACAGTAGTAGTTCATATTTTGGAGAAATAACATGCTACTTAATCCTGCTAATTATTGGCGCAAAAATAAAAACTGGAATAATTTTGTTGGTAAATCTGGAGAAGTGGTCTTTGTAACCAAAGTTGAAGTAACTTCACCAGAATTACAGTCGTTTCTGCCTTATTGTTTTGCAATTGTTGAAATGGAAGGCGAAAGATATGAATTTATGGGTGAAAAAGGTGTAGAACTTAAAAAAGGTGACAAAGTTGAGTTCGTGTTCAGAAAAGTTAGTGAGTCAGATAATGCTTCTCTGATTAATTATGGAATTAAATTAGTGTTAAAAAAATAGTTCGCTAGACAATATAATTCTGCTAAAGAACATGATTAATAATATAAATAACAAGACATTTTTTTCTTCTGGAAAAGTCATTTTGAGTGGCGAGCACAGTGTTGTTTATGGAGAACCTGCTTTAATATCAGCAATTAATTTGGGAATAGAAGCTTGTTTGGAAGAGAGAACTTCCATCAAGGTTCCCGGAAGTTCAAAGGGTAAATATCTGAAACATATTTTTAATATTTTCAAAGAGAAATATGTAGATAAAAATTTAAACACAGATAATTTAGAAATAAAAGTTGTCTCGAATTTACCAAGAAAGTCTGGATTAGGATCATCTGCAGCGTATGCTCATGCTGTTTTTTTATGTCTCTTGAATCACTTTGATTTTCAACTATCTAATGAGGAAATATTTAATTTAGTTCAACAGGCTGAAAAATTTATTCATGGTAATTCAAGTGGAGTTGATCCTTCGGCAGTGGTATTTGGCGGAGTTCAGGAATTTAAAAAAGGCAGCAGGAAAATGCTAAAAAGTTTTTCTAAGATAGATTTTATCTTAATTAATTCTGGAAAACCTGAAGAAAACACAGGTGAAATGATCAGTCTTGTAAAAATGAGAGTTGAATCGAGCGAGTCTTTTTCGAAAATTATAAAAGAAATTGGTAAAGTTACTTTAAAAATGGTAGCGAGTATTGAAAGTAATAATTTTGATCCAAAACTAATTACACAGAATGAAAGATTGTTGGAGAAAATTGGGGTAGTTGGAAAAAAAGCAAAAAAAATAATTAAAGAGATTGAAAATTTGGGAGGATTTGCAAAAATTACTGGAGCCGGTGGAGTCAAAGAAGGCTCTGGTTGGATCCTAGCTTATCATCCAAATGCAGATGAGTTAGATGAATTTTTGAGGAAAAATACTATAGAAAGCTACAAAATTGAGGTAAAATAGATCTTCTGTGTAGAAAGTTAGTTTATGACAATTAATCCAAAACAAGTTACAGCGTCAGCTCCAGGAAAATTAATGTTATCTGTTGGGTATGCAGTTGTCCATGGCAGACCAACTATTGTCACTGCTGTTGACCAACGTCTTTACGCTACAGTAATAAAAAATGGAATTGGTGTTTTCCATCTTGATGCGCCAGATTTAGGATTATCGGCATATACCAAAACTATCGCTGATTTAGGAACCAAAGAATTGCCAAAAGCAGTTAGATTTATCGAGATTCTTTATAAAAATTTTTTAGAAGAACATCCTCAAAAAGAGGGAATTATTGTTACAACTAAGAGTGATTTTTCCAGTTTTTATGGCTTTGGATCTAGCAGTGCAGTTACGGTAGCTTTCGCTAAGGCTTTGACAAAATTATACGACATACAACTCACAAATTCCGAGCTTTTCGATCTCTGCTACAAAGCAGTTTTAGATGTTCAGGGAGTTGGCTCAGGTTTTGATTTGGCAGCTGCCATCTGGGGAGGAACTCTTTATTTTGTTTCTCCAGCAAAAGTTGTTAAACCTATCAATGTCAAAAAACTTCCAATTATAATTGCTTACTCTGGAGCAAAAGCTGATACACCAACGTTGATTAGACTTGTAGATAATATGTTGGAGGAAAATCCTGAAGTTATCAATAAGATTTTTGATGGCATCGGTAAGATAGCCGATGATTTTGCTGATATTTTTGAACAAGGAGAAAAAAGAACAGAAAATGATTGGCAAAAAGTGGGAGATCTTTTTGATAAATCCCAGCAATTTGCTAAAAATTTAAAAGTTAGCAACAATAAAATCGAAAAATTGGTTGCAGCAGCGAAAAATGCCGGCGCATATGGAGCCACTGCTTCTGGAGCTGCTGGAGGAGATTGCGTATTAGCAATTGTTGATGAAAGCAAACGTAGTACTGTTGAGCAAGCAATGATTGGGGCGGGCGGTAAAATTATTAATGTTGGATTGAATTCTCAAGGAGTGAGAATTGAAGAAAATTAACTAAAGTAAACTTAGGATCAATTTAAGGGAAAATTTTTATGATCAATACAGGAAAATCAACAGTCAAGGCTTCTAGCGACATTGCTTTAGTAAAATACTGGGGCAAAAAAGATGAAGTTTTAAGATTGCCAGAAAATGGAAGCGTTTCAATTAAACTTGATGGACTTGATTCAATCACAACAGTAGAATTTGATAAAAAATATTCTTCAGATGAATTTATTATTGAAGGAGAAAAAATTGATGCAACCTCCGCCGAAGCAAAAAGAGTTGTTCAGCATTTAAATAGAATTAGAAAAATAGCAAAAGAAAAAGGTTTAGAAGAGGCTGATTATTTTGCCAAAGTAGTTTCTGAAAATTCATTTCCAAGAGCCACTGGGCTTTCTAGTTCTGGCTCTGGAATGGCAGCACTAACTTTTGCAGCAGCTAAATCAATTGGATTAAATTTAAACGAAAAAGAGTTGAGTATTCTAAGTCGTCAGGCTTCTGGAACAGCATGTAGATGTGCTCTTGGTGGTTTTGTGGAGTGGTTGGATGGTAGTACTTCTCAAACATCATACTCAGAAACAATTTTTGACAAAAAATATTGGGATATTAGAGATGTAGTCGCAGTTGTTGATTTTGATAAAAAGAAAATTTCTTCCACTGAGGGACATGAGTTGGCAAGTTCAAGTCCATTTTTTAAGGAAAGACAAAAAAATATCAAGCAAAAAATTAGTAATGTTAAAAAGTACATTAAAAATAAAGATTTCTCTGCATTGGGTAATTTAGTTGAGGAAGAATGTTTAGAATTTCACAGTATTTTGTTGACTAGTAAACCACCAATGGTTTTATGGTATCCAGGGACTTTGCAAATTATTCATGAAGTTCAAAAGATGAGAACTGAAGGGATTGAGTGCTATTTTACGATAAACACTGGATTTAATGTTCATGTTTTGACACTTCCAGAATTTGAAGAAAAAGTTCAGAAAAGATTGAATGATTTAGATTTAGTTAAAAAAACATTAACTGCAAAGGTTGGAGGTAAGCCAGAATATATAAATGAACACTTATTTTAATAACAAAGCCAACGCTCCATTAGAAATTTTGGATTTAGTCAACCAAAATGATGAGATTATCGGTGAAGTTGTAAGAGAGGATGCAAATTCCAATCCTAAGTTGTTCCATAGAGAGGTAGCAATAGTTTTGGTTGATAATCAGAGTAGAATTTTGCTTCAAAAAAGAAGTAAATATAAAACTATTAATCCAGGAATGTGGTCTATTACAGCAGGGCATGTTATTAAAGGCAAAGATCTATTAGTTACTGCTCATCAAGAATTACGCGAAGAGCTAGGAATTGACACAGAGCTAATTTTTATCAGAAAAGTCCTGCAAAAATATGCATGGGAATCTCATTTCATGAATTATTTTTTGGGAAAGTATAATAATGAAGAAATAAAAATAGAAGAAACTGAGGTAGAAGAAATTAGATTTTTTTCTAAAAAGGAGTTAGATAAATTTATTAGTGAAGGCGGCAATGTTAACCTAAAACATATGAAAATATTTAATGATTATTGGGAAGGAAAATTTAAAGGAATTAAATTATGAAAAAAAATAATCCACCAAAGCATGTCGCCATTATTTGTGATGGCAATAGAACTTGGTCTAGAAAAAGAGGCCTAAAGGTTTTCATGGGTCATGAAAAAGCAGTCAACGAAGTGTTTGAAACTTTAATAGATCACAGTATTGAGATAGGTTTAGAATACTTAACATTTTGGATATTTAGTACAGAAAACTGGAAAAGAGAAAAGATCGAAGTTGATTTTTTAATGAATTTATTTAGAAAAATTTTTGACGAAAGACTTGATGAGTGGAGCAAAAAGGGAGTTAGAATTAAAATGATTGGTGACGTTAATCGTTTTGATAAAGATATTCAAGAAAGAATAGTAAAAGGTGTCGAAAAAACCAAAAATAATGTTTTAAAAAGCAATGGTAAACAATTTACAGTTACTTTGGCAATGAATTATGGTGGCCGCGATGAGTTAAAGAGAACTATGCAAAAGCTTGCTAAAAAAGTTGCAGATGGAAAATTAAAGCCAGAAGATATTGATGAAAAATTAATTGCCGAAAATTTGGACACAAATTATATGCCGGATCCTGAAGTGATTGTTAGAACAGGTGAGGATAATACAAGATTGTCGGGGTTTATGTCTTGGCAGCAACAATATTCTGAGATTATCTTTCCCAAGTTTAATTTTCCAGATTTCACAGCAAAAAAATTAGACGAAATTTTGGAAGAATTTTATTTGAGAAATCGACGCTTTGGAGGTTAATAAACTATTATTAGGTGCGATAAATAAATTTTAAAGGATTTTAATTCTAAAAATTAATTCAACAAGTTGTGCCATCCAGTAAGTTGCAAAAAGAAGAATAAAGCCAATAATTGCCGCTGTTACTCTGTTTTTGCCGGCTTCCATACCTTTTTGATCGGCAGAATTGATAAGAATTTCAAATCCACCCCAACTAATTAGTAGAAATAATACTAGTCCTGCTAATGGAAACAAAAAATTTAATAATCTTGAGACAACACCACCAGGACTTGCTAGTTGACCAGCAACTGGAGAACCCGCAATTATTAAAGGATTCAAGTCATTGAATGCATCTGGGGTTAACTCGGTCAAGGGAGCAGCTTTTATTGTTGTCGTCACTAGAAAAGCAACAACAAGGACAATCAAGAAAGAGAGAACTTTGGAGAGGTGTTTTTTCATTTTTTTTATCCTCCAAATCCAGGAATTTTCAATATTGACCAGCCAACAAATTGAAGTAGTGACACTGAAAATAATACAAATAATAATCCGATAATAGAAGAGGTCATCATTTCTTTAGCATTTTTTACTCTTTCTGGACTACCTTGAGATGTACTAAATATAAATCCAGCAATTAGGAATGTGATCAATGTAAATCCTCCGCCAACTCCTAGGCCAACTGTGATAAGTTTTTTAATAATTACCTGAGGATCTTTTTTAATGCAGCCAATTGCTGTCCAGATTCCTTCTAGATTATCTTCGCCTCCTAATGTGCAGTCTATACACTTTTGGCGTTGATCTGCATTAGTTTCTGGAATTTGGTCGCATAAAGAAAACACATCTGGACCAGAATCGACTACTGGTGACTCCAAGCATTGATCTTCTCCAGTACCCTCGCAACTTCCCATAACTTCAAAATCATAGGTACAAAGTACACCACCGGTAGCTGTTGTTTGTACTTCGATTTGGTAGTTTTTTGGATCGAGTGGTCCAAAGTTTCCAAGTAAAAATCCGTTTGGTGAGGCTCCCGATTTAACTGAACCAATACCTCCTGGTACTAGATCTTGCCAAACTGTTTCTGTATAAGGACTACCATCACCTTTGTAAACTGAAGAGGTAATAATAATATCGTGAGTTGAATCGAGACAGCCGCCCTCTGGGCTATAAAAACACACTCCCGCAGCAGTAGAATCATCTCTTCCAATTTGTCCTGCGTAAACATAACCACAACTAGGTCCACTTACTTCATAGGTATCTAGTTCACAAAAACCAGATATACCAGGTCCAGCTACTCTAATTACCCAACTTCCTGCTTGAAAAAGGTTTTGATTGCTAGATGTGAAATTGACGACACCTCCACTTCCTGTTCCATTTATGAGTTCAATAGCAATTCCTGCAGAGTCTAATTCTCCTCTAAAATGAAATTGAAAGGCTCCATCAGTAACATTAGTTAATTTAAGTGAAATGTTATTAGTTGCGACTCCTTCATTAAAGGGGCCTCCAGCACCTTGAACTAAATTAAAACCTGTGCAGGCAGCTGCATAAACCTTATTTGTCTGCGGAGACATCAAAAAACTGAGAGCAAAAACAACCAAAATCCCAAGTATTTTTTTCATGATCAGGTATATATTTTTTTTGTACAAAACTTAAGCTTTATTGTACTGTAACCTGAGCCGAGTTGCCAGCACTTATTTATTATTCATCTTGACCCACTATAAAACTCTTCGAGAGTCAGCTACAATTGATCAAAATGATTCAAGTTTGATGTTATGAATAATCTAAAATTAATTACTCAAATTTTTATACTTCTAATTTTTGTTGTGGTTTTTAGTAATAGAACAGAGATATTTAAAACTATTTCGGAAACAGCATTTTTTCAAGTTTATGCTGATGAGGTAGATGATCTACAAAAACAAATTGACGAGCTAGAACATCTTAAGCAACTTTCTGAAGATGCTACAAAACCTTTGGAATCTGAAGTTGGCTCACTGGAAAAAAGAATTAATAATGCAAGATACTCTATTGAAGTTGCAAAAAAAGAAGCAAAGGCTCTTGCTTTAAAAATTGGTGATAGAGAGGTTGATTTGGCGCTTCAATACCAGATTTTTTCCAAAAGAATTGCTCAACAATACAAAAGAATTAGAACTTTTTCACCTTTGATTGCAGTTTTGGCTAGCGATAACGCTGCTGATTTAACTAAGGACCTTGCTTATAGAGATTCGGTTAAAAACCAAGACAATCAGTTCATTAGAGCGATAGGCGAGGATATTAGAGGACTTCAGGTGGACAAGAAAAAACTTGAAGCGCTTCAAATTACTTTAACTGCACTTGAAAAACAATTAGATGAGCAAGCAGCTTTTTTTAAAGTTGAAATTTCCAAGGCTAAGGATTATCAAAAGGATCTAGGTGGCAAAATAGCCGATCTTTCAGCAAGACAGCAAGAAATTATTAATGCAAGAAGTGGAAGTTTTACTGTAAGTGGAGACAGTGAACTAGCAGATGACTATTTGGCATCTATTCAAGGTTTTAGAGAGTCAGCTCCTGGAGGATCATTCGCAATTTTTTCTTTTGGTGGGTACAGTCATAGAAATGGTATGAGCCAGTATGGCGCTCTTGGAAGAGCCAAAGAAGGTCAAAATTACCAGCAAATCTTGTCAGCTTATTATCCTGGAACATCAATTAAAACTGATTATCCAGTAATGAGTCAAATCACAGTTGAAGGCTACAGAACAGACTCATTTGAAGATTGGTACTTAAAAAGAATTTACGAAGTTCCAGAAAGTTGGCCAATTGAAGTATTAAAAGCACAGGCAATTGCTGCTCGTACCTATGCCATAAAATATACTGACAATGGACAAAGATCTATTTGTACAACAGAAAAATGCCAAGTATTCAAAGATTCTCCAAAGGGCGGAGCTTGGGAGCAAGCAGTTAATGAAACAAAAGGTATGGTTTTAGTTGATGGTGGTGGTAACCCAGTTTCCACTCAGTTTGCATCTACTCACGGAGGTTGGTCAAAAACTGCTGGTTGGGATACAAAAGATGGCTCTGGAGGTTCGGATTTTCTTGATAAAGCCTATGAAAAAATTGGTGGTTCTCCATGGCTATATAAAGCATGGTGGAGAGCCGGATACAGCAGTAATGGGGCAACTTGTGGAAGATCAAATCCATGGTTAAGTCCAGAAGAGATGGCAGATATTGTGAATGCTCACATTGTGCTTAAAAATGGATCTGGAGGAGAAACTGAGAGAATCAGTCCAGTTACAACAGAATGCTGGGGAGGGAATCCTTATAGTTTAGGCGAACTAAAAGATGTAGCTAGTAAATATGGGGGAATTTCGTCTGCAAATAGTGTGGGTGTTTCTCAAGGAAATGGAAGCACATCATCGGTAAATATTAACGGTGTGAATATGAGTGGCAATGAATTTTGCAAAGCTTTCAATTTGAGAGCTCCAGGAAATATGAGAATTCCTCAATGGTCTGGAAGTAGCTGCGGTGGCGCATTCTTTAATATCGAAAAAAAGTAATATGGTTATAACAGGTCTTGCACTTCAGAATCTTCGCTCTCACAAAAGTTTTACTTTAAAATTCCCAAGCAAAACAACAATTATTGTTGGTGCCAATGCTATTGGTAAGACTAGTATTATTGAAGCACTAGCGCTTCTTTCTACGGGAAATAGTTTTAGAGCTGGTAGGGTTGAAGAAATGATTAATTTTGACGCAGATTTAGCGAGAGTTAAGGGAATTATTAATTATAATTATGAGGCAGATTCATCCAAAGAATTAATAATGTCCAAAGAAGAAATTGAAAAAGATGAAATTGAGATTATCATCACTCGGGGAGAGGTAAATGGAAAAAAAACTCAATACCGACTTTTTTCAGTAAATGGGGTTAAGCGTAGGAAAAAGGATGCAACTGGAAAATTTTACACAGTTGTTTTTCGACCAGAAGATATGAGGTTAATCGAAGGCTCTCCATCTCGTAGACGAATTTTTCTAGATACTATTCTTTCAATGATTCATCCCGAATATGAGGCGGCGGCAAAAAATTATGATCAAACTTTGAGAAGAAGAAATAAATTGTTATTTCAAGTACGTGAGAGAGAACAACCTAGAACAAGTTTGCAGTATTGGAATATTAACCTAGCTAGATATGGAGAAATTTTACAAAAGTATAGAAAAGATTTTGTAGCTAGTTTCACTGGTGTTGAGTTTCCAGTAAATTTTGAAATTGAGTATGATCCATCAGTAATTTCAGACAAACGAATCGAACAATATATTGATAGAGAAATTGCCGCCGGTCACACGTTGATTGGGCCGCACAAAGACGACATCATTGTTTTCTTGACTCAAAAAGGAAGAAGATTGCGCTTAGATACTTTTGGCTCGAGGGGACAGCAAAGACTTGGAGTATTGTGGTTAAAATTTTGTGAGTTAGAATATTTAACATCCATAGCTGAAAATAAAAAAACACTATTATTACTAGATGATATATTATCAGAATTAGATGATGACAGTAAAATATTGGCTCTAAGTGTTTTAAAAAATTATCAATCTGTTGTTACGACAACAGACGAAGGTTTGATTTCTGAGATTCAGAAACATTCTGATGATAGCATTGTTATTAAGTTATAATTAACTTTAACAAAATATATGAATACAGAAATTAAAAAATATTTACAAAACGTTAAGCTTCCTTCCGAAGGTTCTCATAAAGGACAAAATGGAAAGCTATTATTGATTGGTGGATCTGAGCTTTTTCATGCTGCTAGTAAATGGAGCCTAGATGTTGCTTCCAAGTTTGTAGATATGGTTTTTTATTCTTCAGTCCCTGACAATAATGATTTAATCAAAGCAGTAAAAGGGGATTTTTGGAATGGAATTGTTGTCCCTCGTGGCGAAGTTGATAATTATGCCGACGAAGCTGATTGTATTTTACTTGGTCCAGGAATGGTTAGAGATCAAGAAACAAAAGAATTTGTTAATAACTTTGTGGCAAAGTTTTCGAATAAGAAATTAGTAATAGATGCCGGCGCTCTTCAAGTTATTGATCCAAAGCTATTAAATAAAAATCACATTATTACGCCTCATAAACATGAGATGGCCAAACTTGAAGAGTCATTTAAAAATGCAAATTTAGATATTAATGAACTTGAGACCACCATTTTGCATAAGGGTAAAATTGATAAAATTAGTTTCTTAAACGCTGACAAAACTAAAAAAATAATCGAAGTTGAAGGCGGTAATGCTGGCATGACTAAAGGTGGCAGTGGTGACTCTCTAGCAGGTTTAGTTGCCGCACTTTATTGTATTCAAGATAATGTGACTGCAGCAGTTGTTGGAAGCTATATTAACAAAAAAGCAGGCGATGAACTATACAAAACCGTAGGTCCATACTTTAACACTTCGGATTTAGTAGAGATGATCCCTAAAGTTTTTTGGGAAACTATTAAAGAAAATAATTTGAAAATTTAAATAAATTTTATCTCTGCAAAATTTGCAATAATAAGTTATACTCTGTCCTTAGATGTATCAGCCAGAGTTCAAAATCACAAGCAATCTTCTCACTTATATTTCAAGAATTGAGTCTTCAAAAACTCTAATTGATCATTCTCCTTTAGTTCCTGCATGGGAAGCAAAATTTAGAGACGAGGCATTTACTAGAACAGTTCATTACGGCACCAAAATTGAAGGAAACGACCTAACAAAGGAACAGGCTCAACAAGTTGTTAGATTGGAAAACATTGTAGATACTTCCGAAATAGCCGAGAAAACTGGCATCATGGCCAGAGCGAGAGATATTCAAGAAGTTTTGAATTATCGTAATGTTATTTCGTGGAATGATAAGCAACGAAGCGGAAATTTAAACACGCTTTTTACTGAAGATACTCTCAAAACAATTCATAAATTGACTGTCAGCAACTTAGTTGATGATAAATATTCTGGAATTTATAGAGATAAACAAGTGATTGTTAAGAGTGCGGCAAACTCAAATATTATTTATAGACCACCGGTTTCAATGGAGATACCTTATTTAATTGAAGATTTTTTTGCTTGGGTGCATAGTGATGAAGCTCAACAAATTCATCCAATCTTTAGGGCAGCAATTGTTCATTATCAGTTGGTGCATATCCATCCATTTATAGAAGGAAACGGCAGAACAGCAAGAGCAATGGCGTCTCTAATGATGTATTCGCTTGATTATGATTTCAAAAAATTCTTTTCTATTGAACAATATTTTGACAGTGATGTTGATTCGTACTATCAGGCTTTATTATCGGTTCAACAAAGTAAAAATAATGATTTGAGCTATTGGCTTGAATATTTCTGTTATGGACTAGCAATCGAAATAGATAAAATTAGGAATCAAGTAATGAGACTCTCAAAAGATTTAAAGTTAAAGAAGCAGCTTGGAAAGCAAGTTGCGTTGTCTGAGAGACAAATTATTTTACTAGAGCTATTCCAGAATCAGGATGATGTCACGTCAGACGATATGAAAATGGTCTTGCCAAATGTTTCTGTTGATACAATTTTGAGAGATCTCAAAGACTTAATCGACAAAAAAGTTATTGAGAAGCATGGCGTCACCAAGGGTGTAAGTTACAAGTTGGTAGATTGATTTGCGGTTGTGTTAAACTGACTTATGCAATTTAGTAAATTTTCAAATTACCTCGAAAAACTGGAAAATACACCATCGCGTCTAGAGATGATGTATCAATTAGCGAATTTATTTGAGTCATTAGATGATGAAGAGATATCTCAAGCAAGCTATCTAATGCAGGGTAGTTTAGTACCATTATATTTATCCTTAGAATTTCAACTTTCAGTAAAAATGGTGATTAGGGCGTTAGCACGACTAGAATTAAAAAATGATGACGGTGAATCTGAGGAATTAGGAAAAAATAAGGGCTCAAGAGATGTTGAGTCAAGCCTCTTTGAAGATATTGATCCAGAATTCAGAGAGTTAACTTTAGATTCTAAAATTATAAGTATTACAAAAGACTATAAAAAAAGTGGCGATGTTGGTGATGTTACAAAAGAAATTGTCACTAGATTTCAATTGATAGCCGATAAAAATGGTTTAAGTTCTCAGACTGATCTTTCGGTTCTAGATGTTTATGAAAAATTAATAGAAATTGCTCTAGACAATGGATCTGGCTCTCAAGACAGAAAAGTGGATAAATTGTCAAAGTTATTAATGGATTTAGATGCTGTTTCATCAAAATTTGTTGCAAGAATAGTGATCGGAAAGTTAAGACTTGGGTTTTCTGCAATGACCATGCTTGACGCCTTGTCTTGGTCAGTTCTTGTAAGCAAGGATCATAGAAATTTACTTGAAAATGCTTATCAAAAAAGAGCTGATGTGGGAGAGTTAGCAAAAACATATATAAAAATTTCGCGAACTCTAAAAAAAGTTTCTAAAGATGAATTTCCTTCAAAATTGGCATTTGAATTAAATAGTAACTATTTAGTTGCGGCTGGAACTCCAGTAATTCCTGCTCTTTGTCAGAGATTAAATTCATCCGAAGAAATTATTGAAAAAATGGGTGAAGTTTTTGCCGAACCAAAATATGATGGACTGCGAATTCACATTCACTATTCAAAAAATGGTTTTAATATCTTGGGCGGTGCTGGTGACAAAGATGCTTCTGGAAATTTAATAAATGTCAAAGCATTTACTAGAAATTTGGAAGACGTGACGCATATGTTTCCCGAACTAAAAACCGTGGCAGAAACTTTAAAATGTGATAATTGTATTTTAGATGCGGAAGCAATTGGTTACGATAATGAAACAGGAAAACTGTTACCTTTTCAAGAAACAATTACTCGTAAACGAAAACATTTAGTTGCTGAGCAGTCAAAAAAAGTACCCATAAGGTTTTATGTTTTTGATTGCTTATTTTTAGATAATAACTCGCTTTTGGATGAAAAGTTGCAATCAAGAAAAGATCTATTAAGGAATGTATTTGAAGATAATGACACTATTAGGTATACAGAAACTTTAGTGATCGGTGACCCGAAGATTCTAAAAGAATTTCATGAGTTACAATTGGGAAGTGGGCTTGAAGGAGCCGTGATGAAGCAGCGAAATTCTAGCTATAAAAGTGGTAGAAAAGGTTGGCAGTGGGTTAAAATAAAAGAGGAAGAAGGCACTTCGGGAAAACTTAAAGATACTTTAGATTTAGTTGTCATGGGCTATTATTTTGGACGGGGCAAACGGTCTCAATTTGGAGTGGGAGCATTTTTGGGAGGTGTTCTAAATGAGAATCAAGAAGTAAAAACTATTGCAAAAATTGGAACAGGATTGACTGATGAACAGTTCAAAGATTTAAAAAAACGCATTGATTTACTTGAAACCAAAGAGAAGCCTGAAATTTATGAAGTCGATAAATTACTCGTTCCTGATGTTTGGATGCTCCCAGAACTAGTGGTCGAAATTGCGGCAGATGAAATTACCAAATCTCCAAGTCACACTGCTGGAGTTGCATTGCGCTTTCCCAGACTAATTAAGTTTAGAGATGATAAAAATTGGATTGATGCAACCACAATCGCTGAATTAGATAAATTTTAGTATTCTTGACGAATAAAAGGTATAATACAACATATGAAAATTGTTGTTTTTGCTGATATTTTTTTTCCACACATTGATGGAGTTACAAATAGTCTTGTCCATTTAATAAAAGAATATGAGCGATTGGGCCACAAAGTTTTGGTTTTTGCTCCAAAGGCAAAAGGAAGCAAAGGAGTAAAAATCAAAGGTGTTAAACTCATATTTTTACCTTCAATTCCTGTTGTTGTATATCCAGATTTGATGCTAGGTATGTTTTCTAGAGAGCTTTTTTCAGTCTTGAGAAAATTTTCACCAGATATTGTGCATGTGATTGGCCCTGGCTCAGTAGGTAGTATGGGTCTGTTTTATTCTAAGATAGCGAATGTTAAATCAGTTGCTGCTTTTCATGGCTATATTATGGAACCGGAGTATCTAAGTTTGCTTGGAATTAAAAATCACGGTGTTAAAGTTGCTCAAAAAATATTGTGGTCTCTTGCTAAAACATTTTATGACAGAGCGGATGCTGTCGTCACTCCTTCAATATTTGTAAAAAATGATCTCTTAAGCCACGATTTTTCTAGTCCAATAAGCGTTATTAGAAATGCGGTCAATTTTTCAAATGTTGAACTAGAAAAAGATCAGCAACAAGAGTTTATTAAAAAATATTCTCTCTTAAAATCTAAAGTAGTTCTATATGTTGGCAGGGTTAGCCTTGAAAAGAATATTGAGATTCTAATTAAAAGTTTTGTAACTGTCGTTAAAAAAGTGCCAGACTCAAAATTACTAATAGTTGGAGCTGGTCCAGATTTAGAGCGTTTACAAAAACTTGCGTCAGATCTCAATATAGATAAACAGGTTATTTTTTCTGGAGAACTAAAAAACTTGGATTTGGTTAAAAAAGGTATTTTTAAACTCGCTAAAGTTTTTGTTACGGCTAGCCATAGCGAAGTTCAACCAGTGAGCGTTATTGAAGCAATGAACTTTGGTCTACCAATTGTGGCAGCGCATTCCAGAGGTCTTGTTGAAATGGTTCAAGAAAATGGATATCTTGCAGATGGTGATAATTCAGATGAATTTGCTAATAAGATCTCAAAAATTTTATTAGATGATAAATTGCAAAAGGAGATGTCGAAAAATTCAATTCAATTAGTTAAAGATTATTCAATTGCTAACTCTGCGAAACAACATCTTGAATTATATAGCAAACTAATTTCTCAAAAAAAAGAAAGACGATCGGTTGGGAAGTATTTAAAGTCAAAAATAAATATTTAGATTAATCGAGGTTTTTAGCAACTTTAGTTCCACCATTCATTTGATACCCAAAATCAGAATCTTTGAAATCTTTGCCTTTTATATAGTAGTTATACGAAGACTTTGATTGATTCTTAATAGTTTTTAAAATTCCATCGGATGAAATCCTTCTAATAGATAATATATATCGAGGGTATTTGAAGATTTTAAAAGAATAGCCTTTTTCAATCAAATTCTGAACAAAAATGCCATCCTCCATCATTTTTTGTTTTTCATCAAAAGGATATCTTAGTGCTAAGTGAATTTTCACACCTAACATAGCTCCATAAGCTGCTTTTTTTTCAAATTTATCATGAAATAGCAGCCAAAAATTAGCCATTGTTTCCATAATTTTATTTTCATCGATCTTCACTAGGGTGTTAAAAATATCAATTTTTTTAAATTTTGATATCTGAAGTTTGATATTTTTCAAAAATGATGAGTCTAGCCGATTGTCAGCATCCATATAGATGACCCATTTACCTTTCGCAAGCTTTGTTCCAGTATTTCTTTGGAAACTAACGTTTCTAACATCCACAATGTTTGATATGACATTGAATTTTTTAGCAAATTCAACTGTTTTGTCATCTGATTTTCCGTCAACGTGAATAATTTCAAAATCCTTAAATGTTTGTAAAGTTAGATCAATTAATAGGTGAGGTAAGTATGCTTCTTCGTTTAAAGTTGGTATTACAATTGAAAAGAAAGGCCCTTTTTTCATATTGTGTATTATAACAGGGAGACTGTTACAATGTATTAATTAGGATGGAGGCCAATATATGAACATCATTGCAGGATTGGGTAATCCAGGAGATATTTACACTAATACCAGGCATAACGCTGGTTTTGAAATTGTACAAAATTTGAGCGAAACACTAGGCTGCCCACAGTTTTCCCTTAAAAAAAAGATGCAGTCAGAGGTATGCAAATTAGATCAAAATGTATTTGTTAAACCTCAAACCTTCATGAATGGTTCTGGATTTTCAATCAAGGCGGTAATAGATTATTATCTTAAGAAACCTCAAACAAGTTATGAAAATCTTTATGTAATTCATGATGATCTAGATATAGTTTTAGGAGATTTTAAAATTAAATTTGGCAGTGGTCCAGCGGGACACAATGGCCTTATGTCTATTTATCAGCACTTGGGAACTAAAAATTTCTGGCATGTTAGAATTGGGATTGATACGAGAGAAGGCGACAGAAAAATGTCCTCTCCAGTTTATGTTCTGCAGAGATTTAATGTTAACGAAACTCAAAAATTCACTTCAGTAAAAATGGAAGTTGTCAAAAGACTCATTAATCTAATCAAATCAGAATAATTTATGCCTAGAATTGGATCACATCATCTTCATCTGCCTCATATTACCTATGATGATAGCAAAAACATGAAGTTACTTTATGGAATTAGAGTAACTAGAGATTTGGTAAATAAAATGGCTTTGTTTTTTTTGCCAATTTTTCTTTATTCGATTGGTTCTGAAACAAATTTTTTATCATTTCTACCGTTTTCAAATTTTCAAAGAGGGATGCTGACCATATCTCTTTATTATGTTATCTATGGAATGGTTGGTCTAGCAATTGGTATATATTCTGGAAAACTGTTGGGAAAAATTGGTTATCAAAGAAGCTTCGTCCTGTCTTTAACTTTGAGAACACTGATGTTTGTTGCGCTATATTTTTCAAAATTTAGTCCTATTCTTATCGTAGTCTCAGCAATTATTGATAGTGTAAATGCGCAATTTTTTTGGGCAGGTTATTTTTCTTTGTTAAGTAAAACAGCTCATAAAAGTAATATGGGCAAGGACCTGAGTTTAATACAATTTTTATTACAAACAGTAGCAATGATTTCTCCAGCAATTAGTGGCGTAATAGCATATCTTCTCGGATTTGAGTATCTCTTTTTAATTGGGATAGTTATGAATCTTTTATCAAGTGTTTTTGCTTTAATGATGGATGTAAAAATTCATGAAAATAATGTAAGTTTTGCAAATTTTAAAGTTTGGATAAAGGATAGAAAGTTTCTTCAATTAGGAATTGCTAACTCTGGCAGAAATATCAATGACTTAGTGATGTATTTGTGGTCACTATATATATATTTTCTTTTAGGATCAGTAGATAGAGTTGGATATTTGTATACATTTTCATTGTTTTTGGCGATGACTTTTACATTTTTTATTGGAAAATATATCGATCATCATAAAAATAAAAAACCTTTTTACATGTCCGGAGGATTTATCTCATTTTTATGGTTAGTAAGAACTCAGGTTTTTGATGTTTGGAGCATAGCTTTGGTAGATACATTTGATAGATTAGCAACAAACGTTTATTCTCTATTTTTTGATGCAATGTTTTTCAAGCGTGGCAAGGGACATTTATCAGATGAATACTTTACTTACTTGGAAATGATTTTAAATTTTAGTAGGATTATTTTTTGGTCATTATTTGGAATATTTTTTCTTTTTTATTCATCTTGGAACTCAATTTTTGTATTCGCTGGAATTGCTATACTAGTAGGTATGTTAATTAGTGAAAAAAAACCAGATTATGTCTGATCAAATGGATTTTGGGTTTAATAAACCATTAGTAAAAAGTACAACTAATAATAATCAGAAAAGTAAGAAAGGATTTAGTGAAATTGGTTCGTTATTAGAAAAATATAACCTTGAAGACAAGGGTGGTTATATAACTCAGGAATTTCAGGATTATGGCTATAGGTTAGCAGTATCTCTAAATGACATGAGTCATAAAAGTTTGTATATTAGAATGGCAAAAACAGTTGATCGAGGAATTTTAGAAAGGGCATTGTCATTTGTGACAGATGCGAGTTCAGCAAAAAGTAAAGCAAGACTATTTATGTGGAAGGTAAAACAGCTTAAAGAAGAAAAAAAGCTGAATAAAAAAAATGAAAACTAGACAAAGAATTTTTATCGGACTACTCTTTATTGTTCTAATTCTATTTGGTATTAATTATTTCACTAGACCATTTGAAAAATATTTTGATGTAAAAGAAGTGGTTATTGAGGAAAAAATTGCTCCTGCAGAGCCGGTGGTTCTTTCAAGTTCTGATATTCTCCAGAAACTCTCTACAAAAGAGAAAATTTCTCAGATGATTGGATTTCCTTTGATTATTGATGAAGAAAGCGATGACGAAAGTAAAGAAGAAAGCGCTGCGGAGAGCAGTGAATCTGCAACACCAGCCTTTGATGATTTAAAATTTGGATTTATCACAATATTTGGAAAAAATATCTCTTCTGAAAGTGCAAAGCTAAGAATCGCAGAAACCAGAAGTTTGTACGAGGGTACTTTATTATCTCCGAAGTTTGCAGTCGATCATGAAGGCGGAACGGTACAAAGATTAAATGGAGCCGGTTACACGATATTACCTACATGGAAGAAACTTTGTGCTAATGAAGATATCGAAGAATTCAAACAAATCCTAAACAAATCAGCTCAAGAACTTAGAGATACAGGTATAGATATTGTTTTATCTCCAGTTTTGGATGTCGGCGATAGTCAAGTATTAAAAGATCGAATTTGTTCTGATTCATATCCGGTGGTTGCAGAAAGAAGTCTTGAGTATGTAAAAGTATTTGATAGCTATGGAATTTTGCCAGTGTTAAAACATTTCCCAGGTATAGGAAACATTGAAAAAGATTTACACACTAGTTTTGATTTTGTTACAGTTCCAGAAAATGATGTCAAAATATATACTTATTTAATAGATGAATCTCCAAAAGTTGGAGTAATGGTTTCTCATGCAGGTGTTCTCAACCAAGACCCTGGCATACCCTGCTCCCTAAGTGCAGATTGTGTCGGTCAATTAAAAACAGTATATCCAAACATCTTAGTTTTTTCTGATGCGCTGGAAATGAAGTCAGCGAGCTTTGACAAAAAGGACGTTAATGAACCAAAAAATTTAATTCAGGTGTCACAAGAAGCTGTAACCGCAGGGGATGAAGTATTAATTTATGGTCCAACTGTGACGAGAGAACAGTTGAATGACGTTATTAAAAATCTATCTGATAAATATGATAATGATTCTGGCTTTAAGAATTTAGTTGACGAAGCAGTTTTAAAAATTGTAAACTATAAGAATACAGGGAGCCAAATTTGAAAATCAAACCCCAGACGTTTTTAATTCCATTATTTTATTTAGGATTATTTTTAATTGTTAATTTTTTTAAGGGCAATATTAATTATTATAATTTAATATTTTTTACTGTAGGAACACTTCTAGGAACAATTCTGATGGATTTAGATGAAGCAGTATTTTATAAATATTATCTTGAAAAGACTGAAACAAATGTAAAATTAATTACGCGTTCGTTATTATTCATGATATCTCTTTTGCCTCTGGGAATATTCATAGTAACATCTACTGGAAGTGAAATAGGAATTGGCTTGTTTCTAGGAATTCTCACTACTATATCAATAGAATTAATTATTTATAGAAATAGTATTGAACTTTTTCACTCAAGATTTTTATCGCAGTTAAAAAGAAAATTAACTGTTCAAGAAATTATGTATTTTGTATCTGGATTTAGTGAATTAACACTAATTTTTGTTTTACTTACTTTTTTTCTTGGGAGATAAACATTTTATGATTTTACCTTTCCACTTGTACGGATTTATTATTGGAATTGCTGTGGTTGCTGCAATTTCTTTAATAGAAAAACAATACATAAAAATAGGATATCCTGAAAAATCTTTATGGAAAATAATGGTTGTAGGATTGGTTTTTGGAATTATTGGAGCCCGGCTTTGGCATGTAGCTACTGATTACAAATTATACCTCGATAATTTTCATCAAGTATTTTATATTTGGAACGGAGGACTCAGCATTTTTGGAGGCATTCTTGGGGGAGTAATTGGAGTTTATCTTTTGCTTCATTATTTTCAAAAAAATAAGTCATATAAATTCGCTGTAATCGGTAAAAATATTCAACCTTTGGAATTCTTTGACCTTTCAATCTTTGGTTTACCAATTGGTCAGGCAATCGGCAGACTTGGTAATTTTGTAAATCAAGAATTGTATGGAATTCCAGCTGATGGTTCAATTTTTTCAATTTTTAAAATATATATTTCACCTGAAAATAGATTGCCAGGATATGAAAATGTCGAGTATTATCACCCATTATTCTTTTATGAAATGGTTGCAATTCTCGGATTCAGTGTAGTTACTTATTATTTAAACTCAAAGGAGAAACTGCCAAAAATTGGTTCTGGAAAGTTATTTTTGGCTTATATTTTATTCTATTCAGCGGCGAGATTCTTTTTAGATTTTATAAGAATTGATAAGACGATGGTGGGTGGGACAAATATTGGAGTTAATCAGTTTATATTAATAGTTATGGCTTTTTCTTCTTTAATTTTGCTTACAAAAAAAAGTTATCAATTTAAAAAAAACAGTGATATCAAAAATTTTTAAACTACTAAATATTATTTTAATTCTAGAGTTAGGATATTTAGTTATAAATAAGCTCAATTCAAGTTATAAATATATATATAAGGCTTCATTTCAATATATGGATTATTTACGATTTTGTATACAATAAGAGAGTATGTTTTCAAACAGGAGTATAAATTTTAGTATTATTTTTATTTTCTGTCTGGTTTTGCTTATGCTTAATCTTTATAAAAAAAATCCTGGGTCACAGGAGTCTTTTGACAAAATTATTGATGGAGAAAAAGTCTCAATTTCTATTAGACGTGCCGCCGACGCAACAACAACATCTCAAGAAAATGGGACAAGTCTCAATGTCGAAATTGCTAATACTATGGAAAGTACTAAGCAAGGACTTAGCGGTCGAGATGAAATTGGTAGCGATGGGCTACTATTTGTCTTTCCAGATAGTTCACTGAGAACTTTTTGGATGGTTGATATGAAATTTGATTTAGATTTTGTTTGGATTGATGGCAATGAAGTTGTTGGTTTCTCAAAAAATATTAAAATGCCAGCGCCAGGCACAACTATTCAAGATATTGAGAGAGTTGCAGTTCAAAAAAATTCTGACAAAGTTTTGGAGCTTAATTCAGGGGATATTGATAAATATAATCTTCAAGTCGGTGATGTGGTAATCCTCAAATAAATGATATTATTATGATTAGTATTTTAACTGATATTTGTTAGGTTTAGTTATACAAATATCAGTTAAAATTAAGATTAATGAATATGACAGATACTGCCCAGTCTCAACCAGTTTTACCTGATCCAGCCACAGATGATGTTCAAAATGCTAATGTATCGGATGATACAAAAATAATTGCAAGCGATAATGTTTCTTACGACACAAAAACAGTGTCAAATGATGATAGTGTTGTAACAAATAGTACAAAAACAGTCACTGAGGATCAAGCTCAGTCAGATGGCGATCTGAACACTCTTGAAGAAATTTTAGATGAGATGGGTTCAATAGCTCCCCAATCTGTTACTGCAGCAATTAGCCAATCAGCAGACACTTTGAATCCAGCAAACCCAACTAGATCCGCTAAAGAAAAACCAGTATCTTCTTCTTCGCTTGATGCTGCTCCAATTGACGCCGGTGGTGGAGTAACACTTGTCGAACATGAAAAAATGCCCGAAATTCCTGTAGAAGTTGAAAGCTTCCTCCATAGGGTTGAAGATCATCAGAATCAGGAACCTCGAGAAATTGTTATTGCTGATGGTACAGCAGAAACGTCCAAAGCTAATTATCCTTCAACTCCGGTAGTAGTTTTACCAATAACGCAAGATGAAGAAAAAGAGGGCGAAAAAAAGAGTCTGAAGTTCAGTTTTAGGTGGTTAGTAGAATGGAGTCACAAAGTAATTAAAATATTTGCAGGAAAAGCAATTTTCAAGGAATAGATAAAATGTTTGAAGGCGATTTCGCAGCACAACTAGTTTCTATAATAATGTCAGTTATTTTTGTAATTCTTTTTATAGCCATATTTGTAGTATTTATCTATATGTTGTTTCAGTGGTTTAAGCACCGAAACAGAGAAAAAGTAGCTCTTGAGTTCGTAACTTTGCTTGTAAGAGTGCCAAAAGACAATGAAACAAAAATAGATGCTGCAGAGCAACTTTTTGCATCACTATACTCACTCAAAAAAAACGGATTTTTTTCATGGGCGCAAGCTGAGGATTTATTTTCTTTTGAGCTAGTTGCTCTTCAGGAAGAAATTTCCTTTTACATGAATTGTCCAAAAAGAATTAGAGATTTAGTAGAAAAGCAAATTCATGGAGCTTACCCTAATGCAGATATAAAAGAGACTGATGAGGTGAATATTTTCAGTAAAAAAGGGAAAGTTGCTTTCACATCTATTAAACTTGAAAAATCAACATTTTTACCAATAAAAATGTATAAGGACTTACCAACCGATGGCTTGTCATTGTTAACTTCTGCATTGTCAAAAATGGGCCCAGGCGAAGGCGCAATTGTTCAAATTCTTCTTCAACCAGAATCAAGAAGTTGGCAGAATAGAGGCAGATCATATATTTCAGCACAGAAAAAAAGAGAATCTGATCCAAAAAATGCTACTTACACTAATGATCCAAAAGAAATGGAAATGATCTCTCAAAAAATTGAAAAACCTGGTTTTAAGACATCTATTAGAATAGTTGTATCTGCTCAAAATGAATATGTTGCGGATTCTCATCTTAGTAACATTACAGGAGCTTTTGCTCAATATTCTTCTGCTTATAACTTATTCAAAAGACCAAAGATAATTCTGCTAAAACAACTATTTATGATTGATTTTATTTATAGGTATATGCCGATCTTTGGACACGGCACTTTTATTCTAAACTCAGAAGAGCTTGCTACTATTTTTCATCTTCCAAATAAGACAGTCGAAACTCATCACATCAGATATCTGAACGCAAAAAATGCTCCGGCTCCACACAATATTCCAAAATCTGGGCTGTATCTGGGGAAATCCAATTATAGAGGCGAGTCGAGGGAAGTCTTTATAGGTGATGATGATCGTAGAAGACACATGTACATCATTGGTAAAACTGGTACAGGAAAATCTGAGTTTCTGAAGGAAATGATTCTCCAAGACATTGAAGCGGGCAAAGGTGTCTGCGCTATTGATCCTCACGGCGAGTTTATTGAAGATATTTTGGAGTTGATGCCTCCAGAAAGAGCGGATGATGTTATTTATTTTAATCCTTCTGATTTAAGCAGACCAATGGGTTTGAATATGATGGAAGCTGATTCTGAAGAGCAGAGACATTTTGTGGTTGGTTCAATTATTGGATTAATGTACAAACTTTACGATCCTCACAGAACTGGAATTATTGGTCCAAGATTTGAACATGCAATTAGAAATGCAATGCTTACGATTATGTATAAAAAAGGTAGTACTTTTATAGAGTTGGTACGTATTATGACGGATGTAAAATATGTTGATGAGATGTTACCTTTAGTTTTAGACCCGGTGGTGAAGCGTTACTGGACTGATCAAATGGCTCAGACATCTGACTTTCATAAATCTGAAGTTTTAGATTATATAGTTTCCAAGTTCGGTCGTTTTGTTACCAACAAAACCATGAGAAATATTATTGGTCAGCCTGAGAGTTCGTTTAATTTTAGAAGGGCAATGGATGAACAAAAAATTATATTGTGCAACCTTTCAAAAGGTGTTTTAGGCGAGGAAGACGCAAAATTTTTAGGTTTGATTCTTGTTCCAAAAGTTTTGACCGCTGCCATGAGTCGTCAGGATATGGCGATGGAAGACAGAAAAGACTTTTTCTTGTATGTTGACGAGTTTCAAAACTACGCAACAGAAGATTTTGCAGTTATTTTGTCAGAGGCTCGTAAGTATCGTTTGAATCTGATTGTCGCCAACCAGTTTGTTAGTCAGATTGATGAGGATGTCAAGAATGCTGTTTTTGGAAACGTTGGTACAATGGTTTCATTTCGTGTTGGTGTTCCTGATGCAAACTTTTTGCAACATGAATATGCTCCAGTTTTTAATGAGGGAGATTTAGTTAATATTGAGAAATATCACGTTTATATTAAAACCATTGTTAAAAATGAGCCAGTGCCTCCATTCAGTATGTCGCTTGCAAAGGATATGGATGATATTAAGGCTAGAATGAATCCAAAACAGGCTGAGATGATCAAAGAGCTCTCAAGACTAAAGTATGGTAAAGATGTCCATGTGGTTGAGTCAGAAATTCAAAGTAGAAGTAATCTATAATAGATAAATATTTGTAAAGTAAATTCAATTACGCAGATTTAAAAAATATTATAAATCTATGCTCCATTAGATTTACTTATACAAATATTTACCTATTTATTCTCAATTTTGTTGAAAGATTCGTAATCTTCAACAACTTGCTTACATAAATATTCTATTACAAGCTAGATAGACAATTCTAAATCTATGCTTCATTAGATTTACTTATACAAATATTTATCTATTTATTTTCAATTTTATTGAAAGTTTCGTAATCTTCCACAACTTGTTTGCAATAAACATATTTTCCATATTCAAAAGTCTTTTCATAGATTGGAGTTGAATCTGCAGTTGCGTCAAAAGGCGACTCTAGAGATTTTGTGGCTCCTAAAATATTGTCAGCATGTTTTTTTACTTCATCTGTACGAGTTGATAACTGAGATATTTCTTTTTGTGCAGTTTGAACAGCGCTACCTAGATCAAGATTCATGTCATCTTTATTCAAGTTTTTTGCTTTTTCAGCAAGGCTCTTAATCGGAACTTTTTCCAGGGCTTGTTGAGATACTTTAATTATTTGTTCTCTGTCCCCAAAGTAAAATAGGGCAGCACCTGCAGAGACAATTAGTAAAAAGATGAATAGTTTTGATTTTAGAAACATAGTGAATCTAGTATACAGCTTCTAGTAATTATTTCTAACACAAGCTAAATTACGTAGATTTAGGAATAATTATAAATCTACACTTCACGAGGCTTGTTTATAGAAACAATTACTAGAAGCTGTATAAAAATTACTTGAAGAGGGCAGCAAATAGAGTTGAGCTTGTTTACATAAATATTCACTAGAAGACTTAGCTTACTCGTATCTGAGCGCTTCGATAGGAGAGAGTTTAGAGGCTCTTCTGGCTGGTGCTGCTCCAAATACTAGACCAACAACCGTGGAAACTCCAAAGGCCAAGATAACTGCTTGAAGTGTGATTTTTGCTGGAAAATAGATTTGAATCGCTAAGGTTCCTAAGAAGGCTATTATTAATCCAATTAATCCACCTAAAACTGAGAGGACAGCCGCCTCAATTAAAAACTGCATTAAAATTGTATTTGGAGTGGCTCCTAAGGCTTTTCTTAGACCAATTTCTCTCGTTCTTTCTGTGACTGAAACAAGCATAATATTCATAATTCCAATACCACCAACCAGCAAAGATATACTGGAAATTCCTCCAAGTGCTATTGTTAATACTCCGAGAATACTGTTGATTGTATCGAGAATTTCTGATTGATCAAAAACTGAAAATTCATTCTCTTTATATTTTTTTAACATTTGCTTCTCGATTGCAGCAATACTTTCAGGAATATTTTCAGCGCTTTTAGTTTTGACCACTATTTCGACAATTTTCTTGGAATCATATTGTTTGAACATGGTCTCTAGAGGAATAAAAATGTATGTGTCGAAACTTGGGCCTCCAAATGAACCACCGGCTTCTTCTGCAACACCAATTACGGTGTAAGTTTGGTTACCAATCTTTACTTTTTTGCCAATGGGGTCAATACTTCCAAATAATTCTTCCGCAACTTTGAACCCTATGCTCACTACTTTTTTCTTCGAATCATTTTCATTTTTGTCAAAGAATCTTCCTTTAGCCATTTTGGTTGTTGGTTGAGCAATTGGGTATTCGTGAGTTGAGCCAATCACAGTGACTGATTTATCCTTATCTCTGTAAGAAATCTTATCTGATTGAGTAGTAAAAGGAACAACAATATCGACAAATTCACGAATTTTTTGAATTTCTTTTACATCGCTCATTTCAAGTTTACTATTTGCGAGTGCGTTCAACTGATTTTCTCTACTAAAGCCTCCACCTTCTCCAAAAGGATCACCTGGAAAGACTAGGACAGTATTTGCCCCAAGCTCGTCAAATTGGTCAGAAATGTAGGCCTGGAGGCCTGTACCGATTGCTGTAAGCATAACAACTGAACCCACTCCAATAATGACGCCCAACATCGTCAAAAATGATCGATATTTGTTTATCATTATTGCTTTGAGCGCAATTTTAAATGTATTTAGCATTATTTATTTTTCTGCTTAGTGCGTACTTTTTTTGTTTTAAAATCTTTGATAATCTGACCGTCTCTAAAGATAATTTGTCTTTTAGCAAACCTAGCAATGTCTTCTTCATGCGTAACCATGACAATAGTTTTGCCTTCTTTATGAAGTTTTAACAAGATATTCATGATTTCATCGCCTGATTTTGAATCAAGATTACCAGTTGGCTCGTCTGCAAAAATTATTGAAGGATCATTGATTAACGCTCTTGCAATAGCGACTCTTTGCTGTTGGCCTCCAGAAAGTTGTGCTGGGGTATTATCTAGTCTGTCTCCGAGTCCCACTTTTTCTAAAATTTCTTTAGCTCTACTGACCTGTTCTGAATGTTTAACACCAGAATAAACCAAGGGCAGGGCAACATTATCAATTGCCGATGTTCTTGCCAATAAATTAAATGATTGAAAAATGAATCCAATTTCTTTATTTCTAAGTTTTGCTCGCTCAATTTCATTATATAAACTTACCTCTTTTTCTTTGAGAAAAATTTGACCACTGGTTGGTTCTGCTAGGATGCTCGCAACTTGCAAAAAAGTTGATTTTCCAGATCCAGATGGGCCCATGATAGAGACGAATTCGCCTTCTTTAACCTCAACAGATACGTTATTTAGGGCTTTAATTAGGTTATTTCCTAATTGGTAATGTTTGGAAACATTTAATAATTTTAGCATTGTGTTATTGCTTAGGGACTACGATTTCATCAGCTACAGACAATCCTTCAAGTATCTCAATAGTGTCATCTGTCTCTAGGCCAGTTTTTACTTCTCTTTCTTCTGATTGATTTTCTCCAGTTTTGACGCCGACATAAGTTTTGTTATCTCTTTGGGTAATGGAAACTGTTGGGATTGTAAGCACATCATCTTTTGACTCAAGCACAATATTAATGTCACCATTCATACCAATCCTAAGTAAGTTTCCGTTTGCTGCTTTATTTAGAGGAAATTCGACAATAAAAGCAGTGCCACTACTAGTTTCTGTACTAACATATGACACATAACTGACGGAAGTAGATATTATTTCGTCTGGATAAGAGTCCAAAACTAGATTTGCATTTTGACCCTTAGAAACAAAAGAGATATCAGATTCATCTACTGCTGCTCTGAATATTAAGGATTCTGGATTTACAATTTCAAAGTAATCGTTTGCTAGGAGTTGAACCCCGGTAACAGCAGTTGGAGAACTAGTTAGAACACCATCAAATGGGGCATAAAGAGCAGTGTTCTTAATGGCTATGTCTTGAATCTCAACGTCAATGACTGTGTTATTTAAATCCCATTGTTCTTTATCAACTGTTCTTTGTTCAACGGTATCGAGAGGCTGATCTTTATTACTATCAGTTGTTGTCTCCCAATCCCATCGTTCTTTCATATAAAGATTTAGGTTTTTTTGAAGGGATTTTGATAGAGATGCTGCGTCAATTGAAGCAATAGTTTGCCACTTTTTAACGGCATCGCCTTCTTGTGCTCCTAGGTAAACTACTTTTCCGCCCGCAATGAATCTTAGGCGAGCTTTTTGCTTAGCATCAACGTGACCAGAAATTTCTAGGGTTTTTGTAATTGAACCTTGAACTGGGTGTTCAAAATTGAGTTGAGTGCTGTTTTTTGAGGCATTTGAACGAGCTACGAAAACCAATATGAGTATGATAACTAAAGCTATTATAGAAGAAAGTTTCCATCTTTTTTTTATTTTATTAAGTGTTGAGTTAAAAATATTTTTCATTATTTGATTCTTTCTGAAAGGTAATTATAACATTACAAATTAATGCTTACAGCCTGATATTATGATTGAAGTTGGGGTTTTGTGTTATATAATGAGTCTGCAATCTTCTGAGCAATTTGCACAAGTGAGTCGATAGCTCAGTTGGTAGAGCGGTAAGCTTATACCTTACTGGTCGGGGGTTCGAGTCCCTCTCGACTCACATATATTTTAAAACCCAGTAATGCTGGGTTTTAAAATATATGATTTAGAAATAAAGGGACGACCGGTGCCCGATCAAGCGAAATTCTTTTTAAGTTATAACTTGAGCCTGACGAGGGTAAGTCCCTCTCGACTCACATATTAAAAAAGCGCCTTAATCGGCGCTTTTTTGTAATTTGTAATTTTAGAGTAAGAAGAAGAGAACAGCACCTATTCCAAGCGTTGTTAGTCCTGCTTTCAACCAATTTAGCCAGTTCTCTGGGCCGGTTTGAGGCAATTCAGGAGGTAATGTTGGTTGAGTTGTAGCATCTACAGGCATAATGCAACTTGTAGAGCTGGTATATGATTCTAGTCTGCATTTATTGGTTCTATCTGCTGTTGTTACACAAATATGTTTGTTATTTGTACAATCAGAGTTTGTTATGCAGGTTTCATTACAGCCGACTATCGGAGTTGCTGTTGGAGTAGGTGTTGGAGTTGCATTGACTATTTTTACTGCACAACTTGTAGAAGTTGGATTAGATTTTAGTCTGCATTTGTCACTAGTAGCATCACAGGTCCAAGCGGAATTTGTATCCGTGCACTGTTTATCTGTTGTACATGAAGCGTTACATGCAAGTTTGGTCACATCAGCGACTTTTAGCTTAATAACACCTTGGCATTCTGAATTAAATTCGCATGCTGCGCCAGATATACTTAAAGTATTATCAGATTGGCAAAAACCACTAGCGCCATATACGTCTGCAGAATAAATTATGCCTTCATCAATAATTTGTTGTCTATCATGCCCGGTGGCGACTAATAGATTGATCATGTCATCATATTTAACGGTTCCAGAAAAAATTCCATCTGACAAAGTTTTATCTTTTCCAAGCTCTGCCCAAGTTTCAACCCAACCTGGACCATCGAAATTTCCGTGAATTGTTATTTGAGCGCTCGTTACTTGGGCTCCTCCAGAATATTTGAGAACATAATTCATGCTGTTCGTTTGATTTACAACAGTGCCATCTGTCAGTGTTCCAGTGAAGGAATCACAAGAAACTAAGTTTGCTTCTTCTACACACGTTGTAGAAGTTGGATTTGCCGTTAATCTACATTTACTAGTAGTTGCATCGCAACTCCAGGCAGCATTAACGCTAGAACATTGAGA
>VFLK01000049.1 GCA_009885085.1 Minisyncoccota bacterium
CCATGTGAACAGGAATACGGATTGTACGTGCTTGATCAGCAATCGCCCGAGTGATTGCTTGTCTAATCCACCAAGTAGCATAAGTAGAAAACTTAAAGCCTTTAGTCCAGTCAAATTTTTCGACTGCACGAATCAAACCTTTATTACCTTCTTGAATCAAATCAAGGAAAGTCATTCCACGTCCAATATATTTCTTTGCAATCGAAACCACTAATCTTAAATTAGCATCAGTCAGGTGCTTCTTTGCCATCAAATCACCAGCCTCAACCTGTTGAGCCAGTCTAATCTCATCTTCACGATTCAAAAGTGAAATACGTCCAATTTCTTTGAGATACATTCTGACTGGATCAGCAACACTTTTATTCGTAAGGGTAGTCAAGGATTCAAGTTCTTGTTTTAAAGAATCATCTTGTTCTTTTTTGCCAGTGTCTTCTGCGACGGATTCAAAAACATCAATATCATTTTTAATAATTTGATCATAAAAATCATCGAGCTCTTCAACATAGTTTTCAGGCTCAATAAATGATTCTAAAATATCTTCTTGAGTAATGTAACCCTGTTGTTTAGCACGCGCAAATAATTTTTCGATATCACGAAGTACTACTTTGGAGATTTTTTTTGGTTTATTCTGAATGTCAGATATTTCATCTTCTGAAAGTTCATCTTCTGAATCCTCTGAAATTTCGGCTTCTAACTCTTGGACCAACTCATCAACTAATTCTGAGTCTGACAATTCTACTTCTTTTTTGACAGCTTTTTTATCTTTGGATTTGGTCTTATCTTTAGCAACTTTTTCTACTTTAACTTTGACAACTTTTGGAGCTTTAACAGCCTTTACTTTGACAACTTTTTTAACTTCAACTTTTTGATTTTTTGGAATTTTAACGGCTTTAACAGCCTTAACTTTTGCTTTTGTGGCAACCTTGGCCTCAACCTTAACAGTTTTTATAGGCTTTTCAGTTACTTTTTTAACTTTACTAGCTACTTTAGCTTTTGAAGATTTTGCCATATTCACCTTAAACTACATGTTTGAAAAATTATAACTTGTCAAGCACTTTATACGCCCTGAGCAGGTATATAATTATACACATAAATCTTTAAAAAAGAAGTGGGTAATTAACATTTTCAAATAAATAAATGACTATTTAGATTTTGTAAAAAAAATATGTATTTAGATTAGCAAGCCTATTTCGGAAAGATTTAAAATTTTAATAAATCTCCGAAATTCAGCTTGCGTTTTAAATACATAATTTAGTTTAACGAAAATCTAAATTCCGCCTCTTAAAATCATAGTGTCGACTACTTTTTTAACAGCGCTCATATAAGTTGCAACTCTTGCTGTCACCTTTGCTTTGGTCTTCAGATCCCACATTCTTAAAAATGCATCGTCCATTAGATTTTTCAATCTACCTAGGACTAGATCTTTCTCCCAATAGTAACCTGACAAATTTTGAGTCCATTCAAAGTATGAAACAGTAACGCCACCTGCGTTAGCTAAAACATCAGGTATTACTGTAATCCCATTCTTTGATAAAACCTCATCAGCTTCTGGAGTTGTTGGACCATTTGCTAATTCCAAAACAATTTTTGCTTTTACATTCTTGGCATTTTCAATATCAATGACATTTTCCAAAGCGGCTGGAGCTAAAATATCTACGTCCAATTCCAATAATTTTACGTTTGTAATTCTAGTGCCCTTGTTACTGCAAGTTTTATCATCACATTTACAATCTCCAATAGTTCCACCCTTTTCCTTACATGCTAAAACCTTGTCTGGATCTAGACCTTTTTCGTTATAAACACCGCCACGAGAGTCTGACAAAGCCACGATTTTAAAGCCTGCCTCGTGTGCATAATGTGCAAACCAATATCCAACATTTCCGAAACCCTGAATTGCAATTCTAGTTTTTGCTGGAACAAGATTTAGCTTTTTGGCCAACTGTTCAAGAATATGGAAACCACCCAACCCCGTTGCCTCCGTTCTCCCCTTCGAGCCTCCCAACAAAAGAGGTTTTCCGGTAAAGGTTGCAACTGGATTTTCTATCAAGGTCTTGTATCTTTTAATCGATACTTTTTCATACTCATCAACCATCCAAGCCATAATTTCGCCAGTCGTGTTAACGTCTGGAGCTGGAACATCAACCCAAGGACCGATATGTGGTGCGATTAATCGAGCATATGCTCTACTCAATCTTTCCAACTCGGTTTTACTAAGTTTTTTAGGATCGACAACGACTCCACCTTTTGCACCACCATATGGAATTCCAGTTACACTACATTTCCAAGTCATCCAAGTAGAAAGCGCCATCACTTCTTCTTTACTCACATCTTTGTGAAAACGAATGCCACCTTTATATGGACCAACTGAATTATTATGTTGAGATCTAAATGCCTTGAAAACCTTAGTCGAACCATTGTCCATTTTTATTTTGATCGTACCTTCAATAACTCTGTCTGGCTTTTTTAACTTGTTAATTGCTTTGTCAAATAATTTTTTGTCTTCATATTCAGGTCGCAAAACCTTAGCAACTTCCTCGAGCTGCTTAATTGCGTTCAAATGTTGATTATCCATAACTCTCCTTTATATATTTAAAAAATTAATAATTTTTTCACTTACTTTTTTTGCTAAATTAGGAAAAAACGGTTCAGGAACGATTCTGTCTTCTGTAGGATTTGGAACTAACTCTGCAATTGCTTTTGCAGCAACTATTTTCATATCAGAAGTAATCGAAGTCAAACGTCCATCGATCACAGCTCTAAAAATAGCTGGAAATGCCAAGACATTATTGATTTGATTTGCATAATCACTTCTGCCCGTAGCTACAACTCTAGCGCCAGCTGCTTTTGCTAAATCAGGTAAAATTTCTGGCTCAGGATTTGCCATTGCAAAAACAATTGCATCTTTAGCCATACTTCTAACCATATCTTGAGTAATTAGACCTTCTCTGGAAACACCAATTACGACATCGGCGCCTACAATAGCCTCTTTCAAGCCACCATCTAAATTCTTCTTGTTACTTACTTGCGAAAGTACTTGTTTATAAATATTAAGATCTCGTCTGCTCTTTGAAATAATTCCTTTTGAATCAACTATTATTAGATCCTCCACAGATTGGGTGCCATCAATTAAATTGCAACCCTTTGAAGAACATTCCAAGCCCAACAACATTCTTGAGATTGCTAATCCAGCAGCACCTGCTCCAACAAGCACAACTTTCAAACTAGAAAATGGTTTGTTGACAACTTTTGCCGCATTTGTAAGTGCGGCTGTTACTACAATAGAAGTACCATGCTGATCATCATTAAAAACTGGGATACCAATATCTTGCAATGCATCCTCAACAATAAAGGCATTTGGAGCACAAATATCTTCTAAATTAATTCCTGCAAATGAAGGCGCAACTTGTTTCACAAATTTGATAATTTCTTGAGCATCTTGAGTATTAATAACTAAAGGAACTGAGTCTATTCCAGCAAACTCCTTTAACAATAATGCCTTTCCTTCCATAACTGGCATCGCAGCTTCAGGACCAATATTTCCAAGCCCCAAGACTGCTGAACCATCTGAAATGATCGCTACTGTTCTTCCTCTCATTGTTAACTCGAAAGACTTGCTTTTATCTTTAGCAATAACTCTACATGGCTCAGCCACTCCTGGAGTATAAAGCAATGACAAATCATGAGCATTATTTATTGGAAAAATAGATTTAGTTTCTAATTTACCTTTATATTTGTAATGCAACGCCAAAGAATCTTGATAAACATTATTCATATTATTTTTCCAACCAATTATTTTTCTAACCAGCGCTCAGCGTCTAAAGATGCAGCGCATCCTTGGCCAGCAGCAGTGATTGCTTGTTTATATCTGACATCAACTCCATCGCCAGCTGAAAACACACCCTCAACTGAAGTCATGGATGGAAATTGAACTAGACCTTTTTCACTTAGTGCAGATTTAGCCATCTCAACACCTTGAGCTGTAGCACTTTGTCTTGTCACTACGTAGCCATGGTCATCAAGTAAAAGTTGACCTTTGAAAATATCATTCATTGGTTTGTGGCCAATTGCCAAGAAAACTCCCTGAGTTGGATACTCAACCTCTTTGCCATCCTCAATTAGTTTGACCTTTTCGACAACTTTATTGCCCAAAATTTCCTTCAAACTAGAATTCCAGTGAACTTTAATTTTGGGATTATTCATTACTCTTTTAACCATAACTTTGCTGGCTTTAAATTTATCTCTTCTATGAACAATGTGAACTTCGGTAGCAAATTTAGTAAGAGCCGTGGCATCTTCCATAGCACTATCACCCCCTCCGATCACGTAAACAATTTTTTCTCTAAAGAAGGCAGCATCGCAAACTGCACAAGCGCTCACGCCTCGTGCAAAAAATTCGTGTTCGCCAGGAACATTGAGAAGAATAGGTGCTGCTCCTGTAGTAATAATTAAACTTTCGGCCAAAATTGCAGGCTCATTTTTTTTAATTGCTGCTTGAGATGAAAGAATTTCTTCTGGAGTTGCTTTGTTCGCAAAATCTTCTGGATCTTGTCCATTTGAAAGATTGGTCCAAATTTTAAATGGTCGCACTGACAAATCGACCGCGGTCACATATTGATCTTTAATCACGGTACCAAATTTTTCAGCTTGCTTTCGCATGCCCATCATAAGATCGGGACCCATTATTCCATCTGGAAAACCTGCATAATTCTCAACCTCTGTGGTGTTCATTAACTGACCACCACTTTTAAGGCCACCAAATAAAACTGGCTCAAGCATAGCTCTTGAAGTATAAATTGCGGCAGAATAACCAGCGGGACCAGAACCAATAATAACAACTTTTGCTGTTGCTAGTTTAGCTGTTTCCATTTTAGTTCTTTCCGCCATCTGACATTGCACCCTCAATCATATTGACGTAACCATCTTTTCCAGCGAAACCAATTTTTCTATCAACTTCATCGCCTTTACTGAAAACAATTACGGTTGGAATACTCATCACTCCATAATCTGCTGAAAGTTGATTTTGCTCATCAACATTAACTTTTGCAATTATTGCCTTACCTGCATATTCTTCACTTAGCTCTTCAATAACTGGAGCAGCTAACTTGCAAGGACCACACCACTCGGCATAGAAATCTACCAAAACTGGCATATCTCCAGCATCTGCTAGTGTTTTTGCAAAGCTATCTTTTGTTAAATGAACTGCACCTTTTTTGTCGTCTGACATAGGACTCCTTTTAATTATTTTGGGCATCGCCCATACTTTTTAATAATATACTTTTTAATAGCACTTTTATTTTTCACTCGAATTTAATATCTAAAAACTTCTTTCAAGATGTCATTAAGCTCTTCAGCTTTTCTTTCTTTTGAACATCTTGTTGCTTCGCCTGACAGCAAATCTCTTGACACTCGTCCCAAAGAACTTCGGGCCGCCACAACTTGGCGCACAATATCAATACAACCTCGCTCGTCTTCATACATTCGGATGATGCCATCGAGCTGACCTCTAATTCTTTTAAGTTGGGTAATGACTTTGTCTGGTTTCATATAATTTGCTTATCTGTGGTCAAGCATACCCCTAGGGGGTATAAGTGTCAACGGGGAAATATTTAGTAAGACTAGTTAATTTTTGATTGAAACTGACAAATTTTCTACTGCAACCGACCAATTTTCTAAAATATTTAGTTTCTAAGTTTGACAATTTTCTTGAGTAAAATATTTTGTCTCTCAGTTTCTTCATCAGTTTTTTCTAGTTTATCATCAAGTTCTCTGAGTTCTTTGGTTATTTTTAGGAGCTCATCTTTGACAATTATTGTTTTTAATTTTTTCACCAAAGTGAGCCATTCTTTGTCTATATCAAGTGAATCCAAACCTTTGAGCAAAATCTGATCTGAATAGATATCAAATAGTTTTACCTGAATATCTTCTGGAAGTTTGGCGGCAAAGGACTTAAGATCAAAAAGTCCTGAAAAATTTACAAGTTCTTTGAGAACAAAATTTGCCCCACTAAGTAGAAACGAAACATGTGTCAGACTTTCTACTTTTCTAAGAATCTTTGTTTTGTCAGAGTGAAATAACAAAAATAAAATATATTTTTCTAGTTTTTCTCGTGGATCGATTGTAGGAGCGTTATTTTCCCGAGCCTCACTTTCCTTTTCTTGGGAAGATTTTTCTTGGGCAGACTTCTCTTTAGAAATTTTTCCAAATGCTTCTTTATTTTTGTAGTTATCCACGTCTTCTTTAACGCTCTCTGGTTTCACGCCTAACTCGCTGGCTAACAGTTTCACATAATGCTCTAGTTCGACGGCATGTTCAATTTGAGCAAAAAGTGGCGACAATTCTTTCATTATCGCTCTTTTACCTTCTGGTTTGGTTTTATCATGTTGCATTAATGAAGCTTTTATCAAAAATTCATGAGCAGGAATTGAAGCCTTAACTGCGTCTCTCCATTTTTTTGGGTCGGACTTTATTAGTTCGTCCGGATCTTTGCCGTCGGGGATGACCACAGCTCGAAGCTCCAAATTTGTTTCCTTCAAAGCGGTGATGGCTTTCTTTGTAGCTTGAACTCCGGCATCATCTGTATCGAGCGATAACAAAACTTTATCAACAGTTCGTTTGAGAAGTTTGGCATGTTCAGCAGTGAGCGCCGATCCTTTAATCGCTACAACTGAATTCATGTGTGCTTGAGTCGAAGAAATTACATCAAATTCTCCTTCAACTACCACAACTTCTTTTGCTTTTCTAATTTCCTGATAAAGTTCACTAAAACCAAAAAGCATTTTACTTTTGTGATAAAGAACCGTTTCTGGTGAATTTATATATTTCGCATCTTTTTCATCACCGTCAATTACTCTTCCAGAAAATCCAACAGTTCTACCTCTATGGTCATTGAGTGGAAAAATAATTCTGCTTCTGAAACGATCGTAATATCTGCCAGTTTTACCTTTAATTATTAAGCCAGCATCGATAAGCAAATTAAGATCATATTTTTTCTTTTTGTGTAAAAAATTTATCAGACCATCCCATGAGGTGAGCGCATAGCCCATCTGAAAAATTTTGATTGATTCATTGGTAACGTTTCGATTTTTAAGATATTCACGAGCAACAGCTCCAACTTTATGATCTGTAAGAAGATAGTGATAATACTGCTTTGCTAAACTTAAGACTTCGAGAATTTTTTCTCGATGAAGATCATCAGTTGTTTTTGTAAATTTTTGAAGTGTTATACCTGCTCGGTTAGCTAATTCTTCCAAAGCCTCAGCAAAAGTCATGCCGTCATATTTTTCCAAAAAAGTGAGAACATCGCCACTTTCACCGCAACCAAAACATTTATATCTTTGCAAACTTTCATCCACAAAAAATGAGGGACTTTTTTCACCATGAAAAGGACACAAGCCACGCATGTAACTGCCTGCTCTTTGTAGCGAGATTCGCGAACCAATTATCTCTACGATATCGCTAGCTTCTTTGACTTCTTGAATCTGTGACATATTTAAACCAATTACCCCAATTTTAACCAAAACTTGTTCATTTTAGTAGCGCAATTTACCAGGCTAAAAATCATTATATATCAAATGGCTAATTTTTCTGAGCAATTAATGTTACAATTGAAACTTCTTATTAATAAATATCGAAACAACTTACAAATGTTTCCCAATTTCATAATCACTTTTAGAGAAACCCTTGAAGCCAGCTTAATCGTTGGAATTATCTTAGGCTATCTAGCAAAAACTAATCAGACTAAATATAACCCCACCGTTTATTTGGCAATTTTTTTTGGAGTTGCAACTAGTATTGCTGGAGCATACTTTTTTTCAAATTTTACAGACGGATTTACCGAAGAAATTGAACAGGTTTTTGAAGGGATCACTATGCTAGTTGCCTCTAGCTTAATTGCAACGATGATTTTTTGGATGTTGCAACAAAAAGACTTGGTAAAAAACCTTACAGAAAAAATTGCAGAAAAAATTAAGTTTGCAAAAACTTTAGAAATATTTTTACTGATATTTTTTGCAATATTACGCGAAGGAATTGAGATTGTGCTATTTTTATCGGCTGTAAATATCGGTGCAGAGAAATCATTTTTTTGGGCAAGTTTTAGCGGAATTGTTGCAGCATCAATAATTGGCTTATTGGTATTTAGATCAAGTAGAAATATTGATATAAAGTTATTTTTTAATATCTCAACATATTTATTGATATTTTTTGGCGCCGGATTATTTGCTCACGGAATTCATGAATTTCAAGAAGTTGGTGCAATTCCATATGTGGTCAAAGAAGTGTGGAATGTTAATCACATTTTAGATGAAAAAGGCGTCATCGGTAGCTTTCTAAAAGACATGTTTGGATATAACGGAAATCCATCGCTGATAGAAACTTCAAGTTATTTGATTTATTTGTCGGGAATAATATATCTTAAAAATTATCTTAAGAGTAAATCTCCTGAGTAGATTCAGCTCTTGGTTTGATTTGTTGTCTAAGTGAAAACATCTTTATAAAATATCTCACACTTAAAAAACCGTAACCAAAAACTAAATCACCTATTAGTGTATTTCTGTAAAATGGAATTGCTAATGTATAGCAAGCTAATAGACCTGAAAGTGTATGCGGGTATGAATACCACCAAACTCCTAAATTTGAAATTAGAAAAAATGTGAATGATGCAAACGGCAAAAGAAAAACTTGAAGCTTTTGTGTTTTAGCGATCTTGCCAAAAAGCCAATAACTAAAAAAGCCTAAATAGGTAAATAGAAATCCTGAGTAAAAACCACCTTTAAAATAATCAAATGAAATAATAGTAAAGAAATACAAGAAAATATTTTGACCAAAGAATCCAAAACTTCCAAGTGGTGACATATTTGGTGGCAAAAATCCAAAACGAGAAATGTAAACAAGCAGCGCAGTTGTTGGTTTTAAAAATGCAGCTGTTGGTTTTAGAATAGAACTAATTTGGCTATTTAATTTCTTCATAACGCCATTCCACTTTATCACCTTTTTGTAAAATTGTTTGGTCGGCGCCCGCTTTCGCTTGCTCGCCGTTTAGGTAGAATGACCAAAAATGCTCATCATCACCTTTGACACCATTAATTGATTCTACAAAAACTCCAAAGTCATATTCTTTGTATTCTACTATTGCAACATTTTTAAGAAGTTCGAAAGCATTTTCACCATCTACTTTTGATTCGTAAGTAATAGATGCAACCTCTTTTGGAGAATTTTGGTCAAAGTCTGGCAATGTTGCCTGATCGTCTGCAACGACTGGCTCAGTTGTCTGAGCTGGATCTGCCAATTCTATTGGCACAGCTACCTTATCTGACTCATCGGTCTGATCAGTTTGAACAGTAACCGTTCCTTCTACCTGATTTTTATCCTTATTAAGTGGCATGTATCTACTTACTAGACTGTTTGCCCCGATAAGAACTAGGAAAATCACAATCACAGTTATAAATTTTGAGTATAATTTTTTGAAATCTAGCATATGCTCCTTTGATTAAGTTCTAATATCTTATCGTAAATTGAAAATAAAAACAGTATTGGGGAAAATATTATATAAAATTAAGCTAAATAAAAAAGCACCCCTGTCTTTTGCAAGACAGGGGGTAAAACAAATGACGCGCGGCAACTACCAGAGTCCAATGATGGTTACGGATTTCGGACGATGTTGACCGCTGTGACCGTACGGCAAACCACAAAAGCACAATCGACGCATGAGCATGAATCTGAGCATGGGGTTGCCTCCTTTCTTGGGCCCGAAGGCCTTTAAAATTTTTAGCCCACCATTGGGCTCTTGCAGAGGTTAACAGCTCTAATAAAACAGAGCTGAAATTTGGTTGTGTAGCGCATTTGTAAATAACTTATTTTTTGAAGTTTCAATTAATGATTAGGCGTTCTAATCATAAAAACTTCAAAAAACAAA
>VFLK01000032.1 GCA_009885085.1 Minisyncoccota bacterium
ATATCGTATATAAAATTAACAGCAACTTGATTAATTTTTCACAGATTTAAAAAAATGCAGTATACTCAATATAGTATTAGATAATTAAATTCTATGAAAAAGATATTTTTAGGTCTTTTAATAATTGTTATATTATTTGTTGGAGGCCTAGCATACTTAGGAGTAGTACCATTTATTTCTCCATTAATTACAAAACCTCGCGATTTAGGAGTTAAAGCCGATCCTGCTTTAATTGTCGCTTTTGAAGAAGCTAATGGAATGAAAAACGAACTTCCAAATGGAGTTGTTCCCGAAGGGAAAGAACCTGAATACTCAGGAAGCAAAACTCTTGATTTAGAAATCAATAATGCAGAGATAACCTCTATTTTAAGTTATTGGAAAAACCAATATAGTAAATCGCCAATTAGAGATGTCCAAGTCAGAATAAATGACGATGGTACTGGCGAAGCTTCAGGTATTTTGGAGGTCTCGACTGCAATCATTCTTGCAAAACAGCTTAATTATAGCGACGAAGATATTGAAAAAGGGAAATCGTATGTCCAATATGTAGCAGGAGATTTACCTTTTTATATTAAAGGCAATGCAAATGTAGTAAATAATCAAGTAACATTGGATCCAAGTGAAATTGAAATTGGCAGAATAACTTTGCCAGCATCGCTTGTCACTCCAATTGCAAATGCAAGTGCAGACATGATTGAACGAAGAATGAGTCAAGTTCCAGGACTAGATGTGAAGACTTTGACCTTAGAAAAAGGTGCAGTACATTTAGTTGCAGATGTTCCAGATACAATTAAATAAAAATCTATTTTTATAAACTTTATAGTTTGGCTATCAACTCTTCATTATGTGCAATTGCCTCAGCAGCAGCTTCTTCATCTAGCGTAATAGTTGGAGCTTCTTCATTAGCATCTGCACCCTGTGTTATTACAGCTTGTGCAATAATATTTTCCATTACATGCGGAGATTCTTCCAATTCTGCTAAAACTTGATCGCGTTCCATATCTTCATGAAATGCCTTTTGCATAGAAAACTCTCTTTCCTTAGTTATCAAATAATATTACAACCCAGGGCAGTATAGCACCTAATAATACATGGAAATTTAGTTAAACGAGTTTTAGTCTTTTTACCAACTCGTCTCGGATTGCTAATGCTTCTTTCTTCTCTTCAGCACAAACTACATATCCCACAGCCTGCTGGTGCAAAATGTTAGCAGAGGTAAACACCACGCCTTTTTTCTTCCCTTTTTTCAGAAGTAGATCTTCAGTTAATGCCAAAACTTGAGTGAAACTCATTGGAGCCACATTAGGTTTAAGTGGATGAGCGTTGTGAGTAATTGCATAGTAATCGTCCATAAAGTCTTTATCGATCAGTCTGGTTAAAGCTTTATATGCGTGTGTTGCACCAGTTCGACGAGTATTTGATTCAGATACAAAAACTTTTCCATTCTTAGCAGCGATCATATCAACGTCATAATACCCTCTATATCCTGATTTTGAATATTGCTCACCAATAAAATAGCCAAAGTCTATAATACCAACCATTGTTCTCTCCGAGACAACGTCCTCACCAATTTCCATACCTTGAAAAACTCCAGCCTTGGTAACGATAATACCGCCGAAATATAGCAACTCAATTTCACCATTACCCTTGATAATGTATTCTGTATTTGGAAAGCCACCACTCACTTTTGGATTAACATTCACCATATCTTCAACAATTATTGGAAAGTTTTTCCAGTATAAGTCTTGCTTTAGGATTGAGTAAAGTTTTTGCTGACACTCTTCAAAATTATTTGGCAGATCACCTTCTTTGAAAAGCAAAACTCCCGCACCGGAATGGCCTTTATTGGTTTTAAGTACGACGCCATGCTGTTTGATATATCGATGTGCAGCAATTTGAGAAGCCTCGCTAATACCCATACATACTAGACCATCAGCAACTCTGAAATCTGGCTCTTCGGTCATGGTCATTTGTGCTAGCTGTCTAATTCCAGATTTGCTACCGTAGAAATCAACTGTCCATGCCGATGATTCGTCTGGCGCCTCTGGAGTTGAAACCATAATGCCGTCAGATATTAACTTTTTTTTGAGTCTATAAAATTGTCTGGAAGAACTATAGCTTTTTAAAACTACATTTTTATATTGTTTTAGTTCAGCAATTAAATATTCATAAGTCTTTTCGTCTTTAATCAAATCAATACAAATCTCGCCAGAATGTTTTTGAGGTGATAATGTTGTCAATCTGTTAAAAGAGTAAAGCTCCTGAGCATAATTGATAAACTCCTGTTCCAAGTTATATGGGGAAATAAAAATTAATTCACGCTCGTCTGCAACACCATGCAAATGTTGATCTGAGAGTCTGGCATTCTCTTGAACCTCTTGAGCTTTCATCTTGTAGTCATTAAATGACTGGACAAAATCCCAAACATCTTCGGTCATATTTGAAATAAAAACTGTTACCGTATTCTTTTTGGACATAAAATTTTTCATAAGGAAATTGTACGTCCTTGATGAAGAAAAGCAAGTTGAAAAATTAGCGAATTAAAATTACGGACTATTGTTTTGGATTGTTTTTTCTTTGCGCAATTTTATTTAGCGAATACATCAGACTACTATCTAGATCTATTTTCTTAATTCTTGCAAAACGTATTATTGTTAATAATAAATCACCAAGTTCTTGCTTGTAAGTTTCATCAAGTTGAGCCGCCAAATTACTGCTTTTTCTACCATGTTCGGCCAAATAGGCTCGTGACATTTCACCAATTTCCTCTAGAAGACTTAAAATCATTATGGAGCCATACTCTTTGGAATATTTTTTTCCTTTATCAATCTTATCTAATTCTCTGAAATATTTGCCGAAAGGTGTGCTAAAAGTTGTCATATAAAGTCATTATATAGCATTGAAAATTAACAAAGTATTTCACTTCAGGTGCGAATGCAGGCTTAATTTGAA
>VFLK01000028.1 GCA_009885085.1 Minisyncoccota bacterium
AGAACCATTTACACTATCTTGCAATTGATGTTCTTGTGTTGTTAAACTTCGTTTAAGGGCATTAAAGCCAGCAGTACTTTTAATAGTAGCTAATAAACCACTATTATTTCTAAATGCATTTGTAATTCTAGCAATAGAAGAACCAATATTGGTTTTAACTTTTTCTATTGTTTCTGATAATTCTGTTTTTCCTTTATATATTATAAGATTTCTAATAGCAATCTTTTTATCTATTTCAGCATTAATTTTTAACTTATAGCCAGTAAGAGCATTATTAGATGTAGTTAAACTTTGGCTTAATTCTGGAATTATTGCGTTAATAGCTTTTTGATTATTTTCAGAAATTTTAATATTATTTTGTAAAAATGTTGCTTGAGCAATTGCTTCTAATTGTGAAATAAAGGCTTTATAATTAGCTAATTTTACTGAATCAGACTTCCATTGTTCAATATTATCTGCTGTATAATTTTCATCCTTAGCGGTAGCTATTTTACCTATTTCATTTTGTATTAGTCCGGCAAAATATTGTAAAACATTCATTTTTAATTGAAATTTATATTGTGTTATGATTGAAAGCATTAATGCATTATTTTCTTTCATTGAACTTGGAACTCTTCTTGACAAAGCAGTTATACGAGGTAATAAATCGTTATCAAATTCTTTAGAAATAAATATTAATTGTTGATATAAATCGGTATTTGTTTCATTTGCATTTTTCTTAGCTTTTATAGCTGCATCTAATTGATTATCAACAGTTTTAATTGAACCAAATAAAGTTTGGACATCATTCAATAATTGTTCCATAGGGGCTGAATAAGTTGCTAAATATTTTTCATAAATTACTTTTACAGCATTATATTTTTCTGTAATGGCATTAATAACTGTAGTATTAGTTAATCTATTAAATGTATTAGGAATTTTTACTGAATCATTATTTGCATTATATCCTGTCAAATTTGATTCCTCATCAAGTATTTGATCAAAAACTTCTTGTAAAGCTTTATATTTTTCTTCATAACTATTATAAGTAGTATAAAACTCTTTTAAATCACTTTCATATTTATTAAGTAAAGTTTGATTATTTTTGCTTAAAGCTTGTTGTACAATTTCCTTTCCTAGTTTTTTAGCCAATCTGATTTGACTTGCTGTTAGTTTTTCTCTACCTAAATTTTTTTCTTGTACAACTCCTCCTCCACCTCCACCTCTACCTCCTGCTTTTTCTTGTTGTTCCTGAATTTGTTCTTGTTGACCAATACCTTTAAACTCTGCACCATTAACTCCTGCTGGTACACCAAATTGTGGTAAAAAATTACTTAAACCAACACTCTTTGTAGGCCTAGAGTCAGAACCCGATTTAGCTTTACTACGTTTTACTTGTGCTGATTTCATTTGATTTTTTTATATAAATACTATAGAAAAAAATAAATAAAATTCTTAAATAAAATACTTAAATAATTCCTAAATATATTTTATTATTTAAAATAATTTATACTTATTATAATTAGATATGCCAGGCGGAATTATGCAACTTATATTTCAGGGTGCCCAGGATTTATACCTAACTGGAAACCCAAAAATGACTTTCTTTAAAACAGTTTATAAACGATATACCCAATTTGGAACAGAATATATTAACCTCCCCTTTGACCCAATCCCATCTTTCACTCCCCAACAATATACAAAAGCCACTTGCAAAATCGACAGAAACGCCGACCTTTTTGCCGATACATACTTAGTTTACGACCTACCCGCCATTTACACAAATAATTTAATCCCATTTGGTTGGGCAGATGATCTTGGAACAGTCATTATCCAAGACATAGTCATTCGCCTTGATGGAAATGTACTTGACCAACAACGCGGTGATTTCATGAAAATTTATGCCGATTTAGTTATGAATGGCACCGAACAACAAAATTGGCGCCGATGTATTGGAGGAGAGCCATTCATGGCCAATTCTGGTCAAAATCTTAGTAACGATATTACCACTCAAACAATCGCCATTAACGCCCGTCGTTTATACATACCCCTCCTCTTTTGGTATTGTCTAAATTCGGGTCTCTCAATCCCCTTAATTGCCCTTCAATATAATGAACTTTACATTGATTGCAATTTCCGTCCCCTAAATGAACTGATCCGCATTGGTAAGCCATTTGTCTCCCCCAAACAGCTTTTCGGGGATTATCAAAATAGCGAATTCAATATTAATATCCGAAATTATCTCTTGTCATTGGGCTTTGACCAAACAAATGTTTTCTACTATTTTACACAAAATAATTGGCAAAGTAATACCTATATTTTAGGCAATTACGTTTATCTCGGGGACGATGAACGTAAAATGTTTGCCCAAACCACGCACGAATACCTAATTACACAAACCCAATTTAACTTATTTCAAGGACTTAAAGCAGGTCCCAATTATTTAGAAACCACATTTTCCCATCCAGTTAAAGAAGTTATCTGGTTCTTGACAAACGATAGATTAGACCAGACAAATTCATGGTACAATTTTACGGGATTAGATGGTCCCGCCAATTACTTATATTGGCAAAATAAGCAGCCTTTTTTTGGATATCAAGAATATTACCAACCAGAACTTTCGTATATAAAGGAAAATTTCACGGATTATGTAAATGGGGTTAAGGCACAATCGGTTTATAAATTAACACCTGAACAGACCCAAACATTCTTCGGAACATATTATGCTATAATGGAATCGGCACAACCAGTTTTCAATAATAATGATAGGATGGCTGTTCAAGAACAGGGTTTTTATTCCAATTTACAAGTATTTAAATATCACAGTGGGTTTTCAACTCCGGGATTATACGTACTATCATTTGCGTTGAAGCCCGAAGACCACCAACCCTCAGGAACGCAAAATTTTTCTCGGTTAGATTACCAAGAATTCCGGATAAATATTTTTAACACGTATCCGATAGAAAATAGATATAATTGTTATATGTATGCGATAAGTTATAACGTTTTCCGTATTATGGCAGGGATGGGTTCAACGGTTTTTGCAAACTAGTAGTTAGGAACCTAGGTTCCTAACGGACCTCCTTTTATTTCTAAAATTTGATTTTTTAATTTTATGAACAAATAACGTTTATTCATAAAAAAAGTCTACTGTTAACAGTTAACAAGTCAACAAAAAAAGGAAGTTCGTAAGAAACCTAGGTTTCTTACAGAGGAGGTCCGTTAGGAACCTAGGTTCC
>VFLK01000038.1 GCA_009885085.1 Minisyncoccota bacterium
ATACACTTAAAAGAAAGTGAGTGGAGATGGAATCACCGAAACGAAAATATCTACAAGATTCTGTTAAAAATGCTCCGCTTTAAGCCGTTATTCTAGGAAAGACCCTAATTAATAATACTGATAAGAAAGGTAAAATAGCACGCCGTATTATACAATAAATTTAATAATATATTATATAAGATATAAAATTATTTACCTTTGGGAAGTACCTATCGTTCGAGATCTAAAACATCATCAATTTGAATTTGCCAAACGAATTCGTCAACGTGGGAAACCAAAATCATTGCGCCTTCAAACTCGTTAAGAGCTGCTGCGATGACTGGCAAGTGGCGAAAGTTTATGTGATTAGTAGGTTCATCAAGAATTAACAGACCAGGTCGCAATAAAACCAAGCGGGCAAATGCTACCAAACCTTTTTGACCTTCGGACAAACTGCCAATCTTTGATTTAATTACTTGTGAAGATAATAAAAATCCTGAAGCGACAGAGCGCAAATGTTCTTCACCTTTATTTGAACCAGAATCAATTAAAGCCTGGGATAAGGCTTGATGAACTGTGTCTTCAAAATTAAGAGTTGAGAAGTCTTGTCGATAATATCCTATTCGAAGATTTGATGGAATTTTTAAACCTGGCTGGGTTCCTTTGGCCATCGATTCTATTAAGGTACTTTTGCCAATACCATTAGGACCAATAATTTGAAGGTGTCGACCTTTCATTAAAATTATGTCAGCTGGTTTTGTGACCTTTTGATTGTTTTCAATTATCTCGAAGGATGTAATTTTCATCACGTCATTTGGAAAATCATCTTGCACTGGGATTTTAAATGGTCGAATAGGCTTATCTTCCTTGCGGACTTCAACTTTTTCGCTTTCGTATAAGTCGATTTTTTCGCGCATTTTTTTGGCAACTTTACGCATTTTGCCACCCTTAAATGCAAAAAAGTTGGCTTTATCTTTATTTTCTTGGATGCCTCTGGCTTTTTGAGCGTTCAAACGGTTTTCTTTTTCAATTCTAGCTGAGATTTCTTCAACAACGTCGTAATAGTCACCAGCATATTGTTCTATTTTTCGCGTGAAACTATCAAGATATAAAACACCTTTAGTAAAAGTATTTAAAAATTGAGCGTCATGAGAAATAACAATCACACTTTTTTGATAGTTGGTAAGAAATGTTGTCAGATGTTCAATTCCTGCGGTATCTAGGTTGTTGGTAGGCTCATCTAGTAATAAAAGGTCTGGATCTTGGATTAGAGCAGCTGCCAGTAGTAAACGAGCTTGTTGTCCACCTGAAAAGTCACTTACAAGTTTGTCTTCTTGGGCTTTTAGATTTACTGCCTCTAGCACAGTGACCATTCGACGCTTGACCTCGTGGTCGGCGAGTGGACAATATTTCTTAAAGTATTCTAAAATTGTTAGGGAGATATCTTCTAGAGCAATTACTTGATAGGCAGTTGCAACACTTAGGCTTTTATCAATAGAAATTTCACCAGATTCCGGGCGAAGTTTTTTAGTAATTAACTTCAAGATTGTACTTTTACCAGCGCCATTTTGACCCATCAAAGCAACTTTCATGCCATTACGCACGGAAAAACTTACCTCATCTAAAATTGGCTTATCGTGAGCAAAAGAGAATGATACTTTTTCAAATCTTATGATAGTATTTTGGTTTGACATGAGGGGATATTATAACCTATTTATCTTCTAGAGTTAATTGTATGTGAAATGAAGGTCTTTCTATTTTGAAGTTTTGCCATTGCGATGTCTAATAATATGACGACTGCAATAAATATTAGAATATCAATAAAGATGTTTTGTCTCGTTAACAGGAATTTTTCATGAACTAAGCTTAGGGCCTCTGAATATGATTTGTATGCAAGGTAAAGGAAGGCGAAAGTTGCGATGATTGAAAGTGTGGCGCTTTGGACAATTTTTTTGGTAAACTTTGGTGTTACGAAAATTAGAATATCGATGAAAACGTCTGCGAAGTAAATTCCAATTAAAAGTCCGAAAACATTATAAATTGTCATTGCCCCCATATAGCCAATTAAATCATCAAGCCCAATTAGAAATGGAAGTAGGAAGGACCATTTTATCAGCTCGCTTGATTTCATAGGTTTTACAGATGGCTTTGAAATTTCTGGCATCCAAAACGTGAATGGTCTGGATAGATAATACAGTACATCTAAAAGATAGATTGTTGTTTTTGATAGTATTTGTGGAATAGCTTTAGAATCTTTGAAATAATCGATGCCTTCGAACGCAAGCTTGATCATCACACTTCCAGCAAAGATTAAAATTGGGACAATTAACCAAGTAACTTCTTTTGCAAATCCCCATAAGAATAGAACTAGGGTTACGCCAACATAGCAGCCCATTACAGTTGCGATATTCATAATTACTCTGGCTTTTGATCCCGGATTTGAGATTTGCATCCTACCAACAATTAAGGCGTAGTCGATTGCTGTGAAAAAGTAAAGGAAAAACCCTACTAAAACGTCTGTCCACTGGAAATTTGGCGAAATTTTGTCAACTAGATTCGGATTTATGATATTCGAAATGAAGAAATGAGAAGAAGATATGAAGAAAATATAAAATATGGTGCAGATACTAATAGGAAGCAGCTGATTCAGAAGCTTTCCTTTTGGAGTATTGATATTTGAGTCTAACCAATTAAAAATATTTATCATTATTGTTTTAGTTTAATTAAGGAAAGTTTTGGATTTACCTCATTCTTATTCTACCCAACTAATGTCGCAAAAAAGACATATTTGGTCAGAGCGGAGAGCGAGGGATTCGAACCCACGGGACCATAAAGGTCACGGTTTTCAAGACCGTTGCGATTGACCACTCTGCCAGCTCTCCATGCTTTTCTCAAGAGAAGTTATTATACCATTCAATTATTACTTTTTCTCTTGTTTTTTTTAGTGTACACTTGAGTTATATATGATGCCCGATATTGAAAACCAAAATCAAGATACTCCAGCAGAGAACACTCGATCTCAACAGAGAAGTGATGATTCTAGATATGCAGACTATTTTCAAGATATTCCCAAACCACGTCCGGAGGAAGTGATTTTGGAGTGGAATGCTCCAAGTAGACCTTTTAAAAAACATAATCGCCAATATCATACTACGGTACTCACAATAGCAATTTTACTTTCATTAATATTATTTTTTGCAGGCCAAGTATTAACAATTGCAGTAGTTATCGCGATAGTTTTCTTGGGGTATGTGATGTCGACAATACCACCTCACGTTATTACCAACAAAATTACATCTTATGGAATTAGATCTGAAGATAATCTTTACTACTGGGATGAGTTGGGTAGATTTTGGTTCGATGATAAAAATGGTGAAAAGGTACTCCACGTAGAAGTTGGTAGATTTCCCCATAGATTAGCTTTGCTTTTAGGTCAGACCACTGAAGAAGAACTTTCTGAAATTATTTCTGAAGTTTTATTGCAACAAAAACCTACTTTAACCTCTACTGAGAAGTTTGCGGAATGGCTCAAGAAGAAGGTTCCACTAGATCTCGATTCATAATTTTCTCTGTTATAATAGTTGAATTGACTTGCACCCATAGCTTAGTGGATAGAGCATCTGTTTGCGGAATAGAAGGTCGTGTGTTCGAATCACACTGGGTGCACAAGGTGAGCGCCTTCAGGCGCGAGAAGGTGCCCTGGGGTACATTTTTTGCGAAAATTATTAATTGGTATGCATTAAAAAAATTATGCTTTTTCAAATTATTTTTTTAACATTTATAAGTAGTGTGGCTTCATTGGCAGGTTCTTTTCTTTTATCTTTTAAGAAAAACTGGTCCAAAAAATTTACTCTTAAATTAACAGCTTTTTCATCGGGAGTTTTATTATCTACGGCTTTGCTCCATTTAGCTCCAGAAGCAATTGAAAGTTTAGCTCCAAAAAATATGTTTGGAACTGTATTTCTAGCAATTGTTTTCTTTTTTGTTTTAGAAAGATTAGTTCTATGGCATCATCATCATGATGATGAATGTATAAATCCAAAGCCATCTGCTTATTTAATTACGATCGGTGATAGTTTTCATAATTTTATGGATGGAATATTAATTACTGGAACATTTCTAGTTGATCCTAAATTAGGATTATTTACAGCACTAGCGGTTGCGGCTCACGAAATTCCACAAGAAATTGCTGATTTTTCTATAATGGTTGGTGCGGGTTTTAAAAAGAAAACTGCTTTGCTTTATAATTTATTGTCTGCGATGTTTTCAATTGTTGGAGCTGTGTTAGCATACTATTTTATCTCTTCAGTAGAATGGCTGATTCCATATACGGTTGCTTTTTCAGCAGGTATGTTTCTATATATTGCTTTATCCGATTTAATTCCAGAGTTGCATCATGACGATTTAGAAACGAAACATAAAATAGAGCAATTGGTTTTATTTTTTGTAGGAATACTATTAATATTTTGTTTATCGTTACTTGAAGTTTAGAATAGTATTTAAGATAAAAAGGTGGAGGGATGTCGGAGTGGTTTAACGGCCAGCTCTCGAAAAGCTTGGGGGACTTACGTCTCACGGGGGTTCGAATCCCCCTCCCTCCGCACTGGCCGACAATCTAGCGAAGCTAGAATTGACGGGCAGTATGGATTGGGATGAGAAGCAAGGTACCCGATCAAGCGAATTCACAAAGTTTATATAAATTTGAGCATGACGAGGGTAAATCCCCCTCCCTCCGCCAAACTTAATCTTTGAGAGCCAGGTTAATTGCCTCCGCCACTCCATCTTCAGCTTGTGAAGCCACTATTATATCTGCTACTTCCTTGAGTTCATCGGGGGCATTACCCATTGCGACTTTAACACCACATGCAGATAATAACGGCAAATCATTAAAGCTATCTCCAATCCCCATGATTTCTTGAGTTTGAAAGTTCATCATTTCTGCATAAGCAATCAATGCTGATTTTTTACCAGCAGCTCCATCATTAATGTCCATCCCAAAACCATTTTTCCCAGTAGTTTTAACAATGTGAAGTTTAGGAAAATTTATAATTAATTCATTAATAGTTGGCTCTACATCATCCAAATTGTAAAGA
>VFLK01000051.1 GCA_009885085.1 Minisyncoccota bacterium
AGTCCATCCATCAAACTTTATTAAGTCATGTTTTTTTAACATGTTCAATAAAGTAGTAGATCCACTTCCAGGGAGTCCAGAAATAGTTATATTTTTGTACTTAAAGTTTGTATTAATATCTTTTGCTGTCATAAAAAATTTTATTTAGACTGTACTACGAGAGGAATATTATAAACCTTTGCATGCTGTTGTCCCAAATCTATTTGACATTCTACCAATGATTTCATAGCATTGCTAAGCATAAGTAACTTTTCTCCAGCAGTTTCTAATGAAATCACGTTGTCGTCTTTTACATAAAAATGAAAAATTCTGTTTCTACATTCTAGCCAAGTTTGCCAAAGATCTCGAGCCAAAAAATGGCCGCACATTTGTTCAAGATCATCAAATAACCAATACTTATCACGCTGGTTTTCATGCATATCCGGATTTAGTGCTTTTCCAATACGAAACCTGTGACCTTCAAACGTGTGTCCATCAATCAAATTAAGATCTAGAAAGCTGCTTTTTAAAAATCCTTCGTAGGCTTTTGCCATTGGAAAAACAATGAATGAGTAATCTTCTAAATTTGATTTTAACTCAAATTCCCTTTCATAAAGGGTAATTGCAGTCTCTACAAGAAGTTTGTGCCTATCATTCATGAATAGAAACCAACTGCTATTTAGAATCTCTCTCATTTATGCCCTTGGGTATTTGTCACCGAGTATATATATTTAAGTTTTTTTAATACAAAAATTTGATACACTAGATAGTATACTTGAAAATCTTTGGGTTGAAATGGTAGTTTTTTAAAACACTTGATTCAAGATAACAATATGAGAGCAGTCGCCACAATAAAAAATCCTAGCTTAAAAAAGAAAAAAGAAAAAAAATTAAGTTCTATAGATACTGGTAAAAAAATAAACCTTGTTCTTTCTGGAAAAAAAATTATTTCTAAAAAAAATGAATTAAATTTGACTGCAAATCCTGTAACTCCAAAAAGAAAGGGAGTTTTTGCACTAGTAAGAAGTCTAATTTCCTCAATAATTAAATCAATTAACTCAAAAAATTTCCAAAAAGTTATTAAAAAAAAGAAAGAACTGACCTCAAACTCAATTATTTCCAAACCAAAAAAATTTAGAATCAATCAGCGAACAAAATATATATTTTTGGGCATATTTATTTTAATGTTAATTTCATTAGGATTTTTTATATATTTATTGAGAGACTTACCATCACCAAGAAGATTAACAAATACTGAAAACTATGCCGTGAGTACGCAAATATTTGATCGAAACCACAAGCTTCTTTATGAAATTTTTGCAGATGAGAATAGAACCCCGGTCAAACTCGATTCATTGCCAGCCTATGTTTATCAAGCATCTATATCTATCGAAGATAAAAACTTTTACAACCATTTGGGCTTTGATCTATCTGGTATTGCACGTGCTATCAGATCTAATCTAACTGGAGGAAGATTGGAAGGAGGATCAACTATCACTCAACAATTAGTCAAAAATGCACTTCTTACAAGAGAGAGATCCATTCAAAGAAAAATCAAGGAAGGTGTGTTGGCGGTTTTCACCGAAGCGCTTTACACCAAAGAAGAAATTCTAGAAATGTATCTAAACTATATTTCCTATGGTGGAACGTCTGTTGGAATTGAAGCAGCAGCAAATAGTTATTTTGACAAAAATGCAAGTCAATTAACCCTTGCTGAAGCCGCATTACTTGCAGGTTTACCACAAGCTCCAAGTAGATACTCCCCTTTTGGCTCAGATCCTGTCGCTGCAAAAAATAGACAAGTCGAAGTTCTAAGAAGAATGCAAGAAGATGGCTACATTACAAAAGTCGAAGAGCAACAAGCCGAGAGCGAAGTTTTAAACTTTGCCCTCTCAAAAATTGATATCAATGCGCCACATTTTGTTTTCTATGTCAGAGATTTGCTTTACGAAAAATATGGCGTTGAAACTGTCGAAAGAGGCGGACTCAGAGTTACAACTACACTTGATTTAGATCTCCATAATGTTGCTCAAGCATCTCTTTCAGCCGAAGTTAATAGACTAGAACCTTATCAAGTAGGTAACGGAGCTGCCCTAATTATCAAACCTGACACAGGAGAAATATTAAGCATGATCGGCTCTAAAGATTACTTTAATGCCACGGATGAAGGTCAAGTAAATGTCACCCTCGCCGATAGACAGCCTGGAAGTTCGATTAAACCTATCATGTATGCCACTGCATTTCAAGAAAAAACCCTAAATCCAGGTACAATTTTAATTGACTCACCAACCTGTTTTACATCTCCAGGACAAAAACCATACTGTCCAAAAAATTATGATGGTTCTTTCAAAGGACCAGTGACCATTAGATCTTCAGTTGGAAATTCGCTAAATATTCCTGCAGTAAAAGGATTGAAAACCATCGGAGTTGAGAAGTTCATTGCTCAAGCAAATAAAATGGGAATAACCTCTTGGATAGATCCTTCCCGATATGGATTATCTTTAACCTTGGGCGGAGGCGAAGTTAAAATGATCAACTTGGCCCAAGCTTTTTCTGTTTTAGCAAACGAAGGAGTCAAAACACCAATTACCCCATTTATAAAAATCGAAGATTTTAGAGGCAATGTTTTATTGGAAGAAGATTTTGAACAAAGGAAAAAAGATTTGCAGACACTTACGGAATTTGACGGAGAAGAAAGTATAGGTGAAATCACCAGAGTCATGGACAGAGCTCCAGCCTATATGACTAGTCACATCATGCAAGATAACAATGCGCGTGTTCAAGCATTTGGACCAAACTCTGAACTCGTGATTCCCGGCAAAATAGTTAGTGCCAAAACTGGAACAACCAACGACCTAAAAGACAACTGGACTGTGGGCTTTACTCCAGAATATCTAGTCATAACGTGGGTTGGAAATAACGACAGTACGCCAATGAATCGAAACGTGGTTTCTGGTATTACTGGAGCTGCTCCAATTTTTAATGACATCATGAGTTACATACTAAAAGGTCATGATTATGAATGGCAAAAAAAGCCTGAAGATGTACTTTTGGCCGGTGTTTGTGCGAGCGGTTTTCCGCCAGGAAAATCGCGAGCATACAATGAATCTGGTGAAGTAACCGGAGTTACTAGTTCATCGAGTAACTGTGCTGTTCTTTCGACAGATCTTTATTGGGAATCAGGTCTTCCTTCTAATTCAGAAAAAATCACAAAAGAGGTTTGGATTAACCCAGTTACGGGATTACCTCCAGAATTTGGCCAACAAGTCGATGGTCTAGTTCTAGAGACTCGTACTATTTATGTCGATCCAGTAACAAAATCATATTGTGCAGACTGTAACAGACCAGTTTCTGAAGATGGAAAAGTAATTTATGAAAAAAATACTGTAGCCAATGATTTGTAAAATCTTAAATGTCCAAAAAAATCTTTATTAAATCAAATGCCAGAATGATCGATAGTCATAACAAGAATCATAATTCTGCCAAAGATCCGAGTCCAAGTTGGTTCAAAAAAAATAAATTAAAGATAAAAATTGCAGTCTTAGTTTTCGTAACATTTTTTGCAACTATTGCAGTTAGCTTGTGGACTTTCTGGGATATCCCTCTAATTTCTCCAATAGATTCGCTCACGACTTTTATGTTTCTGTCAAAATCTCAACTAGCCAAAAATAATGAGAAAATTATCTATGGCTTTCTCCCCTACTGGAATGTGAATAAATTTACACTTCAAAAAGAGTTAACACATCTTAGTTATTTTTCTTTGACTCTAAATGCAGATGGAAGTTTTTCATCAACTAGTGATGGCGAGCTGGATATGGGATTGCATCGACTTAATTCTGATGAGTTTACTGAAATTAATAAAGATTTAATAGACAATAAAAAGAAATCAGAAATAGTTGTTTCCCAATTTAATCATGATGATATTGCCTACTTTCTAGGCTCTCAAACTGCACAAACTAATTTTTTTCAATCGATCGATAATGTTTTATTAGCTTACCCTTTTTCCGGAATAAATATTGATATCGAGACTTCTGGAGAAACCAACGAAAAAATGAGACAAGACCTAATAAATTTTATGGCTAAACTACGAAAACATCTGGACGAAAAATATAACCACATTCAACTTAGCATAGATATGTATGCCGGTGCGGCTGCTAATCAGCAACTTTGGAATGTAAAAGAAATTGAACCATATGTAGATTACATTGTAATTATGGCCTACGATTTTCATCGAAGCTCTTCTGCTAAGGCAGGCCCAGTTGCTCCGCTTTTTGGTGGCAAAGAACTCTGGGATGGTGATATTAATGGGTATTTGCAAGCATTTCTGAAAGTGGTTCCATCAGAAAAAATATTACTAGGCATTCCGTTTTATGGTTACGAATGGCAAACAACATCCAGAGAAGCGCAGTCCCACACCTGCCCAGATACTGGCTCAACGGCAAGCTATACACGCGTTGCAGAAATTCTTGAACGCGAAGAAGAGTTAGATGTTCAGGAGCACTGGAACGAAGATGCTTTATCTCCTTACATTTCGTATATAGAAGATGGAGAAATCTACGTGATTTATTATGAAAATAGCCGGTCCATTTCCTATAAACTTGATTATGTTAATCAACTTGATTTGGGTGGAGTTGCAATTTGGGCATTAGGATACGAAGGTAACTCTAGAGAACTTTGGGACGTAATTGAAAGAAAAGTAAATATTTGGAAAGATTAATAGAACTAAGAGAATTAATTGCACCTCAATAAAAAATGGTATATAGTTAAAAATTATAGAAGTGATTTAAAATATTATTATTAAGGAAATTTATGATAGAAGAAGGCAGATACGACAAACCGCCAATCACTATACCCGATCCAACAGGTAAAGAAGCTAAACGAAAAGATAAATGGGGAAAAATTACCGCCTATGACCTCTTGAATGAAGCTCATCAAAAGGATGTGGCAGCAGGTGGCGCTAATGATAAAAGTGGCGCAAACGAAGAAGCAATTATTTCGCCTAAACAAGCTCATTTAGACAATACAGAGTCATATAGAAAAGAAATGAAAAATGCTAAGACAAGAACCCTTCTAGATAGTTTTAAGTCCAGAATGAATTCTGCTAAATCATCACCTTTTAGAACCCTTATAAATAGATTTACGTCCAAAATGAATTCTGCAAAATCATCACCTAATGAAATGGCTAGTAAAAAAAGTGAGTTTATTATTAGGACTGGTGGTAATAAAGAGACTGAAGAAATCTTCCAGGGTGCAGTTAAGGTAAGAGAACGAATATTTTTAAGTCAAGATGAAAAAGAGAAAGAATATATTGAATACCTCATTTATCATGATACCACTGTGGGTGATGTCAAAACCTTATTAGATGATGTAAAGAATGCAGTTGCAATGGATGAACTGAGACCAGATCAGTTACCAAATATTAATAAAGCAGCTAGAGAAAAAATAAAAAAACTTCAAGATGAAAAAGAGAAAGATTATATTGAATACCACATTTATAATGATACCACTGTGGGTGATGTCAAAACCTTATTAGATAATGTAAAGAATGCAGTTACAACAGATGAACTGAGACCAGATCAGTTACCAAATATTAATAAGGCAGCTAGAGAAAAAATAAAAAAACTTCAAGATAAAAAAGAG
>VFLK01000024.1 GCA_009885085.1 Minisyncoccota bacterium
ACGATAGTATTCTTAGGATACTGTATATAGTAGATGTAAATAAAAATTTTCACTTGTTCTATAAAGAATTTCTATCAGAATCTTCTCCTTGGAAAAATAATATTTCAATTTATTTGCATGACTTGTATGATAAAAATCCAGAGATGGTCAGAGCAGAGCTAATAAAAATTAGAGAAATGCATGAATTATCAACCAAAAGTGAATATCAGGATTTTTTATTAAATTCCAATGACTTGGCAATTTTAGCTGCATCAATAGCTTCTAATGACCTAAAGAATGGTAGTTTTGATAGTGCTGCAGAAATGTATATACTTTCACAAAAATATAATAATTGGATTTTCAATGTTATATCATCTGATTTCTTAACTGAATTACAAACGGATGAAGATAAAATCTTATTTTGGTCAAAAATGGAAGAATTTCCTAGTAAGTATTTTGGGAAATATTCAGATGAAGTTGTTCAAGATCATTTTGTCCTATTGAGATCTGCAATAGATACAGGTAATGAAAATTTGGCTTTGAAAATATCAAAAAGGATTCTAGAAATTGCTCCGTGGATGGCAGAGAATAGCGAATTTATAAGACTCTCAAAGTGAAATTTTAAGAAATATTTGAAGCATAGCCTTGAAGATGAGTTTAACATCATTTATTAATGATCCTGATCTAAGGGTTTGTTTTTCAAGCTTTTTCCATGTTGCCAAGGATTCATAACGATTAGGAGATAGAGCCCATTCTGAGAGTATTCCTGGTCGAACATCATATCTGAAATTCCAAGATGAAGGTAATTTGTTGGCTTCTTGAACTGGAAGTGGACGTGGTCCAATAAAACTCATGTCTCCTTTTAGAATATTTATTATTTGTGGAAGCTCATCAAGACCAAAATTGGATAGTAATTTACCAAAAGTATTAAATCTCGGATCATTTTCAACTTTAAACATAGGGTAGGGAGCAGAACTATATTTTTGTAGCTCTTCCTGATGGTCACTAGATCCCAATTTCATAGTTCTTACTTTGTATATAATGAAATGTTTTTTATCATTCCCCATTCTAATTTGCTTGTATAGGAATGGTTTTCCAAGAAAAAATATGAAAAGCAAATATGCTAAAAGAAAAAATGGTAACAAAATAACTAAACCCAAAATAGAGAAAATTATATCAAAAATTCTTTTTTGAATGGAAAAATAGTAAGGATGAACTAAATATTGAGACATGAAGTATTTTGAATTTTATCACAGTCGCTAGATTAATGTTAAACCTCAAACTTGTCTTTTTCTAGCTGAGTAGAAATCCAGAAACTCCATAGTCCTGAAATTATAAAGAATAAACCCCCAAATACTAAAGCTAAGGTTGTTCCAACCGAACCTGAAACTGGTGCGGCTTCGTCAGTTGATGGTTTTGCCTCTCTTGCTTCTTGAGTTGCTTCTGCTGAAGCACTTGCTTCTGGGGTAGCTTCTGCTTCCTGAGTTGCGACTTCTTCGTCATCTATTGGATAAGGGTTACCAGATCCGTATGGAGCGGAGGTCCTGCCGGTAGTATCAGCTAAGGCCAATTGTTGGGTTGGGTCACCAACAGTGAATTCAACTGTCTTCTCGATTATTTCTCCAGTACTTGGATCAGTGTACGAATATGTTACGGTATGGTCTCCAGGTTCTAATGATTCTGAAAGTTTGGAAATATCTAGAACGAAATTTCCATTCTCATCAGCTATAATTTCTTGTTGAATTTGTGTGTCCGAGTGGACGGAAATTGAGACTGCCACTCCTGGAAGAGCTTTTCCTGTGATAACAGGTGTTGAAGTGGTAAGTGTTTGATGATCTGCGATTTCTAAATTAAGCTCAGTAATATCAGCGCTTTTGCTTGAGTTGCTTTCTTCGTTAATTAAATTATCAAGCAATTCATTTCTATTTGATTCATCAACCATTTCTTCAGAGTCAACCATTTCGCCAGAATCAGTTGCAATTTCTTCTTCAATTACAGGTTCTGCAGAAATTTCTGGCTCCGTTACTTGTTCTGCTGATTCAGTAGATTCTAGTGTTGTGTTCTCGTTTACTTCAGTTGGGACAGTTGCTAGTTCTCTTATCGACTCTGTTTCTGCATTTGAGCCATTTGCATTGGCAGTTTCTTGTCCAAAGGTTATTCCTTCTACAGGCTGAGAATTCTCAACGGTCGTTGAAAAGAAGGCTTTCTGTGAGGCTAGAGGGCCTTGCACAGTGATAGCGATATTATCTTGATCTAATATTGTTGCGTATGTACTGCCATCAAGTGTTCTTGCATTTGAAAGAGGGATTGCCCAACTTCCGGATGCTTTAACTTGAGAAGACATTGTTCCAGCTCCATTTACATCTACATAAACGATAGAGCCTTCAGCTGGGGCACCGGTTTCAGTTGTGACGCTTCCATAGATTGTTTTTGCGGCTGCTGGGGCTCCATTTCTGCTAGCAGTTTTTATTTTGAATGGTTGCCCGTTGTCGTCAAATGTATCTCCAGACCCAGTTCCAATTAAATAATAGTAGCTTGTAGCTTGTTCGAGACCTCTTATTGTTATGTGATGAATTTGAAATTCACCAATAGTACCAGTGATCTGATCTCTATCATCGCTTGCTTGAGATTTTAAGCTGTTTGCTTCAGTGCCATATTTTACAAATCCAGCTACTTTACTGTCTGTTAAAAAAGAAATAGTAAAGCTGGTGTCATGAACATTAGTGACTTTAACATTTTTTGGAGTAGTTTCCACAGATGCTCTAGGTGAAAAAACACCCCCACCTTTTCCTATGAGAAGGGTACCTGAAATTAAAGCTACGACTAAAACAATCACTCCCAAAATAGTTGGTATTCTCTTATCGAGAATTTTTTTTGGTGCTTTTAAAGTATTCATATTTTTTGGCAAAATTCATAGAATTATGCCCAGTCTTTTTAACACAAAAGCAGTTCGTTTTTTTTCACGACAACTTCTCTATCTACTTTAGATAACTATAGTCAAGAAAGCAACGCGAACAAAGACCGAAGGAAATATAGATTATGAGTACAAAGAGCATCTAGTTGATATTAAGTTGTGTTTCGTCTTGAGCAGAATCATTGAGATCGCCACTTTTTGAACTTTCGAGCTCAGTTTGTAGTAAAGAATTAGCGCTCTTTTTTTCAATTGGTTTAATTGCATCTTTTGGATCAATATCATCAATTGTAACTTCTAAAGGAACAACCTTTTCAGTTTTTCCATCTCTAGAGGATAATATCTTGAAGATTACAAACGAAGATAGCTCTTCTTCAGAGTATGAGTGTTTTTCTTGAATTTTTAATAGTTCATCTCTGTCAAAGTTTGGTGTCAAAGGTTTCGCTAATGCCGTTAATTCTTTGGAAATTTCTTCATTAGATTGGGAACTTATCAGGCTGATTGTGATCCAAAATAGGATAGATACAAATAACAAGATTAAGATTGTTAGGAATTGTCGATTAGTTTTTAATTTCTGAAAATCTTTTCTGATCTCAGATTTAGGAATATTGGTTATATTTAGATTCATATTTATTATTTTGATTCATCTTTCGAAAGTACTTGTGTTTCTATTCCAAAAAAGGGAACGCTAATTGCAACGGTTGCATTTAATTTTCTTGAGCCTCGATCTTCTTCGAGCTCAAAAGTCACTGAATCAATGACAAAGCTTTTTCTAGAATTTCTAAGTGATTCAGCAAAATTTCTAATGGAGACATAATCACCAGAAATGCTAACATTGAAAATTAATTTTTGCTTTGTTTTCTGTGAGAAAGGAACATCTGCAGAATCATTCTGTGGTAGCTCCAAAATGCTTAAACTTTTTATTATTATTTTACTGTCAGTAGCTACTTTTTCAATAACTTTTGCGCTTTTCATTATTTCTGGATTAGAAGGAATCGCTTCATCAAGAATTGGCAACAAGCTTTCAACAGAAAGATATTCGGTTTGAGCAGTTTGGAGTGCTGCAATTTTTTGAGTAAGTTGTTTTTCTAGGGATTGCTTGTTCTCAATTTCTTTTATAAGAGTAGCCATAGTCAAAATTGTTGGTTTGATTGCAAACACTGCCAAGAATAAAACTAATCCAATTGTTAAGAAAAGCTCTAGAGATACCTTAGCTACAGGATTTTGGTAAAAGTTGTTTAAGGTGCTAGAGAGTTCACTTTTTTTATGCATTTTTATAATCCTTGAGTTCTATCTAGGAGGTCTGTTTCTTTATCTTTAGGAGCTTGCTTTTCAATTTTTACTTCTTGTTTGGTGTCGGCTTTTATATTGAAAAATAATCCCGGTTCTACAGTACTCGATTCAATTTCACTAACGTTAATATTGGTAAAGTCTGGTGAAATTTGGAGATTATTGATTAATAAATTAAAGGAATTTTGAGAAAGAGTTTTGCCAGATATGATCACTGACGTTGGTCTAATGGCAAGTTCTTGCAGGATTATTCCTTCAGGCATAATGTTACTCATGTTTGCAAAAGTATCAACAATATTTGTTTCTTGTTCGGTTTGTTTGTATTGAGAAATTTTTTCTTGGATAGTTCTGAAGTTTTCTTCAATGTTTCCATATGAAAGAATTATGTTCTTTTTTTGGTTTATTGAGGAATTCAAATCAGTAACTTTTCTGTCTAGAGTAAACCTAGTTATAAAACTCATGATAACCACAAGTTCGGTGAATATAACAATATATCTTCCAGCAGATAGAGACCACTTTAAAGTTTTCCCTATAACAGTGGAAAAAAAAGGATCTTTTGGAACTAAATTAATTTCTATCTGGGCAGCTTTTTTCATTACGAATTTAATTGTACTAGATAATTGAGGAGTATGGCAAGCTAGAATTAATTACATATTAATATAAACATGCTCAACTACACAGATTTAAAAAATAATTGTAAATCTGTGTTCCGCTAGGCATATTTATATTAATATGCAATTAATTTTGAAGAGATAAATAGTAAGGAATGAGATTTACACTAGATCGTCGTCTACGGAGGTTTCAATTAAGAATTCTTGAGTTTGATTTTCATCTGATTTCCATTTTTGTCCAAAGGTTCTAATTGCTTTATTTACGAGTTCTAGTTCTTTAATTTCAAATATTGCCGCAAAGTAGATGTATACCAACATACCAATAGTGCCGGTCGTTAATGTTAGTGCAATCAGTTCAATCGTTTTTGTAGTGTTAAAAATAAGTTCGTCAAATATTCTGAATGGTAAATATAAGAATATGGCCATGAAAAAACTTGCTGACAAAATTTTTAATTGAGGTACTAGTAATGATTTGTTAATAATAAAGTTTGGCATCACCTTGTTTAGAATGAATACGTACATAAGTAGCTCTACTAAGAAACTTACACAATTTACAACGGCTAATCCTAGAATGCCAAAATTTGTATAGTTAACAACAGCAAAAGAACCTGCAAGGTAAAAGACAGTAAATATAACTGAGATGATGAGCGGAGTTCTCGTATCCTTCATGGCATGAAAGCCTCTTATCAAAAGTTGAACCATTGCTTGAGCAGTTATTGAGATGGCCAAGATAGCTAAGATTTTCCCAGTTGTAATTGTTGAATGCCAGCTAAAATTATCCGTTCCAAAAGCAAGACGGACGATAGGGACTCTCAAAATAAGTAAAAGTACCGAAGTAGGCATTGCTAAGAAAGAAATTTGGTTCAATGATTGAAGGATTAGATCTCTAAATTTCTCTAAGTTTTCTTTTCCAGATTGTTGAGATAAAAAAGGTAAAGCTGCTTGACTCAACGGTACTCCAAACAGTCTTACCGGAAATACTGATAAATATGTTGCATATGAAATGTATAAGAAACTAAGTGCGCCAATTGATGTTGCGAAATAGCCTAATGCCAAAGTTTGTATGTTACCAACTCCAATTGTCAAAAATCTTGCAGGAGTAAGCAAAAATAGTCTTTTAACACCTGGATAATTTATATTTAATGAAAACGTTGGTTTATACCCAAGTTTTAAAGCTAAAGGAATTTGAACAATCATGTGCATCAGGGCTCCAAAAACTACTCCAATTCCAGCTGAATAAATACCAAAGGTTTCGTGGAATATTGCAACGCCGGCAATTATTCCAAAGTTATAGACAATTGGGGCCATACTTGGGACAATAAATCTTTTGTAAGACTGAAGAATTCCCGTCATCACGTTTGAAACTGTAAAGAATATTTGGGCCAAAAGCATGGTTTTCGTCAAATTAATTACGATCGAAAGTTGCTCGGAAGATAGTTTGTCACCAACTCTGGCCAAAGTGAGCGGCTCTGCATAAAAGTAGATTATTATGCTTGCGATCGCGAAAATCACCATTAGTATGTTCAACACTATGGAACTCATTTTGAAAGCCGTTTTTTCATCATTCTTTCTCTTGATTGAAAGAAAAATTGGAATAAATGATGCAGATAGGGCACCAAATACTAAAAGCTGAAACAACATATCTGGAATTTGAAAGGCCAGCGTCCATGCAGTGACAGTTTCTTCATTAAAATATGAGAGGATGACTCTCGTTCTAACGAAACCTGACAAAATTGAAAGGATGTTTGCAAGAGCAATAACAGCGGCGGCAGAGTTAATGCTGGTTTGCTGTTTTTCCAGCCATTTTGTATTGTTTGAAAGAAGCTGAGTAATTGTATTTTTTGTGAATGAAAACATTTGTTTCAATTATAGAACATTTCTGGTATAATTCCTGCCTAGCTCAAATTTAGAAATTAGGAATTTGATTAGTTATATAATTAGTATTAAACAATATATATGCCAATATTACAAAACGCAAAAAAAGCACTTAGATCCAGTAGAAAAAAAACAGTTTTTAATTCAAGAGTTAAATCAATACTCAAAACTATGATCGATAAGATCAAAAAAGAACCATCTGAAGGTAATCTTTCTAGTGCATTTTCTAGTATTGATAAGGCAGTTAAAAGAAAATTGATGCATAAAAATAAAGCTGGACGTATGAAATCTCAGCTAAGTAAATTAATTTCTACCGATGGTGAATCAAAACCAAAAGTAGAGAAAAAAGTTGCTGTTAAAAAAGCCGCAGTCAAAAAAGTTGCTGTCAAAAAAGCAGTTGCAAAAGCACCTAAAAAAGCAACCAAGAAAATAGTTAAAAAAACAAAAGCTTCTACAGGTAAAAAATAATGCAAGATGAGCCACAAATGTATTCGCGCTCAGTCATTAGAAATTTCTCAATAATCGCTCACATTGACCATGGAAAAACGACTTTGACCGACAGGTTTTTGCGTTTCACAAATACGGTCGATATCCTTGATTTTCAAGATAGAATGATGGACAGTAATCCAATTGAAAGAGAAAGAGGAATTACTATTAAATTAGCTCCCGTTCGCATTGAATATATTAGTGAAAAACATGATGGGAAAAAATATGTTTTCAATTTAATTGATACTCCTGGACATGTTGATTTTGGATACGAAGTCAGTCGCTCATTGGCGGCTTGTGAAGGAGTGATTTTGGTTGTCGATGCAACTCAAGGAATTCAGGCACAAACATTGTCTAATTTTGAACAAGCTGTCGCCTTGGGTTTGGTTGTTATTCCTGTTTTAAACAAAGTTGATTTACCTTCTGCAGAAGTAGAAAGAGTCGCTTTGGAAGTGATGGAACTTTGTAACTGCAGAGAAGAAGAGCTAATTATGGTTTCGGCAAAAACTGGGGAAAATGTTCAATCAGTTTTAGAAGCAGTCATTGATAGAATTCCAGCGCCCGGTGGCGATGACAAAAAGGATGCAAGATCTTTATTAATAACTTCTCACTTTGATCCACATAGAGGCGCAGTAGCCTTGATTAGAGTTATTGATGGTGTAGTCAAAAAAGAAAAAATGGGTTTTACGCAGTCAAAATCATCTTTTTCGCCAATTGAGCTAGGAGTTTTTGTTCCAGGAATGAAGCCCAAGGATCAGCTGATGGCAGGCGAGGTTGGTTATGTAGCAACAGGATTAAAGGACATAAAATCTTTAAAAATCGGCGATACCATGACTGCCTATAATAAAAGAGAAAAAGTTGAACCTTTGCCAGGATACAAAGAGCCAATGCCAATGGTTTATATGGAAATTTATCCAACTGATTCGGCTGAATTTACATTCTTACAAGATGCAATGGACAAACTATCGCTTCGAGATGCTGCGCTTAGATTTTCTGGTACTCACTCACAGGCATTGGGTAGTGGTTTGAGAGTAGGCTTTTTGGGAATTTTACATGCTGAAATTGTAGTGGAAAGATTAACTCGAGAATTTAATTTAGAGCTTATTGCAACAGTGCCGTCAGTTACCTATCAAGTAACAACTTCGAATGGAGAAGAATTATTGGTGAGAACGCCGGCTGATATGCCAGATCCATCTTTAATTAGAGAAATTCGTGAACCAATTACTAGAACCAACATTCTATCTCCAATTCATCAAATGAGTGAAATTATCAATCTTGTAAGAGATAGAAGAGGTAGCTTTGTTAAAAGTACTCATGTTGGAAGTAGAGTGAATATAGAATGTATTGTGCCTTTGGCTGAAATCATCACTGATTTTCATGACACTTTAAAATCACTTACTTCTGGTTATGCGTCCATGGAATATAAGTTGATCAAGTTTGAGCCGGTGGATGCAGTCAAGATATCAATTTTACTTAACGGTGAGGAAGTAGAGGCGCTGAGTTTCATGACTGTGAGAGAAACTGCACCTGAACAAGGAAAAAGAGTTGTCAAGAAATTAAAAGAAGTGCTACCTAGACAAATGTTTGAACTTCCAATTCAAGCTGTGATAGGAGGAACTGTTGTAGCTCGTGAAACTGTTAAAGCATTTAGAAAAGACGTCACAGCCAAGCTTTATGGTGGCGACGTAACAAGAAGAAAAAAGCTTTTATCTAAACAAGCTAAAGGCAAAAAACGTATGAAACAGTTTGGTAAAGTTGAACTTAATCAAGACACCTTTATGGCAGTTTTAAAAAGATAACTTTTGAAGTACATTAAAGTTTATTATTAATGTAACAAATAAAGTTTTCACATGAAAAAATTATCCCAGAGTGCCAAAAATTCTTCTGGAAATCGTCTTGTACTTGCATTAGTGGGTCCGATTGCTAGTGGTAAAGGAACAATATCCGAATTTCTTAAATCAAAAGGTTTTAAATATTTTTCGTTGTCTGATGTAGTTAGAGCAGAAACAGTTGCTCGTGGTTTGGAAATGACTAGGGCAAATTTGCAAGATGTTGGCAATGACCTAAGAGAGCACTTTTCTGGATCGGTACTTGTAGATCGAATTATTAAAGAAATAAAAAAACATAAGTTAGTAATTATCGATGGAGTCAGAAATCCTCAAGAAATTAAGGTTATTAAAAAAGAGTTGGGCGGAAAGATTGTTCATATTTCTGCTTATAAAAATAGACGTTTGGAGAGATATCTTGAAAGAGCTAAGGTCAGAGGAGAAGATGATGCGACTACTTCAAAGTTCAAACAAGTAGAGGCTAGAGATTTGGGTGAAGGGGAAGACAAAAATGGTCAACAGGTTTCTGAATGTCTAAGATTAGCAGATTATAAACTAGTCAATAATTCATCTTTAGATCAATTCTATTTAGATTGCGAAGAAATGTTAAGCAAGTATTTATAATGTTACAAGATGCTATAATATACTTATGATAACTAAGAGAGCGGGTACAACTTCAGCAGAGAAAAGTGGCCTAAGACGTCATGTCGACGAGTACTCAGAAGTTATGAGGAATGAGGTTCCTTCTGAAAAACATACTGCTGCTTTTTTACCTAAGCCCAAAAGGTTAACAATTGATATCCAGGCAGACACAGAACAAATAGTACTTGTCCTTAGACGTCACCTAGTAACCCAAATAAGTTCAGTTCTTATTTTGCTGGCCATGGTGCTTTTACCATTGTTGTTCTCAGTGTCTCAAATTTTCGCTTTTTTACCTGTCTCATTCAGATTTGCCGCCGCCATTGGTTGGTATTTAGCAACTGCCGGATATTCACTAGAATGCTATTTTAAATGGTTCTATAGAGTTTTTATTGTTACTGATGAAAGAATTATTGATGTTGATTTTATCTCAATGATTTATAAAGATGTTTCCACGACTAAAATTGATAAAATTGAAGATATTACTTCAACAACAAGTGGTTTCTTTTCTTCCATTTTTGATTATGGAACGGTAATTATTCAAACAGCAGCAACTCAACAAGAGATTCAGTTTGAAGATGTGCCACAACCAGCAAAGGTAACTGCGCTACTAAATGAAATGATTCTCGAAGAAGAGCTAGAAAAGATTGAAGGGAGGGTCCAATAATGCAGCCTTTATATTTTCCTCAATTCAACAACGGAGGCGAAATCTTGCTTATTATCGTCAAGTATATGTTTGTTTTGGCTGGATTTTTATACATGCTATATGCCATTCTAGTAACTAAGCAAGTTTCAATAATGAGTAAGACTTTAGGTACAACAAATTCCGCTCAAAACAAGGTTTTGGCTTTTGTTCACTTGGTAATAGCAATATTGGTTTTGATATATTACTTGCTAGTTCTGTAAGGTAATTTTCAAATTGGTGTGATAGAATTTGATTAATGATTCGTCTCAAGGTAACTCCAGTTGTGGGCTTGCCACAGTTTACAGGTTGGTCCCAAGTAGCTGAAAGCACTTCTTCCGCAAGCACTCGGTTAATTAGCGTGTTTGCAATTTCAGGCAAGCATGCTGGAAATGTTGGTAGAGACGTATCAGATAAAATTTCCGATTTTTATTATTATGATATAGAACAACTTCATGAGTTTGTTCAAGATTTAGTTGAGTTTGTAAAAGAAAATGATTGCGAGATATTTATTTCTTGCGCATTAATTAGTGGCAACAGTAGCGTTTTTATTACCAAAGGCGGCTCTGTTTTTCTAAAGAGAAAAGAAAAAATTGGTAAAATTTTATATTCAGAAGATCAAATTAAAATTGTAAAAGGTAGCTATACAAATGATGATGTTTTTGTGCTTACCACTCTTCAAGCATCGCAGTTTTTAAATGAAATTGAACAAAAATTTTCTCAAGGTTTTGACGTTGATATAATCATTACTTCTGTTGTCCCTGGTCTTCATGCACAAACTGACTCTTCGTTGTCGGCAATAGTTTTTATAAATCAATTTTCGGACGGAGAAGAAGGCGATGAGACGTTAATTTCAGCATCACGTTTGATTAATAGAAATCATAAAAATGAAGAAATTAAAAACGAGCCAAGCTTGGAAGCTAGTATTGAAGTTGACGATGATGACGACGCAGATGATCAAGTTGGAGACTTGAAAATTTCTACAGATTTACCTAAAAATTTTGTGAATAATTTGTCAAAGTTCAAACCCTTGATAAATAAGTTAAAAATTTTTGCAAAAGTTGGCATTTTCATGAGGTTATTCTTTAATAAAATTATTGGAGGCACAAAAAAAATAAACTTCAAAGAATTATTTTCAAAAGTAAGATCTATTAAGCGTAAAAAGTTGATATTTGTAGCAATATTTGTACTGGTTTTGTTGGGACTTACTTCGTCATACGCAATTAGTAATCAAAAAGAAGCAGAAAAAATTAATTCTTTGATTGTTCCGATTCAAGAAAGGATTGATCTTGCTCAGCAACAATTGAATACAGACCCAATTTCCTCTAGAGAAATTGTTCAGGAAGCAATTACTTCTTTAGAACAATTACATAAAGAAAATTCTGAGAGTAGTGCGGTCAAATTAATAGATGAGAAAATCGTTCAAACATCAAACTTTTATAACGAAATTTCAGGAAAAAAGGAGATAAGTGAGCTGGACGTTTTTTATGATCTAAGACTAGTCAAGTCAGATTATATTGCCAATGATATTGATGTTAATGATAACAAATTAATACTTTTGGATTCAGAAAAAAAGCAGATTGTGGTACTTGATATACCGACAAAAAAAGTCGAAGTTAAGGATTTCTCTAGTTATGAGTATGTCACTGATTTAGCAATAAATGAAAACGAAGTATTCGTGCTCTCCGATGGTTTGAAGTCATTTGATTTAATTGAGGGAAGTGAAATTAAATCAATAAGGGAGTTGGGAGATTCAAATAGAGGTTCAACATTTATTAATGTTTACGATCGATTTGTGTATGTAATTAGTCCTGAAAAGCGTGAAATTTATAGATATTCCAAAGGCGATGACGGATATTCAGATCCAATTGGATGGATGAAATCGGCAACTGGATTAAAATACAATGATATAACTTCATTTTCAGTTGATGGTGACATTTGGCTATCAACTATAGATGGTCAAATAAAAAAGTTCACAAGCGGTAGAGATGCTGGTTTCACTACGAGAGGTTTTACTGATGGGTTCTCGAGTAGCGCTAAAATATATACCAATGCCAATCAAAATAATATTTATGTATTAGAGGTAGATAAAAACAGAATAGTTATCTTTTCTAAAGATGGAGAATTTAAAAGAGAGATTAAATCTGTTTCTCTCTCAACTGTTGGAGCAATTGCAGCCAATGAGAAACTAAATAAAATTTTTGCCGTAAGTGGCTCGATTGTTTTTGAAATTCCAATTTCCCTATAAATTTCTTCAATCCTAAACAAATATCCTCTGACGTAAGCTTGGATTACGCAGATTTAGAAATAATTATAAATCTTTGCTCCATCAGGCTTACTTACAGAGGATATTTGTTTAGTCAAAATCTAGTTAAATATTTATATAAGCGAACCTAATGAAGTGTAGATTTATAATTTTTCTTAAATCTACGCAATTGAGTTTGATTATATAAATATTTAACTAGATTAAATGCGTTATAATGTGAGCATGCTTCTATTAAAAAACAAACGAGCAACTCATGACTATTCCATTGAAAAAAATTATATGGCAGGAATTGTATTAAGTGGTCCTGAAGTTAAAAGTTTACGCAATAAAAGTGGTAGCTTTAAGGGGAGCTATGTAAAAGTTATAAGTGAGGAAGTATTTTTAATTAATGCTCAGATTACACCATACGCTTTTGCAAATAATGAAAAGTATGATCCCAAGAGAACCAGAAAATTATTGTTAAAAAAGAAAGAGATTACTAGTTTGGCAGAAGAACTAGATAAAAAAAATAGGACACTTGTTCCTTTAAGTTTTAACGCAATTGGAAGAAACATAAAAGTAAAAATTGGCGTTGGAATAGGTCTAAAACTTCATGATAAAAGAGCAAAGATGAAAAAAAGAACAATTGATCGAGACGTTGCCAAAGAGCTAAAGTCAATAGGCCGATAAAACCACCTCTCGACTTTTATTAATATTTCATCTTTAATATAGATAAGGTTTTTTTTAATATTATTTAAAGGAGTAACTAAATTATGCCTAAAAAAGTTTTTTGGCCAGCAGCACTCGTTTCGATGGGTTTTATTTTTTTGGCATCTAATCTTGGATATTTACCTAGAGCTTTTTGGAATCTTTGGCCAATCATTTTAATCGTTGTTGGATTGGGTGGTTTGCTTACATCTGACAAAGAAGAATGGGAAGTTGCTGATTCAGATAAAAAAATTTCTACCAAAAAAAACGATAAAAAAATAACTAAAAAGACAGTAAGTAAAAGAAAGAAGTAGGTTTGAATAGTCATTTTCATATAGCTATTGATGGTCCTGTTGCCGCCGGAAAGGGAACTATATCAAGGATTATATCCGAGAGATTGAATTTTCTTTATATTGATACCGGGGCAATGTATAGAGTTGCAGCCTGGTTAGCAATGGAAAATAATACTGAATTTAGTGATGAAGATGCTTTAGTAGCATTGCTAGAAAAATCAGAAATTAGGATGCATAATCCGGTTGAACTTGAAAGAGATGGTCGTTTAACTTCGGTGATTGTAAATGATCAAGATGTTTCTTGGATGATTAGAACTGAAGAAGTCGGTATAGGGGCTTCAATTGTTGGTCAAATTGCTGCGGTAAGAAAAATTTTAGTTAAGAAGCAACAAGAAATTGCGCAAACACAAAATGTGGTAATGGAAGGTAGGGACATTACATACAAAGTACTGCCGGATGCCAATCTCAAGATATTTCTAACAGGAAAAGACTTCGTAAGGGCAAATAGAAGGCACCTACAGCTTCAGAGTAGAGGAGTCGATGTTACTTTTAATCAGGTTTATGTTGATTTAGTTACTAGAGATAAAATTGATATGGAAAGAACTACCGATCCACTTAAAATTGTTGATGAAGCTTGGGTAATTGATACAAGTGATTTATCGATTGAACAGGTTGTGAACCTAGTTGTTTTTAAAGTAAATATAATGCGAGAAACATTGCAAACTAATTAAGCGTTTTTCAAAGTGAGGTTATAAATGAAAAGGAAGAGATCTGAGTCAAACGAACTTTCAAACGAGGAGTTAATCAAGCGAACTCAAGAAGTTGAGGACGAAAAGGAAGAGAAAAAAAGAATTCGCCTAGAAAAAAGAGAAGAGAAAGAAAAGAAAAGAAAACAGGAGCAAACAGAAAAACTGGTGGCTCCAATCTTATTGATTATTACGATACTCATTTCAATTATTATTAAATTTTTAAGTAAAAATTAGTTAGAAATTTCTTTTAGAATTTCAATTGGTGGTCTGCAATATTTGAGCTCTATTATTGGCTCAGTTCCTTTTATAAAATATTCGTCGATAAGTTTGGAGCCCTTGCATACTTTTTTTGATACTATATTTTTTGGTATAGAAAAGATATGTGGAGTTTCTTCGCTCAGTTGAGTTCTGATGATTTTGTTCCAAATAGGTGACGCTCCAGTAATTCCTGACGCAACATAACTCATTGATGTATTGTCATTATTTCCCACCCAAACAGAGACTAATCTATCTGTTGTATATCCGAAAGTCCAGTTATCTCTTAAGTTGTTGGTAGTTCCGGTTTTTACTGCTACTTGTTGACCGGGAATATACAAGGTAGACATTGGTCCAAACGCTGGAGTTCTAGCAGAATTATCAGACAAAATACTTGAAATAAGAAAGGCAACCCCTTTGTCTATAACTTTTTTGTCAGAACAATCTTCGTGATTCAAAACACACTCATTTTGATAATAGATGTTTCCTTTATAATCTTTAACTTCCAAAATAGGGTTTGTTTTGACATGATTGCCACCATTTGCAAATGTTCCATAAACTTCTGTCATATCAAGCATAGTTACTTCACCACCACCAAGTGTTAATGATAAGCCAAATCTTGATCTATCTTTCCAGGTTGAGATGCCTAGTTTTTCCCCTAAATCTATCATGTTATTGACGCCATTCTCAGCCAATGATTTAACTGCTGGAATATTGTATGAAGAAGCTAGGGACTCTCTAATTGTTACATTACCATGGTATTTCCCATCATAATTGCTTGGAGAATAAGGTTTTGATCCAAATATGTTGTAGGTGATGGGACTATCATTGATTACTGAGTTTGCGGTTTTGCCATTCATTAGTGATAAGGAATAATTAATTGGTTTGATAGAGCTCCCAGGTTGCCTTTCTCTGAGTGCAACGTTAACTTGTCCATCGTTCTCGAAGTCAAAATAATTTACACTACCAACCATGGCTAGGATTTCGCCAGTTTTTGGATTTGTAACCATAGCTGCACCGTTGCCAACTTTTAGATTTTTGAGCTTAAGGATTTCTTCCGTAATAATTTTTTCTGCTTCCAATTGGGTAGTAAGATCGAGTGTAGTGGTGACTTCAAGTCCTCCGTTATTAAGTAATTCTTCGCCATATTGTTGAGCTAAAATTCGCTTAATGTACATTACAAAATGTGGAGCTTTAATATCGATTTTGTTAGTGCTTAAAATTAACGATTGTTCTTTTGCTTTGATAGCATCTTCTTCATTTATATAGCCATCTTCAACCATTCTGCGCAACACTTCTTCTTGTCTTTCTAAAGCTAGTTCTGGGCTTGATCCATATGGAGTATAGGCGGAAGGTGCTGCTGGTAATCCAGCTAAAACAGCACTTTCTGCCAAGGAAAGTCTGCTTGCGGGTTTGTCAAAATATTTTTGGGATGCTTCTTCAACACCATAGGTTGAACCACCATAAGCAACTTGGTTGAGATACATTTCTAAGATTTCATCTTTGGTATAAACTCCTTCGACTAGTATTGCAAGTAATACTTCCTTAATTTTTCGACTGAAAGTTCTTTGAGAAGTTAAGAGTCTGTTTTTAACCAATTGCTGAGTTAGAGTAGAGCCACCTTGAAGCTTTTCTCCTTTAAAATTTGAGACAATTGCTCTTAAAATTCCTCTAACTGAGAATCCGTGGTGGTTATAAAAATCCTTATCTTCTATGGCAATGGTAGCATTGATGAGACTTTTTGGAATTTCTGAAAGGGGAATGATAGTGCGGTTTTCGTCATCATAAATTTTGAATAGTATTTTTCCATTCCGATCTAAAATTTTTGTTGAGACACTTTGTTCTTTTTTTGTTAATTCAATTGGAGAAGGGAGGTCTTTAAAAATTTCTTCATAAGTCCAGTAGGTTAGGGAAAAAATTGCTATGCTGATTAAAAGGGATGCAACGATATGGATTTTATAATCTTTAAAAGTGAATTTGAAAGATAAAAAAATTTCTTCTAATAGTTGGTAGAGTTGCGATCTTTGTTTTTCAGGGACTTGGATTTCCTTTTGGTTTTTATTCTGTTTTTTTCTTTGCTTAATAGCATAGGAAATAAGATACCTTCTTAGATATTCTTTTTTATCTTTTTTGATGTAGTGATGGGGAAATTGTTTATCCATGAATAAATCAAGTAATTGGCTTGATTTTGGATAATATCATACAGAAGATATTGATACAATTAGATATAATTCTAGTATGTAGTAAATGTATATTTAGTGATCAAGAATTTTTATCTATAAAGAATTTTTAATTTCAAGCGCATCTTCTATTGCTCTCCTTCTATCATCTTGTCTTTCTCTGTCTTTTAGATCCATCATTCTTAGTTTTAGCTCTTCCAAAAGATCTTTTGAATGTCTTAGCCTGCTGATTTCATCATTCGCAGCACATAATTGTATTTCATCTTGCACAAGCAATAGTGATTCTGAAAAAATACTAGATTTAATCTTATCTAATATAAGTTTAGCATTTGCATCCTGAATTTTTATTTTCACTTCAGAAATTATATCAAAAATTTTCAGCTCCAAATCAGTTGCTGGTTCAATTGATCCAAGAACTTGATATCTAATAGCTCTTTCATGCGCAGCATCGAGATCTTTGACTGTTTCCGCTGCATTAATTTCAATCGTTAGTGATCTAAGAATTCCATCTTGTAAGAGTTTTTTCTCAAATTTATAAGACTTTTCAATTAAATAGATACTCTTAGCGTCTATTTTTTTATTTCCAAGTTGTTCTCTAGCTCTTGCAAGTATTATGCCTAAAGCCACAACATTTTCAGCACCTTGCAGCTCTTTTACAAATTCGCCTACGGCTTCTTTTTGTATTTCGGAAGTTTGTTTATTAGCTATCTCAATGATCTTATCTAGGTTTTCTTTTCTAATATATCCATCAGCATATAGGTCTTTAGCTTTTTCAACAATTTTGTTTACATGACTCTGATCTTTGGCAAGATCTAATACTTCTATTAGTCTCTCAGTTTGGTCATCTTCAAGATCCATTTTTTCGAGGTTATGATCGGCATTTTTTTCAATATCTTGCTTAATATTTTTTAAGTCAGGAATGTTTGCTTTTTCTAGGAATGCTTTGTGACCAAATGTTGAATCTGTGAGCTGATCAAAACTTAAATTTTCTTGTTTTGGATCAAATTCTTCCTCAAAATCTGCTTCATCCCGTTGGGGTTTTAAACTTGCTTTAAGTCTCTCTAACAGACTTCTTGAGGTTGGATTTTTTGCTGTATCTTGAAAGAATTTGAGATTGTCTTTTTCAGCTTGATCTGGAGTGTACAGTTCATCTTCAGAAAGCATAGTGTCATCTTTTAGCAAGTTCTCTTCATCGTCATTATCATGTGCCTTACTAAGCTGTTTATAATCAACGCCATCTGGTAATGTTATTGGACTAAAATCTGTTTTTGGTATGCCATTATCTTCTTCTATCATAAGTTTCCTTAATTATTAGATTATTTTATCAATTTAAATCATTTTCGATATATAATGCCGTCTTTTAACTCGCCTATTTTATTTGCGGCTGCGCTATCAATTGATCCTTTTTGAGTTAATCTTAGTTTTCCGTTAACAATAAGTTCAGAAACTAAATCGAGAGTTCTTTGAAGAGAATCAGGTCCTGTTGCGCTGGGAATTAATTCTTCGATGATTATTTTCTCTTGTTCGTCTTGGAATTGCTCTCTTCTGTTTTGAATCGCGTCATAAATTAACTTAAGCAGATCGTCTCGACCTTTTAGCTGTTCTTTTTCTGATTCTTTAACGAGTTCAAGAACAAAATCCAAATCAGCAAGATCTTTCGCATGATCTATTCTCTGATCGATAAAATAATCTTTTTGCTTTTCTTGGAGTGTTGCTGTATTCCTTTGAACTGCTTCATTAAGATTGCTTAACTGATTCGTTCTTAATTCACCTTTTTTTACATATAAATCAATTCTGCGTTTAATCTCTTCCAAAGCATAAGTATAACCATTTTCATTTGATTTCAATTCTTGGATAATTCCAGCTTCGTTTTGATCTTGAATTTTCTCTCTTTGTTCCTCGTAAGCAGTAGTAATTGCATCAAAATGTTCAATGTTGAATTCATTTCCTTTAAGTGAGTCTGTGGCATAACCTAGCGCTTTCATAAGATCTTTTACACTTTTTTGTGATTTAAATTTTTCTGTGTGGTATACAACTATCTTGTCATTTTGATCAAGTATTTTTTCGCGATGATCGATTCTTCTATTTAAACTTTCACTTGTATTTGTGTCATCCCCAGTCCTAATATCAAACTCACTTTTTTTATTAGCCATTTCATTAGGTGACGATTGATCAGGCTCCATCCTTTGTTTAAGATCATCTAGCAAGGCTCTTGTTGTAGCATTTTTC
>VFLK01000006.1 GCA_009885085.1 Minisyncoccota bacterium
AAATATTTTATATCTAAATAGTTCTGGATGAAGTGTTTGATATCCATCCTTAAAGAAATTTGTTACAGTGTCAGTAATTGAGATAGTTGCAGGGAGAAGTAAGACGAATCTAATAATATCTATTAGTTTTTTTAACAATGGTACTGTGTTCTTTTTAGATAGCTTAATCATGTTTTAATTTACTCAGGTCCTAATTAAAATCTAATTGATGCTCTAATTAAGACGGTTCATCATTTGACGTTTCTAGCAAGTCAAGGATTTGCAAAGCTTCATCGACTGCACTTTGATTCATAATTGTAGCGGCTGGAAGCTGGGCTACTTTCATTTCATCAATGATGACTGGTCTAAAGCACTCACCAGTTTGAGTGCTTTTATCAGCTTCTCCCAACCTGCATGTTAAGACAACGCCTGTGAGCCATAAATGTCTATCTTCTAGTTTTAGTATAATAGGATATTGATTATTTCTTTTTAACAAATTGGCAACATCATCCATTGAAATGATTTTATGCTCAACAAGTATAAATAATATTATTTCAAGTACATTATGATCGAAATCAAATGATGCTAACATACCATCAATTTTTGCAGTAATGGAAAATGACTGATTGGAGTAGATGATGAGTTGAAAGATCTGAAATGATTGGGTAATTATAATAGTCTGTCTAACATCACCGACATTTTTTGAAAGATATGTTCCAAAATCTATTAAATAACCTATGTTGTCATTGGTTGTCATTGGTTTTTTTAATTTCTTACTCATCCACCAGATTAATAATACCATAAATCCACACATATAGTTTGTGTTGTTTTGAAACATTTTTCTAGACAATGTGATTTATGAGAAAATACTCAAGATCACCTAAATTTCTTTCTAAGAAAATAAAGACTTTAAGAAGTCAAAAAGATTTAACTCAAGAAGAACTTGCTGAGATAGTTGGAGTGTCAGTAAACTATATTGGCTATATTGAGCAAAACAAAAGGGTCCCTGCTATAAAAACTGTAGATAAAATAGCTAGAGCCTTAGGTGTTAAATTTGCAGATTTGTTTGAATAAATTTCTAGCCTTCTTCATTAAAATAAGTTAGTCTTATTAATAAGCCAATCTCTATTGATTTCGGTATTTATTTTAATGAAGCTATGAATCATCTTTTCTACAAAACTATGGAAGCTGACTATCTTAAAAAGATAAGAATTTGGGGATTAAAAAAAGATGGATGCTTAAAATTAGGTAGAATTACCCAAAACACAATTAGTTGGAACTACAATGGAAATTATAGCAAAATATTATTAGAAATTTCTTTGAAGCCAGATATAAATATATTTACTCGCTTTGAATATACACAAATGGATTCTCATGGAAACAGAGTCAATTTTGACTATAAAGTTTTTCTTACTACAACTCCTTGCAACTTTGGTGGCTTGAGATATTGGTTCAAATGTTTTTTTTGTAAAAAGCGAGTAGGCATACTTTACAAGAGAGGTGATTATTTTGCTTGTAGACATTGTCAAAACCTAACTTATGAGAGTAGGAACTTAAGTGGACGTTGGAAATGGGCAGGGAAAATTATTTCTGCACCAGAAATTGATTCTCTACGAGAAGAGGCAAAAAGAGAATTTTATAATGGTAAGCTGACTAGAAAATTTAAGAGGTACTTATCCAAAAGACAAAAATTTTTACAAATTTGGAGTAAACACTTGTTAGCTATAAAAGGAATGAGATAAATAATAGACCAAGAAAGTGTTTAGATTGAGATTGGAATTCACATATCCGGTATAATGTAGATAAGAATGAAAATGAAAATTAATTATTTAATTAGATCGCTATTATTAAAAAAAGTTGTTCACGATCTTATAATAGAGATATGCGATTTATACAAGAAACACGGTGATAAGTTTGAAATTTATCCGACAAATGTCAATAGTTGTCTGAATAGCGTTTATAGTGAGGACTCATTATATCTTGATTCAGAAGCGATTAAACAAAATACCAATCGTTGTTATGAAGGTAATGAGTTGAAAATGCTTGACTTACTTAAGATAAATGAAGTTATTGAATTAAAATATGATAGTGGTGAAGATGGCGGATCTTGTATTGCAGAAATTAAAATTATTAATCATGAATTATTTAAAGACATATCTAATTGGGTATTAAAAAATAAACTTATTATTACCTATGGACTCTTTTCACTCAATACTTTAACTGGAGAAGCTTATTGTAAAGATAACTACCATTTATTTAAACCAGGTAGCGGATACTATGACTTACTTAAAGAGTTTCTAAAAAAGAAAAATCATTTTCTTAATTTTGAAGAGATGGTCAATATTCAACAACAAGAATATAAAAAAGTTGGTGGAGTTATTACTAGATCAGATTATGTATATGATGAGCGTAAAAATAGCGAATTACAAAACAAAGCCAAAAATAATATTAAATATTTGCAAAAGAACCTAAAAATGAGAGAGGGTTTAGGTGAATTATTCAAAACCTATGAAAAAAGAGGTTTTATTCTTCTACCAGACTTAGATTGAAAAAGTCCCACCATTAGTACCTAAATTTAGTACTAAATTTCATTGTTAGTCTCTTAATTGATCACATCGTTCGTCATCAACTAAGGTAATAAAATTACCATAGTTATGAACAATGAATATTACCAAACTTCCGATTTTTGTCTAGCTACGACACTTGTTGCATTAGGATTCCAAATAATTAGCATGGATAGGTCAAACCCAAAGAGGGTTAATTTTAATTTCTCTAACTGCAAAAATCTTCAAAATAAAATTTATCAATATTGGGAAAAACAAATCAGAGTCTCACCTCTTGATTTTTATTATGCACAAAAGAAGCTAAAAAGCCTTTTATATATGGGGTAGCTTAAAAGAAATAAATATGAATATGAAAACCAAAATTAAACCTCAGACAAAATTTACATTAAAAATCTTTTTTATTAACAAAGAAACTCAATATATAAGCACTAAGAAACGACAACGAATTTCTTATTTTATCCAGATAGCAAAAGAGTCAGAGATAGAAAAATTCTATATACGTGTGTCCTATGGAAAAGTAACAGATGTTTTTGGAAAAAGCACAAAAGCATTTAATGATGGCGAATATCAAACAAAGCAATTATTAAAGGAAGCATTCAAGTGTTTTGTAGAAAAAATATGACAATGAAAAACTTTACCATAGTTCCAAATGAACTATTAGACAAATCGCAACTTTCTATCTCAGCAAGATATCTTCTTTGTGTACTACTTAAATATTGCGGTCAAGACGAAACTTGTTACCCAGCTCAAAAGACACTTGCTAAAGTGCTGGGATTCTCTGATAGATATATTCGATCTTTAATCACAGAGCTTGAAGGTGCCGATTTGATTTCTAAAAAGAGAACTGGATTTAACAAATCTAACACATACACAGTTTCTAAGAAGTATAGGAAGTATGGTTCCGGTCATTCTAATAATGAGGAGAATAGCAATTCCGGTAAGTTAGGAAGTGCGTTTCCTCTTCATCAAGGAAGTGGTGTTCCTAATAAAAGTACTTATAGAAAAGAAACAAGTAAAAGGGGTAGTGATAAAGGATTCCAAACTCTTAAAGAAGCAATGCTAAAAATAGGTTACCGTGATCCGAACCAAGTATTATCCTCAAAAAGGGAAAATGAAACTTAGTAATGAAGCTGTTGCCAGTTTCCAAAAGCTCTACCAAGAGAAGTGTGGGATAGAGCTTGAGTTTGAAGAAGCACAGGTGAAGGCTTTAGAGGAATTGAAACGATTTGCTTTAATTTATAAACCGATTCAGATCAAGAATTTAGACATCTATGAGGAATTTAGTAGCGAAAAAATTAATAAATAATAGTAAGATGAGTGTGGACTCATAAATCAGTGAAAATATAGATGCCTTCTTTAGGACAATCTTCACTGATTGAGTCCACCTAAAGGAGGCTTTTATATATGCAAGATGTTAAACTTTCAGACCTGAAATGGGCTATCTATTGTAGAAAGAGTAGCGATAGCGAGGATAAACAAATTGAATCATTGCCCGCTCAAGAAAAAGAATTAAGAGAAGCGGCTAAGCGAAGTGGTATAAAAAACATTGTTAAACTTTTCAAAGAATCACATTCAGCATTTCATCCCGGAAGACCAGACTACAATGAAATGATTAGAATGGTTTACAGTGGTGAAATAAATGCTATCTTGGTTTGGGCTGGTAATAGAATTGCACGAAACCCTGTTGATGCTGGTGCCTGCATTTATGCTATGGATCAAGGCAAGTTGCTGGTGGTCAAAACTATAGGAGGCACATACTTCAATACACCAGATAACAAGTTTGCTCTAAGTATTGACTTTACTGTATCTAAGAAATCATCTGATGATAAAAGTGTCGCAGTTCATAGAGGCAACAAACATAAGTTTTTTGAAAATAAAGAATGGGGAGGTCCTGCAAAACAAGGCTTTATTAATTATATCGATCCACTTACAAAAAAACGAGATATTAAGATTGATGAAGAGAGATTTGATTTATTGCATCAAGCTGGAAAGCAGATTGCTAATGGTAAGTTCACACCTCTAGAAGCTCTCGATTGGCTAAATAAAGATATGGGATATAGAACACTGCCTCAAAGAAAACAGGGTGGTGGTCCCTTAGCAGAGACAACATTTTATAATTTTCTTTCAGATACATTCTATTATGGAGTAATGCGACACAAGGTTGATGGAATCTTTCAAGAAGGTGATCATAAGTATAGAAAAATGTTTACTAAAGAGGAGTGGGACACTATTCAGATCAGATTGGGTAAAAAGAGCCGGTCCATACAAAAGAAACACGATTTTCCATTCAAGGGTGTAATGAGCTGTGGAGAATGCGGTGGTTTTATTACTGCAGAGAAAAAAGTTCAGATTATTTGCTCCGGATGTAAGACTAAGTTTACCAAAACAGCCAAAAGGGCAGAATGTATTAAGTGTGGTCTGAGAATCGATCTTATGGATGATCCCACAATACTAAATTACACCTATTATCATTGCACTAAAAAAGTGAACAAAAACTGTGCTCAAGGATGGTTGGAAATTAATGAGTTAGAAAAACAAGTGGATCAAGAGCTTCAGAGATTTGAGATAGATCCCGATTTTAAGGATTGGGCTATTAAACATCTGGGAGAACTGAATGAAAATGAGGTCCAACAAGATAAAAAGTTGACAAAACGCAACATTGATAACTACGAAAGCCTAAAATCAAGGCTTAGAAGAATGACTAAGCATCGTTTTACAGATGCCTACGAGGAATCTAGTCTAGAGGAAAAAGAAATCTATGAAGACGAGTTAAAGACACTTAAAGATCAAATAGAAACTGTAAAAAATAATATCGAGATAGTGGACCAGAAACAGTATGATTGGATCGACTTGTCAAAGAAAACCTTTGATTTTGCTTGTTATGCTCGTTATTGGTTTCGTAATGGAGATGTTAAGACTAAAACACAGATACTCGAGATGCTTGGGTCGAACCTAAAGCTACACAACAAAGAAGTCTTGGTAAATGGGGATAGTTTATGGTGGATCATTGAAAAAGCAAAGAAAGAAGCAAAAGAATTGGGAGTTTGGTTAGAACCTACGAAAAAAGCGGGTCCAGTAGACTTTAATGCCTATTTAGATCCCGCCATTCCCACATTGTTGCGGGACTGGGAGTCGAACCCAGCCTGTGAGATTATGAGCCTCACGTGCACCGTACACTATCCCGCGCGTTATTGTTTGCATTTTTCCATTCAAGGTTCTCTGCAATCCAGAGTAAACATTATAGTTACTTTCTAGATAAAAGTCAAAGTTCTGCTATAATTACCTCCGTAATAAGACACTTGCCAGGGTAGCTCAGTTGGTTAGAGCATGGGATTCATAAACCCAAGGTCGTGAGTTCGAATCTCACTCCTGGTACATTTTAAACCAATTTTTTTATCTGGAGATCTGTTAAAATATTAAATCTAGCCACATATCTAGAGGTTGCTTATTTTCAACAGTGTCGGGCTCTATATTACTTTCCTTATAATTAACCGATGGCAGTTGAATTATCTTTTCGCCTGGTTTTTGCAATAAAAGTTCATTTCTGATAACTTTTTCTTTATAGGCCTCAGAATCGGAATCAATAATTTTTTCTTCTAGTTGAGCGGTTTGGGCTGACATATCATTTATTTCTTGCTCTAAAATTTCAATATTTTTGCTTGATATCTCAGTCTTTTGCGAACTCTTGTCTAAGGATATAAAAAATATTATGCTTATAACAGTGAAAATAATTATTATAAATGGATGATATATTATCTTTATCATTGCAAAAAATCCATCCATGTGATATTATAAGACATTATTATTTAAAAAAACGACAAACACAGATTAAGAATAACAAGTAACAATTTAAGTATACTATGCAAAAAACATTATTAGATGCACAAGCACTCTTTACCGAAAATCTTAAAGAAGCAGGTAAAGCTAACGCAACTGTTATTGCCTACAGTAAGGATATAGAACAGTTAGTGACTTTCGTTGCCAAAAAGGGTAAAGCCGATATTGATGAAATTACTTCTGATGATATTGATGAATTCAAAGCTTTACTTAATAAACAAAGATACACCGGAAAATCAATCTCAAGAAAAATTAATTCTATCAAAGCATTTTTTAGATTTTTGATTTCAAAAGGTTTGATTTCTAGTAACCCTGCAGAAATTATCACACATCCAAAATATGAGCAATCTCCGCCAAGAGTTCTCTCTAAAATAGAGTACAGAGCTTTGAGAGATGCTTGTAGAGGTGATGCTCGTATGTCTGCAGTAGTTGAAGTTTTACTTCAAACTGGTATGAGAATCAGTGAATTAGCAGCTCTTCAAATGGGAGATGTTGATTTCGAACGCAATATAATTGTTATTCAAGCTCAAAATTCTAGAGGTGCTCGTAAAGTTCCGCTTAATGTAGCTGCAAAAACATCTTTAACTGAATATTTACAAGTCAGACCAAGAGCTAGAGAAAAAACTGTATTCTTAACCAAGACATGTAGACCATTTTTAGTTAGAAACATTAGAACTGCTATTGATAGATACTTTAGATTAGCTGGTATCAAAGGTTCAAAAGTTAACGATTTAAGACATACATTTATTGTTGAACAGCTTAAGGCTGGCACACCATTAGTATATGTATCTCAATTAGTCGGTCACAAAAGAATCACAACCACTGAGAAATATCTCAAACTTATTGAAGCTCCAGAAATGGAACCAAATATTCAAATTGAGGAACTTTAATATTTTAAGTTTATAGGTTAGAATAAATATAATGAAAACAAATACACAAATTACCAATTCTTGGTGGAACTCTCTTAAATAAAGGGAGTTGTTTGTGTAGTAATAAAACAAAGGCTCCCTTAGGGGAGTTTTTTTGTAGCTTAAACTTAAGTTTTGATTAAACCCCCTGAAAATGGGGGTTTTTTGTAATTAAATCAAGATTAGGAAAATAAGAATTAAGAAAATATAAAAATGAAAATTTACTACTTAAAAATTAATTGGACATGCAGCCGTTATCTATGGCGAGCCGTCAATAAAATTTAAACAATTAATAAATATAAAAGGAAAAATAAAATGAAAATGAATAATAAATATAATTTACCAGATAAATAAGGTAATTTTGGTCAGTTTGGAGGTCAATATGTTCCGCCGGAGCTGGTGGTGATTTTAAATGAGATTGAGCAAGTCTATATGAAATTAAAAAATGACAAACAATTTAAAAAGGAATTGGCGGATCTCTATCAAAATTATGTAGGGAGACCCAGCGTTCTCTACTTTGCCAAAAAATTGACTAAAAAATATGGAGGAGCAAAAATCTATTTAAAAAGAGAAGATTTAAATCATACAGGCGCTCATAAAATAAATAATACTGTTGGTCAGGCTTTATTGGCTCAAAAAATGGGGAAAAAGCGACTGATTGCAGAAACTGGTGCTGGACAACATGGAGTGGCAGTCGCTACTGTTGCAGCTCTATTTGACATGAGTTGTGATATTTATATGGGTAATAGAGATATAGTTAACCAAAAGATGAATGTTTATAGAATGAAAATGCTTGGGGCAAATGTAATTCCTGTCACTCAAGGTCAAGGAACTTTAAAAGATGCTGTGGATGTGGCTTTGGGCGCTTTTATTAATGATCCAGAAGCTTTTTATCTAATTGGTTCTGTTGTTGGTCCTCATCCACTGCCAATGATTGTCAGGGACTTTCAAAAGATAATTGGTAAAGAAACCAGGAAGCAGATTCTAAAAGTTGAGTCAAAATTGCCAAATTATCTAGTTGCTTGTGTTGGTGGCGGCTCAAATGCCATGGGTCTTTTTTATGACTTTATCGATGAGTCTGAAGTTAAGCTAGTGGCTGTAGAACCTGCAGGTGAAGGGGCTAATACGACCAAACATGGCTTGGCATTAAAAAAAGGCAGACCAGGAGTTATCCATGGATTTAAGTGCAATCTTCTTCAGGATAAAGATGGAAATATTTTGGAATCATATAGTGCTGCATCAGGTTTAGATTATCCAGGTGTTGGTCCAGAATTAAGCTCTTTGAAAGAGCTTGGAAAATTGCGAGTAGTTGGAGCAACAGACAAGGAAGCTGTTGCTGCCATGATTGAGTTATCCAAGGAGGAAGGAATCATTCCAGCTCTTGAATCTGCTCACGCACTTGCTTATGCAACTAAATTGGCAGCCAAGCTTCCTAATGAAGAAATTATAATTGTTAATTTATCTGGGAGAGGAGATAAGGACGTTGAAAATGTTTATGAAAATCTAATTAATAATTAATGAAAAAAAGGGGTGCAGACTATCCATCTGCACCCCAACATATATAAATAGTATAAATTAAAACTTACAAAAGAATGATAAAATGTTCTTCAAGAACGATTTAGAAAGAAATTATGAAAAATAGAGTTTTAGCAGGAATGAGACCTACTGGTCGTTTACATTTGGGAAATTATTTAGGCTCAGCCAAAGGAATGCTAGCGCTTCAAGATAACCCAGAGTTTGAAACACTTTTTACAGTAGTCGATATTCACGCCACCACTACACCATATGATCCTGAAACTCTTAAAGCTAGCGCAAGAGATGTTTTTATCGATTATTTAGCAATTGGACTTGATCCTGAGAAAAGTGCTATTACGATTCAATCAGATTTAGCAGATTTAATTACGCAACTATCTTTTTATCTTTCAACAGTGATGACGGTGGCTAGAATGCAACATTTGCCAACCTACAAAGATAAAGTTGTTCAACATCCAGATAATGTCACAATGGCTTTGCTAAATTATCCAATGTTAATGGCGGCAGATATTTTAATTTATAAAGCAAGTAAAGTTCCGGTTGGGATAGATCAAGAACCACATCTGGAAATTGCTAGAGAAGTAGCTAGAAAAATGAACGAGCAGTTTGGTTTGGATTTTCCTGAGCCAACTAGATTTGCAACGGTTGGCGAATATGTACCTTCATTATTAGGCGAAGGCAAAATGAGCAAAACTGTTGAAGGAAGCTCGATTGAATTGAGTGATAGTTTGGATACTATTATTAAAAAGCTAAAAAGATCGCCAACAGATTCTGGTCAGGGAGATGTGGTTCCAACTGAAGGTGGAGTGGCAAATCTACTTAAATTTGTTGAATTATTTGAGGGAGTAGAATCAAGAAAACACTACGAAACTCTCTACACTTCGTCTGGTATAAGATATGGAGATTTAAAAAAACAGCTGGCTGATGCAATTTTTGCTGAAATAAAGCCAATTCAAGAAAAGCGAGCTGAACTTGAGAAAAATCCAGAATATATCGACAAAATGATTAAATTTGGAGCTGAAAAGTCCAGAGTAATTGCCGGGCAGACTGTATTAGAAGTTAGGAAAGCAATGGGGTTAGGTTAATTTTGTTAAATACATGTGACACTCGCTCGATAAGCAAAGCTTATAGGCGAGCTTACACAAGTATTCAACAAAATCACATATATAACAAAGGAGAAAATGATGAAAGATGAAATTCAATATGATGATTTTGCAAAGCTAGATTTAAGAGTGGCCAAGATAATTGCTGCAGAAGAAATTGAAGGCGCTGACAAGCTTCTAAAAATCACTTTATATGTAGGCGAAGAAATCGGTGAGCGAACGGTTGCGGCTGGAATTAAACAGTGGTACTCACCAGAAGATTTAGTTGGAAAAACTGTTGTTTATTTGGCAAATTTGGCACCTAGAACTTTAAGGGGCGTAGTTAGCCAAGGCATGATTGTTGCTGCTGGTTCAGATACGGCAATTTTATTGAAGCCAGAAAGTGATGCAATCCCAGGAGAAATCATCAGATAATTTAGTATAATTTTTCATGCTACAATGTGACGACAATTAAGTGACAAAAAATAGAAAAACAAATTATGATTGAAACAAAAAAAACTCCAAAGAAAATTGCTGATAAAATTGCTGATAAGACTACTGAGAAATCTTCTGAGAAGACACCTTCAGCTGATGAAATTAAAAAAATAAAGATCAAATCTTACACGATAAATTTAAGCCCAAAAAATATCATGAGTAAAGGGTTCCTTTACATCTTTTTAGGTCTGTTATTTCTGCCATTTTTGCTTTCATTATTTACCGGCAATACAACTAATGAAATATCTTTAAGTACTTTAGTTTCAGATGTACGCGCAGATAAAATTGAAAAAATTGGCATTGCTGGCAAAGAATTGAGAACAACTTATAAAGATGGAACAGAAAAAGTTGCCCTAAAAGAAGAAGGTCAGGATTTGGTAAGTATTTTTAAGGCCGCAGATATTGACTTAACCAAGACTAATCTTGAAATTCAAAGTGTTTCAATCGGTAGCTTGATCTGGGAGTTGGCACTTTCGTTTTTACCAGTGTTATTAATGATTGGTGTTTTCTTATTTATTTTTAGACAGGCTAAAGGCGGACAAGATGGAATTTTGGGAATCGGCAAAAGCAAAGCAAAACTTTTTGTAAAAGGTAAACAAAATACTAAATTTTCAGCAGTTGGTGGTATGGACGAAGCCAAGAAAGAACTTGAAGAAATTGTCGACTTTCTAAGAAATCCAAAGAAATATACTAAAATGGGTGCCCGAACTCCAAAAGGAGTTTTATTGGTGGGACCGGCTGGAACTGGAAAAACATTGCTGGCTAGAGCCGTTGCCGGCGAAGCAGGTGTTCAATTTCTCTCAATCGCAGGTAGTGAATTTATGGAAATGCTTGTTGGAGTTGGTGCTTCCAGAGTAAGAGATTTATTTACAACTGCAAAAAAACTTTCCCCAGCTATTATTTTTATCGATGAGATTGACGCAATTGGAAGAGCTCGTGGTAGAGGTAATATGGGTGGACATGACGAAAGAGAACAAACTTTAAATCAAATATTAGTCGAGATGGATGGCTTTTCACAGAATGACAATGTGATTGTTGTCGCCGCAACCAATAGAGGTGATATGTTAGATCCTGCCTTAGTACGTCCAGGTCGTTTTGATAGAAGAGTTATGGTTGCATTACCAGACTTAATTGAGAGACAGTTCATTATAAAAATTCACGCCAAAAATAAACCTTTTGTTGAGGGTCTAAATTGGGCCACTGTTGCTAAACGAACAGTAGGTTTTTCAGGTGCAGATATCGAAAATATGCTCAATGAAGCTGCCATCGCAGTTGCAAGAACTAAAAGAGATGCAATTACTGCAGAAGATATAGAAGAAGCTGCTCTCAAGGTCAAGTTGGGTCCAAGCAAAAAAAGACTTCAGGACGAACTAGAAAAAGAAATGACTGCTTACCATGAAATTGGCCACTCAATTGTTGCTCATGTTTCGCCAAATGCAGACCCAGTTCACCGAGTTTCTATCATTTCTAGAGGTAGTGCGCTTGGATTTACGTTAACTCCTCCAGAAAAAGACAAATTGCAAACGACTAAGTCTGAATTAATTGATGATATAGCAGTGCTTTTGGGAGGAAGAGGAGCAGAGAAATTAATCTTTAATGAGCTGACAGCTGGAGCAAGCAGTGATATTCAAAAGGCTACAAAAATTGCTAGAGCTATGGTGATGGATTTTGGAATGAGTCCATTGGGTCCAATGAATTTTAGTCCACAGTATGATGTTTCATATAGTACTCCATGGGGAGAACCTGCTAAAATTTCTGAGAAGCTTCAAGAAAAAGTTGATGAAGAAATTAAAAATATTATCGATGCCGGTCAAGTTATCGCAGATAATCTTTTGAAAAAATATAGAAAACAACTTGATTCAATTTCAAAGAAACTTATTGAAGTAGAATCCCTTGATGGCGAAGACTTCGAAAAGTTAATGGGAATGCCAAAGGCAAAAAATGCACCTAGAAAATAGGGTTGAAGACAGAGACAGATTTTTAATTCTCGATGGCCACGCCATTATTTATCGAGCCTATCATGCTTTTCCAGATTTAACTGATTCAACCGGACAGCTAATCAATGCTGTTTATGGCTTTTCTAGAATTCTTTTAAAATCAATTAATGATTTCCAACCAAAGTATATTGCGGTAGCCTTTGATCATAAGGATGGAAAATCCAAAAGACTTGAATCTTTTGAGGATTACAAAGCTCAAAGAAAACCAATGCCTGATGATTTAATTTCTCAAATTCCAATTATTAAAGAGATTGTGAAGACATTTAATATTCCTCAATTTGAGTTAACAGGATTCGAGGCTGATGATATCTTGGGCACTATTGCAAAAATAATGGCTCAAGATAATAAAAAAAAGCAAGAATCAGAGAAGATTTTGACAACAATAGTTACTGGTGACAAAGATATTTTACAATTAGTTGATGACGACAATACTCATGTCTTCATTCCAGGAAGAGGAAAATTTTCTCATGATGTTGAGTATGATGAAGCAGCAGTTTTAGAAAAAATGAAGGTTAGAGCAAATCAAATTGTTGATTTAAAAGCATTGATGGGCGATCCTTCCGATAATATTCCTGGTGTAAAAGGAGTTGGTGCAAAAACAGCAGCTAAATTAATTCAGGAGTTTGATACTTTGGAAAAAGTATATCAAAAGGTTGACGAACTTGAGAATAATAGTACGGCGACTCATCCATCTCTTAAGGGAGCAATTCTTACAAAATTAATTGCTGACAAAGAAATGGCTTTTCTGAGTCAGGATTTAGCAACAATTTTATTGGACGCTCCGGTAGATTTTTCTCTAGAGAAATGTGTTGTGAAAGATTATAGTAAAGATAAGGTAGCTGATATTTTTGACAAATATAATTTTGTTTCTTTAAAAAGGATGTTGCCCAAAGATGATTTTGAGATTTCGATTCAAAATGCACTTTTTTAATTAAATTGAACTTTAAATAAATATTATAAAAGCTCTCGCAGGAACAAGTCCTGAATGTTCGCTTTTCTAATATTTATTTAAACTTAATTAAAAGAAAATGTCTCTGAACAGAAATTTAAAATAAGTGATAAATATATGAAAAACCTGAAAGTTGCATTAGCACATGATTATCTCCGTGAATATGGGGGTGCTGAGCGCGTTCTTGAAGCACTTCACGAAATCTTTCCTGATGCTCCAGTTTATGTTTCTTTTGTTGATTCTTCTGTAACAGGAATTCATTGGAAAAAATTTGCCGATTGGAAAATTTATCAAAGTTGGTTAACCAAAATTCCTTTTTATAAAAAATTATTTTCTCCATTGAGAATTTTTGCACCTCAGTATTTTTCACAGTTTGATTTAACTGAGTATGACGTTGTTATTTCTTCTACTAATGCTTATTTTTCAAAAGCTGTAAAAGTTAGGAAAAATAAGTCGCGAGATGAAAAACACACAACTAAAGAGAAACCAACATTACATATAAGCTATTGTCACACTCCTGCTAGATCTTTGTATGGCTATACAACAATGACCGATTGGAAGAAAAATCCGGTAACAAATTTTTTGGGTACAATTGCTAATCATTATTTGAGAGTTGTTGATCTATACGTTGCAAGAAATAACGTAGATCATTTTATTGCAAATTCGCACGAGACTGCCAGAAGAATTAAGAAGTTTTATAAACTTGATTCAACAGTAATTTATCCGCCAATTGAAATTGAAAAAGGCAGAAAGTTTGTTGATGAAACGACGCTAGCAAAACTTACTTCGTCAACATCATCGTTAAATAAACAGAATTATTATCTTTATGTTGGTCGCTTGGCCATGAGTAAACACGTTGATTTAGCAATTAAAACCGCTACAAAGATGGGTTTAAACCTAAAAGTTGTGGGATCTGGCAAGGGTCTGGAGTTCTTAAAAGAATTGGCCGGTCCAACAGTCGAGTTTTTGAGCCGGGTGGATGACAAACAACTTTATGATTTGTACGAAAATGCTACAGCGTTGATCTATCCTGCAGAAGATGAAGATTTTGGTATGGTTCCAATTGAGGCGATGGGTCATGGAATTCCTGTAATTGCTCATAAATCTGGTGGTCCACTCGAAACCGTTATTGAAGGCCAGAACGGCGTTTTCTTCGATCAGTTCACTGTAGAAAATTTAAGTAACGCAATTAAAAAAATCCAAAAAATTAAGTTTGATAAAAATAGAATTTATAATTATTCTTTAAAATTCAGTAAAGAAAGATTTAAAAAAGAAATCACAGATTTTGTTAGATCAAAAATTAAATAAAGCTGACTGCTGCAACTTAATAAATATTTGCGAAATGAGCCTCAGCGAAATTCTAATTTTGCAGTAAATAATGAGCATAAGCTCATGGAGTAAATATTTATTAAGTTGCAGAGCGTTAGTAATGCTTTAATTTTTTTTCAAGGTAACAAATCCCACGCTATTAGTTGGCATAAAAATGTTAGTTTTTAGCTTGGCTTCTGTTGTAGCAATCTTTTCTGTGGTGTTCTGGCCACTGTCTAGTTCTTTTGTGATTGTATAATTTCCAGGAGTTATATCTTCAAAAGTAATTGGCACATTTTCACCATGAGAATTATTTTTATCATAGTTTGCTAATATAACTTCAATATTTTCATTAGCGTTTTTACCTGCAAGTGCTTTCACCCAACTACCTTTTCCAAGTAATTGAACTTTTTGATTGGAGATTCTATCAAGCATTTTTAGGGCGTAATATCTTGGTTTGGCTTTACTACCAAAATCTTGATGCGTAAATAATCCCCAACGTCCCCAATATTCAGAACCATCTCCAGACTTTCCATCCTGAATTTCAAAGGCGAATGCTTTGTCAATAGTTCCAACCATTTCGATAGAAGTGGCTACTGCGTGAGCAGCGGCAATGTTCGAGTCATATCCTGGGTTATTATCACTATCAAGACCCCACTCAGTAATATGGAACTCGACTGTATTTTCTAGTTGGGGGTATTTTTCAAATATATTTCTTACTTGAGAAATATCGGCACGATATTGATCAATATCGTCACTATATTTATGCCAAGAAATGAAGTCGAGTTTTAAATTATTTTCAACTGAAAATTTTGCGAGCGCATCAATCCAATTTTTGTAAAATGCGGTTGTGGCGGGACCACCCAGCTTGAAAGGCTTCACACCTTTGGCATTTTGGGCGCCTCTAGAAGAGTATAGATAGAGATCGAGATAATTTTTATTACCATAATATTTCCAACTTCCAAATAGGTCAGGTTCATTCCAGACTTCATAATAAACATCGCTAATGCCCTTTGTTCCGCTAATATGTTCAATTGTTTTTTGAACAACTATTTGCCAATCATTGTAGTTTTGAGGCGCGCCTACGAGATCGCTGTCAGAAAGTTGCGGTGGCATATAGGTGAGCGCAATATAAGGTTTTGCACCTGTTGCCAAGATATCATCAATAATGAGATCGAGTTTCGAAAAATTAAAGCTAAGATTTCCAGAAGTTCCTTGAACAATATCAAAAAAATCATAAAGATGATCAATTCTAATGTACTCAGGATTAAGAGCTTTAACTTGGGGAATTAATGGAGCTAGTCGTCAATTATGATCTTCTCCTCCTTGAGCCAGATTTCTCCATGGTCGGTTATAATTGCCAAGAATTTTTTTAGTGTAAACGTGGATATCAGCAACTTCTCCAGACGCTTGGCCAAAAAAATCTCTAATTACTGAGATTTGAGAAGCGCTTACAATTACAGAAATTAAAATCCCTAAAAATACCAAAAACTGGATGATGATTTTTGTTTTTTTAACTTTTTGACTCAGCATGTTTAAATCAATAATTATTGGTTCTAGTATAGTCTACAGAGTTTATGTTCAGTTGACAATCTAGCAAGCAATAGATATGATTGCTAACATATGATTGATTTAACAGCGCGTCAAGTTCAAATTTTAAGAGCATTAATCGAAGAATTTATTACGACAGCCGAACCAGTTGGTTCTGAAACAATTGATAAAAAATTTGCAATTGGAGTTTCTCCAGCAACTATTAGAAATGAGATGGTTTACCTTACAAATCAAGGTTACATGACTAAAACTCATAGCAGTGCTGGTAGAGTGCCAACGCCCGTTGCCATGAAATTGTATGTCAACGAGTTAATGAAAGAAAAAGATCTTTCAGTTGCTGATGAAGTTTCTGCAAAAGAAAAAATTTGGAATAGCAGAAGTCACACCGACAAAATGTTTCATCAAATTACTAAAGTCTTGGCAGATAAATCAAATGCGCTGGCAATTACATTAGTAGAAGATGACCAACTTTACCACGCTGGCTATTCAAATTTACTTCAAATGCCAGAGTTTTATGATATTAAGGTAATGAGACATGTTTTACAGTTGATAGAAGAGGAAACACTGCTTGAAGAAATTTTTAGATCTAGTACAAGTGAAAACATAATTCAAGTTGTTTATGGACCTGAATTGGGAAATAGAGATTTAGACCCAATCGGAATTATTCATATGACCTTTAATGTAGATAACCAAGTGATTCACGTTGGTGTTTTGGGATCAAGCAGATTTGATTACCCTTACATTATTCCAATGATGAAGTACGTTAGAACTTTAATCAATGAAATTGTCGAATAAATTTTAAATATTCATTTTTAGAAGGAAATTATGAAATCAGATGATCAAAAGATTGTAGATAACAAAGTTGACGAAACTGGTCAAGACTCAGAAAAACTTGTCGAAGAAGCTTTCGAGTCCAACAAAGAAGCTTTCGAGTCAAAAAGCGAAACTATGGATTCAAAAAGCGAAACCGTTGAGATAACTCAGGAAGAGCTTATGGGACTTATCAATCAATTAGCTGAGTCAAAGAATAAAGAGCAGAGAGCTTTGGCAGATTATCAAAATTTAGTAAGAAGAACGCAAGAAGAAAGATCTAAAATTGCTAGATTAGCGGCAAAAGATTTTGTAGAAGATCTAATCCAGCCATTAGCCCACTTAACATTGGCTTCTGAGCAACTGGATGATGTGGGTTTAAATATGGTTATTGCACAGTTGTGGCAGGTGCTAGAGCAGAATGGTCTGAAAAAAATTGATTGTATGAATAAAATTTTTGATATTGAATTTATGGAAGTAATCGACAAAGGTAAAAAAGGTGAGAAAGTTATTAAAATTGTCAAAGATGGTTACATGCTTAATAATGAAGTCATTCAGCATGCAAAAGTGATACTAAATTAGCAGTCTCTTGACCAAATTGCTACTAGCAGTCTAATTGATTGTCTGCTAAAATTGGCTCATAATTACAAAGTATTAATACAAAAAAATAAAGTAGAAATTAGTAAAGGAATAAAAATATGACAGATAAAAAACAAGCTACCGGAAAAATTATTGGTATCGATTTAGGTACCACTAACTCTGCCGTTGCTGTGATGGAAGGTGGTTCACCAAAAATTATCGCAACTGCTGAAGGAAGAAATACTTTTCCTTCAATTGTTTCTTTCAAAGGAAATGATGTTTCAGTTGGAGACGTAGCTAAACGTCAGATGGTCTTAAATCCAAAAAAGACCATTAATTCAGTGAAACGTTTTATGGGTGCCAAGCTTAAATCAGATGAAGTTAAGAATGCTGTGAAGCACGTTTCATACGATATCGTAGAAGGTAAAGATGGAATGGCCATGGTTAGTGTTGAGGGTAAGAAATACTCTCCACAAGAAATTTCTGCAAAGATTTTGGCAAAAGCAAAAGCGGATGCAGAAAGCTATTTGGGAACTACAGTTACTAGAGCAGTTATCACTGTTCCGGCATATTTTGATGATGCTCAAAGACAAGCCACTAAACAGGCCGGTGAAATTGCTGGACTTTCAGTAGAACGTATTGTTAATGAACCAACCGCAGCAGCTTTGGCTTATGGTTTAGATAAATCGGGTAGTAAAACAATTGCTGTCTATGATCTTGGAGGTGGTACTTTTGATATTTCAATTCTAGAAATTGGTGGTGGAGTATTCGAAGTTAAATCTACAAACGGCGATACCTTTTTAGGTGGAGACGATTTTGATGGAAAAGTGATCGAATGGATTGTTTCTGAGTTCAAAAAAGAAACCGGCAAAGATTTATCAAAAGATCCTCAAGCTCTACAACGTGTTAAAGATAGTGCTGAGAAGGCTAAAATCGAGCTTTCAAGCGCTCAATCTACAGAAATTAATCAACCTTTCATTACGCAAGGTGATGATGGCCAACCACTACATCTTACTTTGACTTTGACTCGTTCAAAACTTGAAGAGTTGGTGGATGAATTAATTAAGAAATCATTTAAGCCAGCTGAAAAAGCATTGAAAGATGCTGGAGTCAGCAAGAGTGAGATTGACGAAGTTGTTCTAGTCGGTGGTATGACCAGAATGCCAAAAATTCAAACAGAAGTTGAAAAATTCTTCGGCAAAGAGCCTCATAAGGGTGTTAATCCTGACGAAGTTGTGGCTATTGGAGCTGCAATTCAAGCAGGTATTATCGGTGGCGATGTCACAGATGTTGTTCTATTAGATGTGACTCCACTGACTTTGGGATTAGAGACTTTGGGAGGAATTAGAACCCCACTTATTGATAGAAATACAACTATTCCTACAAGTAAGTCGCAAGTATTTTCAACTGCTGCTCCAAATCAAACTCAAGTAGAAATCAATGTTCTACAAGGTGAGCGTGAGATGGCAGCGGACAATAAAACTCTTGGAAGATTTGTGCTTGATGGTATTCCACCAGCACCTAGAGGTGTTCCACAGATTGAAGTAACTTTTGACATTGATTCAAATGGAATTTTAAATGTTACAGCAAAAGACAAGAACACTAGTAAAGAGCAAAAAATCACCATTCAAAATTCAACGAACTTATCAAATGAAGAAGTTGAAAAAATGAAGCAGGATGCTGAAAAACACGCTGAGGATGACAAACAAAAAAAGGAATTAGTTGAAGCCAAAAATCATGCTAATCAAGTTTCTTTTGAAATCGAAAAACAACTCGAAGAGTATGGAGACAAACTTGAGAAGGCTGACAAAGAAGCTATTGCTGAAAATGTCAAAAAACTTAAGGAGTTGGCTGCTAAAGATGACGTTACCAAAGAGGAGTTGGACAAAGCTACAGACGAAATGTTTAAGTCAGCTCAAAAGATTGGTGAAGTGATGCAAAAAGAACAAGCTGCAAAGGCTGGAGCAGCTGCACCAGGAGCTGGAGCTGAAGGATCAGCAGATGCTGGAACAGGCGCTGATGGGGAGGCAAAATCCAAGTCAAAAACTGACGCAGAAGGTGTCGAAGAAGCCGAAGTGGTCAACGAGTAATTGAAAAAAATAATTTAAGAATAAGTAGAAGTCGTAGAACTTGTATAAGCAAGCCTAATGAAGCAAAGATTTGCAATGGTTTTTAAATCTGCGCAATCGAGATTGCGTTACAAGTTCTACGACTTCGAATTTCTGTTAAAATAGAACACTTATGTCAACCAAACGAGACTACTACGAAATTTTAGGTGTTAAAAAAGACGCTGCAAAAGCTGACATTAAAGCAGCTTACAGAAAAGCAGCTCTAAAGTGGCATCCAGACAAAAATCCAAATAATAAGGCGGAGGCGGAAACCAAATTTAAAGAAATTAATGAGGCTTATCAAGTAGTTTCAGACGAGAAAAAACGTCAAACTTATGACCAATTTGGTCATGCAGCTTTTGATCCTTCCAGTGGCATGGGTGGAAATCCCTTTGCAGGGGGTAATCCTTTCGGTGGCGGTGGACAAACCTATACTTACTCAAGTGGTCAAAATCCCTTTCAAAATTCTGATTTTGGAGATCCCTTTGATATTTTTGAACAATTTTTTGGTGGTGGCTTTTCTAGACAACCAGCCAGACAAAGATACTCCCTTTCAATTGATTTTGTTGAGGCTGTAAAAGGCGTTACAAAAGAAGTTGAGATTGAAGGCAAGAGTCATAAAATTAAGGTTCCTGCAGGTGCAAATGATGGCACTAGGCTTAGATTTTCAAATTTTGATATCAGTATAAATGTCAAAACTCACCCAATTTTTAAACGTGAGGGCTATGATTTATTTATTGATCAAAAGATTTCTATATCTACTGCGACTTTGGGCGCAGATGTTAATGTGAGAACTATCGATCAAAGTCTAAAACTCAAGGTTAGACCAGGTACGCAGTCTCATACTATGGTTAGACTTAGAGGAGAAGGTGTTCCTCACCTTCAAGGCAGAGGAAAAGGCGATCTTTATGTCCGTTTTATAATTGAAATTCCAGAAAAAATTAATCGTGCTCAAAGAAAAGAATTGGAAAAGTTGAGCGACTTGGGCTTGTAGTAAAAATCAATATTTGTGATATTCTTTTTTTAGTTAGAAAAATAAAAGAAATGTTACTATTATTTATAATTAAGGATATATTTTTATGCAAGAAGGAAAAACTGGAGCTGAAGAAGACTTATTGAAGGTGAAAGAATTACTAGAAAATACGATAAAATTAAAAAGGAGATTAGGGCTAGAGATGATATAAATGATCTTGAAAAACTAGAATTAATCCAGGAAGTGAATAAAGAAATGCAAGATGAAATGAATGAAATAGAATAGTAATTTCTTTGCCACCAAATTACTGGTCCAAGCTATTTTGCAATTTCTCAATAAATTTGGTATAATACAATAAGATTTGATGATGAAGGACCCGAGAGATTGGTCCTTTTTTATTAAATTAGTGTAAAGCACACTTTAACAAGTTATTAAAAATTAACTGTGTATTAAATAAATATTAAAAAAGCGAACATTCAGGACTTGTTCCTGCGAGAGCTTTTATAATATTTATTTAGACAAACAGTAAAATATTTGGAAAGAAAAAATGGCAAAATCAAAAAAAGCAGCATCACAATCAAAATCACAATCAAAAATGGTTCGAACCGAGTTCGCAGCAGCAATTAACCAAATTGCCAGCGAAAGACATATTGAGCCAGCAGCAATCTATGAGGCTATTAGACAGGCTCTAGTTTCTGCATACAGAAAGCAATTTGGCAATTTAGAAGAAGAATCCTATTACTTTGTAGATCTTAACGAAGGTAGTGGTGAATCCACAATCTTCAAGTGTCCAATCGTCGAAAAAGACGAAGAGACAGGTGAAATCTTAAAGTGGGACGATTCAAATCCAATTGATGTTACTCCAGCAGGATTTGGTCGTATTGCTGCTCAAACTGCAAAACAGGTAATCTTACAAAAAATCAGAGAATCTGAGAGAGACATGGTTATCAAAGATTACGAAGATAAAGTTGGCGAAATAGTCACGGCACAAATTTTGAGAATGGATGGCAGATCAGTTATTTTAGATCTCGGTAGAGGTCAAGGATTCATGCCTCCAGAAGAGCAGATGCGCGGTGAGTTTTACAAAATGAACAACAGAATTACTGTTTTCATTCGTGAAATTGCCGAAACCCCAAGAGGCAAAAAAATTATCGTTTCTCGTGCAGCTAAAGAACTAGTTTCAAAACTTTTTGAAAGAGAAGTTCCAGAAATTGCAGCAGGAACAGTCGAAGTTGCATTAATTGCTCGTGAAGCTGGTGTTAGAACCAAATTAGCTGTTAGATCTACCCAAGAAGGCGTTGATCCAGTTGGATCATGTGTCGGACAAAGAGGAATTCGTGTTCAAGAAGTTATCAGAGAATTAAATAACGAAAAATTAGATATCATTTCTTTTTCAGAAGATGACAGACTTCTTATCCAAGGCGCATTAGCTCCTTCAGAAGGTCTAAAGATTACTATCAACAAGGAAGACAGATCAGCAGTGGTCGTTGCTCCAGATGATCAATTATCACTCGCAATTGGTAGAGGTGGCCAAAATGTTAGATTGGCAGCCAAACTTACTGGTTACAAGATTACAATTCAATCTGCAGAGGGCAGTGTCAAGTCGCACATGACTGGAAACGAAGAGTACGAGATTGATACTTTTGAAGGATTGATTGAAGACACAAGAGATTTCTTAGTTCAGAATAAATTGACGACCTTAGCTGATTTATCAAGATTTAAGAATAAATGGCTCGAAGCTGAATTGGGTGATGAACAAGAAAAAATATTAAGCGAAAGAGTTGAAAAATTCGAAGCCGAGATGGCTGAGAGAGATTCCTTTGATGATCTCGCTACAAAGTTAGAAAGCAATTAAAAATGGCACTAAAACCAAGACCAGCAATAATTACGATCATGGGTCATGTTGATCATGGTAAGACAACTCTGTTGGATTACCTTAGAAAATCAAACGTTGTGGCCGGTGAAGCTGGTGGTATTACCCAACATATTGGTGCTTATAGCATTAAACACAACGGCAAAGACATTACTTTTATTGATACTCCAGGACACGCTGCTTTTAATAAAATGAGAGAACGTGGTGCAAAAGTAACAGATATTGTAATTTTAGTTGTTGCTGCAAATGATGGTGTAAAGCCACAGACAATTGAGTCAATCAGACATATCAAAAATTCAAACGTACCAGTCGTAGTTGCAATTAATAAGATTGATTTGATAGACGTAAATCCAGATATTGCAAAGGCAGGTTTAGCAGAGCACGGTTTAGTAGTAACTGATTACGGCGGAGATATTGAAGCTGTAGAAATTTCTGCGCTTAAAGGCAAAGGTATTGATAAGCTTCTCGAAACAATTAATCTTATAGCTGATTTGCAAGAAATTACTGCTGATCCAGACGCACCTCTTGAAGCAATTGTGATCGAATCTTCAAAAGATTCCAAAAAAGGTGTCGCTGCAACAGTAATTGTCAAAAACGGTACTTTATCATTAAGACAAGATATCTTTTCTGATAATGTAGATGGTCGTGTAAAAAAACTTTCAAGCGCAACTGGCGAGGATTTGAATAATGTTACTCCAGGATTTGCAGCCGAAATTATTGGTTTCAAAGACGCTCCAAGTGTTGGCTCTACAGTTAAGGATTCAAGCAAAACTTATCATGAGGTCGTAAGCGATGATGCCGAGGGTGCTGACGCCGATGATGAAGCAACAAACAAAAACGCAGACGACGGCTGGGGTGATATTGATTTTTCAGGAATGATTGACCAAAAACCAAAATTAAACTTAATTATTAAAGCTGATGTAGAAGGTACTTTGGAAGCAATTTTACAGACTATTGATCTTGAAAGTACAAGACTAATTTCTTCAGGAGTTGGAAGTATTACGGAATCAGATGTTGAAAGTGCTGTTACTAGTAAAGCACTAATTATTTCATTTCATACAAAAGTTTCAAAAAAAGTTTTGATTTTAGCCAAGAATGCAGGGGTAAAAATTAAATCTTATGACGTCATCTATAAGTTGATTGAAGATCTTCAAAAACAGATGCTGAAGCTTATTGAGCCAACAATTGATGAAGTTGTTTTGGGAGAAGCTGAAATTATCCAAATTTTTGAGATGAACGGCGAAAAAATTGCTGGATCTAAAGTCAAAACCGGTGAAATTAAAAAGACTGATCTTTTCCATTTAAAACGTGGCGATGAAATTATTTCAGATCCAACTGTCAAAAACATGATGCATGGCAAGGAAGATATTACTCAAGCTAAAGTTAAAACAGAGTTTGGAATAACTTTTAAAAATAAGAAACTTGATTTTCAAGTTGGTGATGTTATTGTCGCATATAAGGTTGAGGACGAAGAGTAAATAAAGTTTTATCTAGAGAATATTTAGTATGATAAGAAAACGAAGAAGTGGAGAGGTCAAAGACGCCGACTATTATTCTCAATATACAGTTAGAGATTTAACTGGGATGGCTGGGATAGTTACTACAGATCGTATAGAAGATAACCCAAAAGGTCTTAGATTTCCAAAAACTAGAATACTTATAGTAAAAATTCCTGACGGAATTGAGGTTGATAAAAGTTATCAGCTCAAGGATTAATTTATTTTATTAGCTAATTTGTGATATACTACTATCTAGTAAAAATAACGGTTACTTTACCTTTCGGTTTTAAATAGGGGCAACTCATTTTAGACTGCGAGAGTAAGGGAAAGGAATACCATGGCTTTAGTAAAAGTTCAAAAGCAACAAATTATCAAAGATTACGCTCTTTTTGAAGGCGATACTGGATCTCCAGAAGTTCAAATTGCATTATTAACTGCTTCAATTCAAGAGTTAACAAAGCATCTTGGTGGTCATAAAAAAGATAACCATTCAAGACGTGGTTTATTGAAACAAGTTGCCAAAAGAAGAAGACTTCTTAATTTCTTACTCACCAGAAGTGAAGAAAGATATAGAAAACTTCTTGATAGATTGGGATTAAATAAATAATTTCATTTTTAGTAATTAATTTTATTCCTACTTAAAAAAGTAATTTAAATTTTAAAGCCCCGCTCAAGAGCGGGGCTTTTTGGTCAAGAACTCAAATTTCTGATATAATAATTTTATTAATTGATAATTAATAAAAGGTAAACATGACAGAAGAAATTCTTACAGAGTTAGAAGTAAAGACAGTAAATAATGACTCTGGATTATTTATAGGAAACACAATTAGAGAGGCTTGGAAAATTTTTAAGGCCGATTGGATTTCTATTTACGCAGTATTTATTTTGCCTTGGATATTAGTTGCTGCCTATTCTTTCGCTCAATCTGCCTTTAAAATTGAACAAGGAACTACTGCCTATTGGGTTTGGTATGTAGCTTATATCCTTTTGAGTATGGTACTTGGTATGGGAGTAACAAATGCTTTTCTTTCAATCACCAGAGGTAAAAAAATTACTGCTGAGACATTCACTTCGATGCTTCCAAGAGTATTTAATTATTTAGCAGCTCAGTTTTTAATGACGCTTATCATTTTTGGAGGATTTATTTTATTTATAATTCCTGGATTTATATTTTCAATCAAATATATGTTTACTCCATATCTGATAATTGACAAAGGAATGGGTCCAGTTGAGGCATTAAAAGCTAGTGGAAAGCTAACTGATGGAATTAAATGGGATTTAGTCGGTTTTATGGCTGTAATTATTATTTTAATGTATTCTGGAATTTTAGCCTTATTCGTCGGATTGCTAGTTACAATTCCAGTTATGATAGTTGCTTGTGTAGTTTTATATAATATGTTAATAAGTAGGCAGAAATAAATTCTGATTTAGTTTTCATGCTATAATAGAAACAGATTTACAAACAGTAAGTCTAATTAATAATTTAATAGAACTCTAGATAAAAACTTGATAATTGAGGATTCAAGAGAGAAGATAAATCAGGCCCAAAGAGTCGCAATTTGCGTTCAGCCATAAATTAATTTGTCCTTTCTCATGGAATACTCTCACTCTAGTTTTTCAAGAGTTCAAGAAAGGATTTCATGTCTTATCCGACATATCCAAACACCTACAAGAAGGACATTCAAGTTGGTGACAAAATCGTATCCATCGAGATCGGTAAATTTTCAGAACAAGTCAGTGCCGCTGTGCTCATAACTTGTGGTGAAACCGTAGTACATACCACCGTTGCTCTTGGCAGAAAAATTGATTTGGGTTATTTCCCACTTTCAGTTGAGTTTGCTGAGAAATTATACGCAGCTGGAATCATTAAAGGTTCTAGATGGGTTAAAAGAGATGGTCGTCCTTTAGACGAAGTTATCTTGAAAGCACGTGTTATTGACCGTTCATTAAGACCATTATTTCCAGAAGGTCTCACAAATGAAATTCAAGTAATTAATACTGTTTTCTCATATGATGGTCAAAATGATCCAGACATGCTTGGTCTATTAGGAAGTGCTCTTGGTTTAGCAATTTCTGAAATTCCTTTCGATGGTCCAATGGCTGGTTTGAGAATTGGTTACAACAAAGAAACAAGTCAATTTTTATACAATCCAACATATGATGAAAGAGACACATCAAGTTTAGATTTGATTGTTGCAGGTTCCGGAGATGCAGTTGTTATGGTTGAGGCAGGCGCAAATGAAATTAAGGAAGACATAATGGTCGAAGCCTTAATTAAAGCTCAAGAAGAAATGGGCAAGATTTGTACAGCTATTAACGAAATTGTCGCCGAAGTTGGCAAAGAAAAAGTAGAATTAATTGATGATGCAACAAAAGCAAAAAGTGCTAAAAATGAAGCATTAGTCGAAAAAATCTACGCTAAAAATGTCAAAGAACTTAAAGAAATAGTTAAAAAAGAAGGTGTTTTAATCAAAGAGTCTGGTTTTGATGAACTCAAAGCAAAATTAGTTGCAGAACTTGTCAAAGAAGATGATGACAGCAAAGATGCAGTTACTGAAAAGGAAGTTGCTTCAGCTCTTTATAATATGACTAAAAAAGCTGCTAGAGAAATGATCTTAGCCGATGGTATTAGACCAGATGGTAGAAAAACTGATGAAATTAGACCAATTTGGGTCGAAGTCGATGTTTTTCCAAGAACCCATGGTTCAGCTATGTTTAAAAGAGGCGCAACACAAGGTGTTACGATCGCAACTTTAGCAGATCCTTCTAGAGCTCAATTGACTGAAAGTATTAGAGGAGAAGAAGAACTTAAATACTTTCATCACTACAGTATGCCTCCTTATGCTTCTGGAGAAGCCGGTAGATTTGGTGCTCCAAAACGTCGTGAGATTGGTCATGGTGCTTTAGCAGAGAGAGCATTGAAACCAATGCTCCCTACCCAAGAAGAATTCCCATACACGATTCATGTTGTGACTGAAATTATGAGTTCAAATGGCTCAACATCTCAGGCTGCAGTTTGCGGTTCAACACTTTCATTAATGGCTGCAGGTGTACCTATTAAACGTCCAGTTGCAGGAATTGCAATGGGTCTAATGAGTGATGGTAAGCAATACTTAGTTTTATCAGATATTCAAGGTTTAGAAGATCACGTTGGTGACATGGACTTTAAAGTAGCTGGAACAACAGAAGGTATTACCGCTATCCAAATGGATATTAAGCTAAAAGGAATTCCAAGAAAAGTTTTAGAGCAAGCACTTGAACAAGCAAAAATTGGTAGATTGCATATTATGGGCAAAATGCTTGAAGTAATTTCTGCTCCAAGAACTGTTCTTTCTGAGTTTGCTCCAAAAGTTAAACAGATTTCCATACCTGCAAGTAGAATTGGCGAATTAATTGGCCCAGGTGGAAAAATGATTAAAAGCATCATTGAGAAGTCAGGTGCTGAGATTAGTGTTGACGAAGACAAGGAAAATGAACTTGGTTTAGTTAACATTTCTTCACCAGAACAAGAGAAAATTGATGCAGCAACAAAAATTATCACAAACATGATGAGAGTTGTTGAAGCAGGAGAAGAATTTGACGGCACTGTAACCAGAGTTGAAAGCTATGGCGCATTTGTTGAATACCTAGACGGCAAAGAAGGTTTAGTTCACGTTTCAGCTATGAACACTGAATTTGTTAAAGATGCAAATGATATGGTCAAAGTTGGTGACAAGGTTCACGTCATGATTGCCGAAATCAAAGACGACGGCAAAATTGGACTTAGTATGCTTACTAAAGATCAACAAGCTGAAGTAAACGCCAAAAGAGAATCACGTCCTCAGAGACCATCTTTTAGAGGTGGCAATGGTGGAGACCGTGGCGGATATCGTGGCGGTGACAGAGGTGGCGACAGAGGTGGAGATCGTGGTCCAAGTCGTGGTGGCAGTTACGGTGGAAACCGATAATTAGCTTTTGTTGGCTATCGTTAGTATATTAACGTATTAGTGCTAGCACCATAGCACTTGCCCACGCTAGTTAACTCTTCTTGAAAAGAATTTGATGAAGCCTCATACTTTAGGGTATGAGGCTTCAAAATATTAAGAACACTTCAGGCGTATTTTCATTGCTAGATTTTTCTAGAATCGCTACTTTGGCAGAATCTATTGGCCTAGATATTGATCATTTAGATCATAAAGATGTGCTTAGCTTTATTTCAGAGAAAATTATGGAATATGTTTCTCCAGAAGTTTCTGGGGTTATTATTGATCCAGATTTTGATTTCTCCAGTTTGACTAAAAAATCTAGCAGCACAGGTCTAGTGATGTCTCTCGAAAAGAAGAGAGACAGTTTGGATCCATTTGGTTTGCCAACTATCGCTGATGGCTGGGGAATTGAACAAATTAGAAATAATTATGGCTTGGCCAAACTCGAACTTTTTTATAATCCACAGGAAGCTGAGGCATTGAAAAAAAAGCAGTTTGTGTCTGAAGTGCATGATTACTGCAAATATGTTGGGATCGATTTTTTGTTGGAGCTGATGGTATATCATCCTGGCGGAAGTAATGAAACTACCAAAGAAGCAATGCAGGAGACACAACTTCAAGCTATCAGCGAACTCTCAAGAAGTTGTGATTTAATTGGTTTAGAGTTATTAGGAGATTCATTGTCGGCGGTAACTATAACTGCGGCTTTAGACATCCCTTGGATTTATAACGCTAGAGAAATTGGCTATGAAGAGTTTAAAAATAATTTAAGAATATGTGTGGAGAGTGGAGCTAAAGGATTTATGGCAGGAGATCCAATTTGGTTCGGCGAGGATGTTAAAAAAGTATTATCTTCCTATGAAGATAAGGATAAAATAAAAGAGTATATAAAGACAGATATAAGAGACAAAGTTATTGAAGTCAATAGAATTGCTAGCGAGATAAGTTCGAATGTTGAAAGTTAGTATGAATAAATTTTTAAAAGATTTATCAAATGTTGTTTTTTCAATAGTTGGAGTTTTTTTGATGTTTAGGCTTGTCATGAAGCTTTTGGGTGCAAATGAAAGTTCAGCTTTCGTGAATTTTGTTTATGAGAATTCGCTTCCGTTGTTATCACCATTTTTGTTAGCTTTCCCGAGCCCAAGTGTTAATGGAAAATTTGTTCTAGAATTTACAACTTTATTTGCTATATTTGTTTATGCATTCATCAGTTACTTGGTTCAAGAAATATTGGATTTCATCAGTAGTAAAAAATAGTAAAGGTTAAATATTATGTTTACATTACCAAAACTTGGATTCGAGTTTGATGCACTCGAGCCTCACATTGATGCAAAAACAATGGAAATTCATTATACAAAACATCATCAAGGCTATACAGATAAACTTAACATGGCCTTACAAGGTAAAGAAGATTTATTAAAAATGACAATTGAGGAAATTCTTAAGAATGTCGAGGCTGTACCAGAGGAAATTCGTCAAGCAGTAGTTAATAATGGTGGTGGTTTTTATAATCACAATATATTTTGGAGTGTACTATCACCAGAGGGAGGTGCAGAGCCAACTGGAGTATTTAAGGAAGCTCTGATGTCTAAATATGGCAATCTAGAAGTGTTCAAAGATCAATTTGGTCAAGCAGCTGTTGCTCGATTTGGATCTGGTTGGGCATGGCTAGTTGTTGATGGAGAAAAAAAATTAGATATTATGTCTTCAGCTAATCAGGATTGTCCTTTGTCAGTTGGTCAAACACCAATTTTGGCTTTGGATGTCTGGGAGCATGCTTACTATCTTAATTATCAAAATCGTAGACCAGATTACATTACTGCATTTTGGAATGTAGTTAATTGGGCCGAGGTTGAGAGACGTTACGAATCGGCTAGATAATTTTTTTAATATCCGTTATCATAAGTTTTCGCATTGTTGTTTATTTAGTTGAAATGATAGCGGAGGGTAAATATTGTGTTGCAAATAATTTTAGACGTAGAAACCAAGAAAACTTTTGATGAAGTTGGTGGCTTTTTCCCAGATAGATTGGGTATTTCATTTGTTGGAGTTTGCGTCAGAGAAGGATTATCTGGTAAAGGTGAAATGAAAAGCTATTGGGAAAAAGATTTACCATTACTTTTTCCACTTTTAGAAAAAGCAGACGTAGTTATTGGATTTAATGTAGATAACTTTGATATGCAGACTTTCGTTCCATATTACAGTGCTGATATTACTAAAATTCCTACTCTGGATGTTTTGACTCGTATCAAGGAAAGCGCTGGTCACAGAATTGGTCTTGATGCTGTTGCGCAAGAAACTCTTGGGATTGGAAAATCTGGAGATGGTTTGGATGCCATAAAATATTTCAACACTCAGCAGTGGGACAAACTTGAAAAATATTGTTTACAAGATGTGGAAGTAACTAGAGATGTCTATGATTATGGTTTGCAAAAAGGACATGTAAAATTTAAAAATAAATGGAACAGGTTGGTGGAGTGTCCAGTTGATTTTAGTTTTACTCCACAAAGAGATGCCGGGTTGCAGATGAGTTTAATTTAATATTTAAATTTAGTATTTAAAAAGCTCTCGTCGAAACAAGTTCGAAATATTCGCTTTTATTTAATTTAGCAAAAGCTCTCGTTGGGACAAGCCCAAAATGTTCGCTTTTGTTAAATTAATCAAATTAAAATAATGAACTCGCTGGGCGTTTTCTTAAGCAAAAATTAAGTTAAACAATTAAATGCATGTTGCCTATATAATGAACGTATGAGCGATTTACAAAAATTTTCCGCAAAAATTTGTTACACAGCCACCGGAATGCTGATAGTCGATGACAAAGTGCTTTTGGTGAAGCATAAAAAGTTGGGTTTTTGGTTGAATCCTGGAGGACATATTGAGGCTGACGAACTTCCTCACATAGCCGCAGAACGCGAGTTCTGGGAAGAGACTGGGATTAAAGTAAAAGCATACGATTCTTTAGGACTAATGAAATCAAGTACCTCGGAATATGTTCCTTCGCCAGTCTTGACTAGTCTGCATTGGGTAAATAAAGAAAGTTATGACAAACGTAATTCCAGTAACGATCAAACCAAAAGGGTTGTGACTGAAAAGTGGCCACTGGGCTGTGAACAACATTTAAATTACATGTTTTTGGTAAAACCAGTCAAAGATGTGGAATTCAGACAAAATACAGATGAATCTGATGGTATTGCATGGTTTTCTTTAGATGATTTAGAAAATTTAGAAACGATTGAAGACATCAAGAATGAAATTAAGTTTGGATTTGGGCTGATCTGATTAAATTATTTATGATCCTAAAAAATTACCAGAATTTAGCAATTTAATAGATAGAACAGATATTGAAACTTAATCAAATTTATAGTATTTTTGAATCACAGCTAATTAGTAAAGCTAAATAAGATAATTAAAGGTAATTCAATATGAACGAAGAAGAAACCCCAAAAGATAATGAATTCGACGCAAACAATTTAACTGGCCTGATATTGGATTACTACGATAGATATAGAGTTCCTATCGAGTCAGCAGTAAAATGGCAAAGTAGAATTTCTGAATTAAAACCTGTAGTTAAAGAAGTGCAAAAACAGTTTATGATTGCACAAGCAGCCGGTTTTCCAGATCACAATACTTATAATGCAATTATGAATCTTATTAAAAAATTGCAAATGAAATGATTTCATTTTTATTTGGTCATAACACTCTTCCATGTTAAAATAGCTCCTCAGCAGTAAGTACGGATCAGATGAAAAAAAATACTTTCCAAATATCAAATCTTAAGGTTTCCATAGACGGCAAGTCAATTTTGCGTGGCGTAGATTTAGAAGTTAAAGCTGGAGAAGTCCATGCAATTATGGGTCCCAATGGCTCTGGAAAATCAACTTTAGCCAATACTTTGGCAGGTCATCCAAGTTATAAGGTTGAGAGTGGAAGTGTTATCTTGAGTGGATTAGATTCTATTGATGAAAATATTTTAGAAATGTCTCCCGATGAAAGAGCCAATACGGGAGTTTTTCTGGCATTCCAATACCCGGTGGAGGTCCCAGGAGTTCGAGTTCAAAATTTTCTTAAGATGGCTTATGAAGCTCGATTCAAAAACCAACCAGAGCGACAGTTCAAAAAAGCAATAGATTTTAGAAAACATTTACAGGGTTTGGCAGATGAATTAAAAATCAATAAAGAGTTTTTGAGCCGTGGACTTAACGAAGGTTTTAGTGGTGGTGAAAAGAAACAGCTAGAGATTTTACAAATGGCTTTGCTTGAACCTAAGTTTGCTATTTTAGACGAAACCGATTCAGGATTAGACATTGATGCAATTAAGAAAGTTGCAAATGGAGTTGTAGAAATTATCAAAAAATACAACACAGGAGTGATAGTTATTACTCATTATCAGAGAATTTTGGATTATTTAAAACCAGATTTTGTGCATGTAATGATTAAGGGAAAAATTGTAGAAAGTGGAGACGCTTCACTTATTAGTAGTATAGAAAAAAAAGGATATACTGATTTTTAATTAAAACTATCAATCAAAAAAATATGAAAAAAAATGATCATCAACTCACAAACGACGTTAAATTGCTTCAAAAAGTAGTGCTAATCCATGGCGACAAATTTTTGATTTTGCAAAGACAAGAGAATGCTTTTTCAAGACCGCTCGCCTGGGATCTGCCTGGAGGAAATGCTGAGTGGCCAGAAACTTTAGAAGACAAGGAAAACCCCCATCAAAACAATGTTACCAGAGAAGTGTTTGAAGAAACGGGAATTGAGGTTTCAGATGATTTCTTTACAACAGAAAACTTAGTTGAATTTAGAACTTTTTTTGAGGCTAAAGATCAAGTTTTCAGTGTAATCACAGGTTGGAAAGTAAAACTTAATGATGACTTTGATGAAGAAAAAGTTAAGATAAGTTCTGAACATATAAATTTTGATTGGATAACTTTGGATATGCTTGATGACTATAATTTTGATGGATTCAAAGGTGAATTTATTAAAGAAATAATTAGGAAATCAATATTATAATTTAAAATACTATGCAAAGGAATTGACTATGAATGGCGCCGACACAGAAAAAGATCCAATGGTAACTATAGTATCAGAGGCTTTATCAAAACTCTTATTAGTTCCTTCTGAAAAACCAGATAGGATTTTAGATAGTACAGATGGTAAATCAAAATGGAGACGAGGTTGGTTTGCATCAGTAATTGGATATATTGATATGCTCGGTATGACCTTTTTTGAAAAAGATAAAGAATTAGAACAGAGAATATCTGATTCAAGAACAAGTTGGTCGGTCGGTGAAATGAGACAGAGAAGTTTGACAGAACAAAGTGATATTGATCAAGCCGACCAGTTAATTATTGATGTTTTGGAGTATTTGAAAAAGTTATAATACAAATGCGATGGCAAGATTTACAACCAAGAAAACCAAGGATTTTAAAACTGATAGTTCAGATTCATATGAGCACGGTTTTTCGTACTCAACTGACAGTTACAAATATATTTTAAAGCCTGGTTTGAATGAGGGCGTTGTCAAGGAAATTTCTGGAATTAAGAATGAACCAGAATGGATGCTAAAAATTCGCTTGGAAGCCTACAAAGCTTTCCAAGCGAAGCAAACTCCAATTTGGGGAGCTGATTTATCAGAAATTAATTACGATAAAATTCATTATTATTTGCGTCCTTCCGATAAACAAGAAAAATCTTGGGATGA
>VFLK01000010.1 GCA_009885085.1 Minisyncoccota bacterium
TCGTAGTCTTGGTAGGCCATTACCCCACCAACTAACTGATAGCGCGCAGGCTCCTCTAATAGTGCATAAATGCTTTCCCCGTAAGGGCTTATGCGGTATTATCCCATCTTTCGATGGGCTATCCCCCGCTACTAGGTAGATTCCTACGTGTTACTCACCCGTTTGCCACTCGTCAGCATCTAGTAAACTAGACCTGTTACCGTTCGACTTGCATGCCTAAAGCACACCGCCAGCGTTCATCCTGAGCCAGGATCAAACTCTCAAAAAAAGTTTGAAATCTTATCTCTTCATTGAAGCTGAGATAAGAGTTTAGCTCTATTATTTGTTATTTCAGATTTATTTATTTTAAAAATTAACGGATTGTACACATAACATATATAAATATATGTAATGTATGTAATATCTCAATAAATTGGGATAGAATTGTACAATCCACTTTTAAATTAAAGTCGATCTAAGTTCAGTTCTATCACCATGTTTATGTCAGATATTTGTCATTATAGATTTACAGCCCCAGCTATGGTAGCTATAAATCTTATTAGTTATTAATAGACTTGTAACACAATAAAACTTATGCTCTTTTGCACCCATTTGGTAGCTTTATTTATTTTAAGTTTCCTCAAGTAGCTAGGCTACTATCGTTACTTAAAATCACCAAAGACTACTCAAATATGCACTAAAATACCAACAATTTTTATTGTGTTACAAGTCTAAGTTGTTAAAGTGCGACTTATTTCTGTGTTTTAGACAGTAACAAATCCAAGAACGTTTTATTTGTTCTTGTTTCTTTGTTTGTAAAACCTCCCTAAGGAGATTTTCTTGAGATTAGTATCCGGAGTTCCCGGACTTTATCTTTAAGAAGATTCATATTCTATCACGCTGGTTTTAAAAATCAAAGGGTGAAATCAATAAGTTTAATAAATAATTCCACCACCCAGACAAATTGTTTCTTTTTTGAGATTAATTTTATTCTCATCGGCGGAAATCATCTTGTAGAAAACTGCAGACTGTCCTTCAGCAATACCTTGGGTAGCTTTTTCAAGTTTTACTTGATAGAAAACTTCCCCCCTAGTGGCTGCATTTTCAGTCTGCTCTAGCTTACATTTGAGTAGTTCTCCAGTATGCCTAATCCTGACATATAGACCATTACTTTCTTTGGCAAGCATTTCATTTCCTTCAACAATCCAGTGAGGTTTACTAACATTAAAACTGTCATTAAGGGTTTCACCGCCAAATCCAACGACTAGTTGGTTACATTTTGGATCTTTTTTGATTACATAGAAAGGTGGAATATTACTTCTATCTACAATTGTTCCATCATCTTGTTTGATTAACGTCTTGGATTGAATTTCAAAGCCACTTCTCTGCCCTATGGTATAAAACCAAAGTCCTTTGTGAGAGCCAATGATATTTCCAGATGTATCCACCACATTGCCAGGATTCTCCCCAAGTCTTTCCTTTAAAAATTGATGAACATTGATGTCGCCTATAAAACAAATTCCAACTGAGTCTTTTTTATTGGCGACATGGATTCCACGTTTTTCTGCCTCTTTCCTAACTTCTTTTTTGTTAATATTTTGTAAAGGGAAAAGCGTGTGATTTACTTGATCTTGGTTAATTAAGTAAAGAAAGTAGGTTTGATCTTTACGTTCATCTTTGGGAATTTCCAGTTGTTTTGAAACCACTCCATCTTGAGTTTCAACCTCATAAATTTTTGCGTAATGTCCTGTAGCAATAAAATCAAATTGATTTTCCATTGCCCAGTCATAAAACATGCCGAATTTAATTTCTTTATTGCACATGATGTCTGGATTTGGAGTTAAGCCTTTTTCATATTCTTTAAAAAAGTATTCCACCACATTTTCTTTATATTCCTTTTTGAAGTCTAGAACCTTGAAAGGAATTCCAAGTTTGAGAGCAACCTGAAGTGCGTCCTTGCGGTCTTCTTCGCTTCTACAGCCAGGAGCGCGCCAGCATTCTAAATAGACTCCAGTCACATCGTAACCTTGCTCGAGTAACAAATGAGCACAAAGAGAGGAATCAACGCCACCACTCATTCCCAGAGCAACTTTTACCTTTACCATATCTTTCTTGCTTTTTGATTTATCTTGTTTTTTTAGCATTGATAACTTTTTTATTCATAAGAGATGATATTGTATCAGATAAGAACGTCTTTTTTGATATCTTTCTATTTTAAAAATTACAACTATAATACCCACCACATTATAAATATACAAACTGTCTATGCAAAAAGTTGTTCTCTTACTCGGAAAAGGTTTGCTTCCAAAGTTCGAAAAACATATTCTTAAGATTAATCCTGCTCTGACCGCAATCGAGTGTAGCTTTAATGAGGAAATACCAGAAAATTATTCTCAAAACTACTTGATAATTCCTAAGGGTAAAGAGTCGCAGACAATCATCGAATTTTGTAAGGACAAAGAAGTAATTGGAGTAATAAATCGAAGAGATTACTATGAGAAGCTTCACGGTGAGTTGGTTGATCATTTTCAAGTTCCAGGGCCCTCTTTTCACGCTGTAGATCAAGTTAGCAATAAGGCTAATTTACATCAGCTAATGGAGGATTTAAATCTACAGCTTTTTAGACCCAGAACCATTACTTGTCAGTTAACTGAAGTTCAATCACTATTAAAAAGTGTCCAGTTTCCTGTGATCATTAAACCATTTGCTGGTGCTCATAGTAGAGGAGTTCACAAGCTAGAGGAAGCCAGTGATTTTGTTGCAGTTTATCCTCAGCTTTATGATCATTTTAAAAATGAGTACGCTATCGATCAATTAGACAAAGAGGATAAGACAGTTTTAATCGAAGAATACTTGACAGGAAAAATGGTAGTTCCAATTTGTTACATTGATAGTAAATATAAAGTTCATTTTATTTCTTTGTTAAAAGTAGTTAGAGCAAATGATATTGGTCAAGATCATTATCAACTTATCTATCGCACTACTCCTTCCAACGTAAGAGAAAATATTCAACAAAAAATGCGTTTTGTTTTGCAGAAAATTGCAAAGGCAAGTAGTTTGAAAGAAACTTTTTTAGATCCAGAATTTTTTGTACACAAAGAAAATATATATTTAATTGAAATTAATGTCAGAATGGGTGGATTCAGACAAGAATTAGCTATGCCGGCTTTTGATATTGACTTGGAAAAAATGATTACCCAATTGGCATTGAGACAAGAAGTTGATGATCAATTTAACGCTGTTGGAAGTGCCACTGCCTGTGAAATTTGGGAGCCAAGATCTGGAATTATTAAGACACTTAAGCTTCCTAAGAGTAAACACATTACTTGGAGCAGATTGAATATGCAAGTTGGAGACTATTATGAAGCACCTCCAGAAGGCAACGTATCCCTGGGAAGCTTTTATATTAGTGCTCCAGAAAAATCTCTAAGTTTGGCAAGATCAGTCCGAAATAAAATGATCATTGAATTTGAAGAAGATAATTCTAAGCCTCACAATTAATTTTTGAGTAGGGTCCTTCCGCAGTTCTTACGATTGAAAAAGTAGTGGCTGGTAAATTAATTAATTTACTAATATCTCTTACCAAAGATCTAATGTAGGTTCTTTTGGAAACTACTGCTTCTAATTTAATGATTGGAAATGTGAGCACTTTATTATTTTGAGATTGACTGAAAGTTTCTTTCCAGTTTTCTAATATTTCGTTCTGTCTAAAATCTCCTTCAATTAAGGAAACTTTATTAGTAATAATTTTTTTTAAGTTTGGTATTTCAATAGAATAGCCGTCCAAAATTTTCAGTGAGAATATTTCGATATTATTAACTTTTATTTCAAAAGCTTGTTGTTGTTTGGCTAAGTCAAAACCTGATTTTCCGTTAATTCTTTGTGCGGAAAACTTAGGTTGTTGTTGTCTCTGTTTTCCCACTAAGTTGGGAATAATGGTATCTAATTTTTGGGAGATTTCTTCCAAGTTTTTGAGATTTTTTAAAGTCATTGCATCTATGTTTTTTTGTAAACCTAATAGATCAAGCGAGTCAGTTTCAATTCCAAATAATATTTCAAATTGGTATGTTTTTTTCCAATCAGAATATTTTTCTTTATCGAATCTATCATTATTAGTGAGCACAATCACCAAGCCTTCTGCCATAGGATCTAAAGTACCCGTATGCGTAGCTTTAGCATCATCTTTATCGTTAGTTTTTTTTGAAGCTAGTTCGCCAGTTTTTTTGGCAAGTAGGTGCGTTGATTCACCAACTTTTTTCCAAATGGGGATTATCATTTTAGTTTATCAAATTTATTGAACTCTCCAATTTTATTTATTTCATCTGCATATTTATTTTTATCTAAGCTAAAGAAACTTGGAAGTCGTGGAACGAAGTTAGGATTTAAATCTAATGCTAATTCAATATCTTCTTTTGCTAATTTTCCAAAATATAAATTGGTAATATCAAAGTTGTTGTTTTTGAGCCAAAGCCACATTTCTATCATGCCTTCAAAATATACTAAGTCTTTAGTGAAACCACCGGGAATACTTGTATCAGTCAGTCCTCGTTTTTGTCTTATTGTGACCATCCATCTTCTTTCCGGATCTTGAATGTACTTTCCCAGTTTGTTCCAAGTTTCCGCAAATGAGTATTTTTGAGCACAGTCTACAGCAAAGTGTCTTAATGCAGAATTAAAAGCACTTTTATAAGTGTGAGGTAATAACGAATGTAATGAAGCTAATCCTTCTTCTGTTCTGACATAATTTGAAAAACCAAATCTCTTTTTTCTTTTAAACCATGGCTGTTGTTCATAGTTAACATTTCTAAGTGCATGAGTTCCAATCTCATGATAAAGCATACCCAAAAGTCCTTCTTTTCTGAAATCAACTGGAAGTTTGAGCTTCATTGTTTCTGTATTAATAGTAGTTCTGGATATAAAAGAAGATGACCAAGTTACTTTGTATTTCTTATTTAATTGATGCATGCTGAAGAAAGTTTTTATGGCTTTATCTGTATAAGATTGATTAACAACTGCGCCTTCCATCATTTCTAGATCATATTCATTTCGTCCGAAATAAGTTTCATCTAGAATATTTATTGCAAGTTTTAATAGATTTTTATTTGGCTCCCCATTTTCATAAAGATTTTTTTCTGAAAATTCATTTTGGTACACAAACTGAGGATTATAGGAATTATTTTTGAAAAACTTTTCTTTTTCTTCATTTAAATTTGTTGGAATTAAATCAGATATTAAACTCATTCTTGATTTTGTCCTTGGTTACTGTTTTCTCCTACATCACCAATCAGAAATCCTTGTAAATCCATTCTTCCAAGTTCAATCTTGTGTTTACTTTTGTTTAATTTTTTAATAACTACCATCGCAGTCTTTTGTTTCTTTTCTTTGATTTTAAATTTAACTTCAACAACAGGAACTTTTCCCTCAATGCTTTCTTGTTGTCTCCAAAGAAGATCATCGATGTCTAGTATTCCTAATTGCTGGGCATACTCTTCGCTAATTGCCGATCTATATCTTGAAGTATTGACAAGAGCGTCGGTTAGATGAGGCTTGTTTTTATCATCAAAAACTGTAATTTCTGGTTTGGTTGGGATAACTTGAATTCCTTGTTCCACATTTATTCTAGCCGTAAGGTCATGAGCAAAAAGAGCTTGAGCAATTTTCACGCCATGTTTAACATCTCTAACTTCTAGTCCTTCTACTCTCTCAAGTCTTCTTTTGAGTCCGGCTTTATTACAGAGTTGAATTGAAAGACCTGGGTAACCATTGAGCTCAACAATCATGGGACCTTTGCTTGGATGTATAAAAAGATCTGCTCCCATATATACATATCCAGCAGCTTCGGCGGCTTTGACTGCTGTTTCCAGAATACTATTCCATTCTGGAATTTGGATTCCTGAAACACTTTTTTTAGTTCCTGGGAATTTTGCTATTATTCCTGATTTTCCATTCACACCGTAGGTGGTGATTCCAGTTGCCATGTCAATTCCGAGGCCGATTGCGCCTTGATCTAAGTTCGCTTTACCCTTTGACGATTTGGTTGGAATTCTAATCATAGCCATGACTGGAACACTATTAAAAACAATGACTCTAATATCTGGGGTACCTTTAAATGAATATTTAATTAAATCGGGATGTGCTGGAATCATTTCTTCCACGATAGCCATGTGGGTGCTTCCCCAGGTACTAAACTCTCCATCCAAAATATTACCTATGTGTAAATTCAATTCTATGTCTGTAATAATTTCTCCATCAGAGGTTTGCCATTCGAGCTTTTTTGGATTTTTGCCTATGATAACAATAATACCTTTGCCCGCACTTCCACTGGCTGGTTTTACTACAAATGGAACTGGAATTGTTTCCCAATTAACATTTTCTAAATCACTTAATGTTTCGAAGGTGTGGAAAACGGCAGCTGTTAAAATTCTATGTTCTCTTAATAGTTCTTTTGTTTTTAGTTTAGAAAATCCATACTGCTTTGCAGAATAAGGATTTTTTTTGGTGTACTTATATCTAGCATTCATGCCTAAGATATGAGCAGATTTAATTGCCATAGCTACTCCTCTACTCTTCTTCGATTAGTGATCTAAATCTTAGGCGCTCACTAACTCTTAGGCCTGCGAATTTTCCTATCAAAATATTGATGATTCCAGGAACCAAGAGTAAAAATTCAGGTTCTGAAAGAGCTAATTTTTGAAGTGGCTCAAACTTTAGTAAGAATCCGGAGAAAACAGCTAGCCCAATAGTTTCGATTGTTAATGCCAAAGCCTCGCTTTGTTTTGTTTTTGCTTGAGCATCCAAGAAGTTTTCTGCCAAAAGAACTAAAATTAAAATTGGAAAAATATTGACACTTAGAAGTGTAACTAACTTGATAAAAGGTGCCAACATCAGAACAACAAAAATTCCTAAAGACACCATCCAAAGCATCAAAGATGTTCTAGGCAGATATGATAATTTAGCTTTACCAAGAATTTTTCTAGCGACAATTGCTGTAAGTGCAATTACTAAGAAAATTATTAATCCTTCAACAACACCTGTAGATACTAGTGCAACCGAAAGTACGGCAGGAATATAGATTCCAAAACCTCTAAGCCCAATGATGTGTCTTGATGCTGCAATTAATGATGCGATTAGTGGAAACAGAATAATAAGAACTATAACGTTAACTTGTAACCCATTTGAAACTGCGGTTCTTATTGCATGTTGAATGAAATTATTCCAACTTAACTCCTCAGGGGGATTTTCATCCATGTAGGTTTCGAGTTTTGTCTTTTGTTTACCACTAGTTTCAGTAATATCTTGATCCTTTTTTTCTTGAATTTTTCCTACGACTTCTGCTGACGGAGATGCTAATTTTGCTGAATCAGTAGCAGCTGATTCTGTCGTTGCATCTGGGTTTAAAAGGTCGAGATCTAAGAATTCAACATTGGTATTTATTTCTGCATTTTGTAATGTTGCTGCTCTGACTGAATTAGGTGGAAAAATGCTTAATCCTAGGGTAAAAACCAGTAAGATTAAGAGCATTGAATAATATTTTTTTTTCATATCGTATTATAACATTTTGGAACCGCGAATAGATCTTAAAGTCTACAGTAACTTTTTTAATAATGAGTGTATAAAACCTATCAAAAATGAAACAAATATTAGTGTCCAGAATTGATTCAATTCTGTGCCGTAGATAATCAAGTTTTGAATGTGAAATCCTGGCACTAGGTATGTGCTAAGCCATAACAAGAAAATATTTATAATTCCAGAGAATAAGCCTAAGGTAATTACATTAACTGGCAAAAATAAGATTTTTAGAACTGGTCTAACCAAAGTATAGAGAATTGTTAAAACAATACTGGCGATAATTAGGGTGACAAAGCTATTAAACCCAACTGCGGGAAGAACCCAGGCTAAGATTGCTAATGTGATTCCTGTGGTCAGTACTGATTTGAACATTAAATAATTATAGCAGATTTTAAGAAGATGTTCCTTTTATTCAAACATCCCCTTCAGCCTTCTTCTTTTATGTTGATATTGAGAAAATCTATGTGATTCGTTTCTAATTTGTTGAATGAGTTTAAGAGATGGGTGGTTACTCTCAAGTTTAACAATGAAATATTCTAAATTTTTTAAGGAGTGATTATTGCTTTCGTATTCATTATTTTCCTGATTATTAATACCCCATTTCGACCAATCAATTTTTGGAATTACTAATCTGTCAGGATTTTTGGCTATACCAATGATTGGATAGTTCCAGTTCCAGTCTTGCAGAGTTGATCTAACCTGTCCTTTGCCACCATCAATAATAACTAAGTTTGGCACACCCCACTCCCGGTGGTTTTGCCTACGTACTGTGGCCTCTTTCATCATTTGGTAATCATTTGGTGTATTTAAACTTCTTATATTAAATAATCGATATTGAGATTTGTCTGGCTCACCATTAGTAAAAACTACCATTGAAACTGCAGGGTTGGTTCCTTGAGTATTACTGACGTCATACCCCTCAATTCTTGTTAGTGGGTACTGTTTGGGAAGTCCTAAATATTCAGAAAGAATCTTTTGTAAATATATAATTCCATCTTCGCTAACTTTATTTTTGAGTGCATGGGAAGTTAATTCTGGTTTTAAATGGTGAGTTTTTTTAGTTACATACTCAATCATTTCCAACTGATCTCTAATTATTGCAGCTTCTTCAAATTTTTCTTGTTTAGCTTTCTCAGCCATTCTAAGTTTTAAATTTTTTGAGACAATTTTCTTTTCTCCTTTTAAAAATAAGATTAGTTGTTTAATATTTTCACCATAATCTTTTTCAGAAATTTCTCCAATACAGGCGCCTGGACACAAATCAATGTGATAATAGAAACATGGTTTTTTGTCTGATCCGTCTGAGTCACTATTAGCCAACTTATTTTCAACTTTATTGCACCACGGAAAAATTTTTCTAGCGATCTTTAATACCTCTTGAGTTTTGTATGCGCTAGAAAATGGACCCAAAATAGTGCCTTTTGAATCAATACTCTTTGGATCAAAAATAATTTGTTTTTTTCTTAGTCTGATTACTCTTGGAAATTTATCATTAGTAATATTTATATATAAAGGACTTTTATCATCTTTGAGTAAAATATTAAATTGAGGTTGGTAAGTCCTAATTAATTCTGCCTCTACTAGTAGGGCTTCGAGCTCGCTTTCCAAGACTTTAAATTTCACTTTAACCGCTGTCGAAGTCATCAACTTGATTCTGTTCGATAACTGAACAAAATTAGTGTAGGATTTGAGTCTGTTTTTGAGTTTCTTGGCTTTTCCTACGTAGAGCACTTTCTCGTCTTTGTCTAAGAACCAATATACTCCCGGTAACAAGGGCGATGACAACAACACCGATGCCCAGGTAAACAATTGTTTGGGTTTCTTGGATTTGCTTGATGATTTTTGGTCCAGCTTTAATGGTTTGAGCGCTTGAATCATATAATAAATTATTTGTTTGTAAATCTAGATAGTTGATATTTATAGACGCATCTTTTGGAATCGAAATATTTTTTGTAAAAAAAGTAACATCAAAGTTTAACGTTTGAAATGGTAACAGTGCTTCTATTTTTGGTTGATTATTAAATGCAACTTCTACATCATTATTTGATGATGTCACATTTGCCTCTATATCATACCATGCTTGACCAGTGTCATTGGTTATTTGCATGTTATACATACCAGGAATTGGAATGAAGAAGAACTTTTTTTGTGTCATTCGGGTTGAAATTTGAGGGTTAATTAAAGGAAATATTTCTCCAATACTAACCTCTACATCTTTAGTATCTTCACTTTTTATTTTGTATGCTCCTGCTGGATATGGCAGAGTGCTAGATGCACCATTAATTGAAAACACAATGTGATTAAGATCAAATTGATTGAAATAGTCAATTCCGCCGGTTGTATCTCCCCAGGTTGGATCAATTTGAATCCACAAGTTTTTTTCGTATGAGTAATATTCTGGCCATGAATGTAAGATGTCACCTTCGAAACTCAAAGGTCGAAGTACTGAGTTTTCTGTATAGGCATAGCCAATTAATCTTCTGGCTGGAATTTTATTAGCGCGAGCAATAGCGATAAATGCATCGGTAAATTCTTGACATACAGCAGCATCAGGATGGTTAAATGCTCCAATAGCGCCGAGTCTGGAAATATTTTCTAGGGTCAGCTCTGCTCTGGAGTATTCAAGTGATTGAACTACAAAATCATAGATTTCTTTTGGATTCGTGTAAGCTTGAGCTTTATCGATTATAAAAGGATCATCACTTTCCCAATATTTTAAGCTTTTAATATGATCTATCGTTGGACTAGAAAATGGAATATTTAGGTTAGGATCTAAAGTTACCTTTGTTTCAGCAGTAAGATGAACGACAGTAGCCGTATTCGCTGGAATTCTGTAAGTTGCAATCCAGTTACCATCAATATCAATTTTCACTTCATTTGGGAGTGGGTCGAGTGCGTGATAATGCATTTTTTGAAAAGGTGTATCTGGTGGCAAAGATATTTGAGCAAGGGCTGGTGAGCTGGTTGGATTTTCTAAACTATATCTGAGGGTCATTTTATATACTTGTTCACTGCCAAAGATTGAGGAAATTTCTTCACCATTTGGTCTGTCAAAAACTGAAACAACTTCAGCCTGTTTAAAATCTACGGATTTGGGTTCTGGGTTTACTCTAACTGGAAGGGAAAAATATGCAGGAGTAATAAGTGAGGTTGTATTTGATTCAAAGCTTTCAGAGTCACCAAGTTTTGGGATATGAACTTCCAACACCTTACCAGCTATGATTGCTAAGTCATGGTTTTCATATTCTATATAAAAATCTCTAATTTTTCCTTGGCCAACTAATTGATCTTCAAATGTAATGCCGATACCAGTTCCAGTTTCGTTGCTAGTCTTATTTGATTGAATTTCTTTTCCACTGCGGTCCTTAACTATTATATTAATGAGATCAAAATAACTTGTTTTTAGGGCATATTGTTTAAGGTAAAGTGTCGGAGTAAGGTTAGTAATTTTTATATGATGAGAAACTTTAGTTAATCCATCAAGACCTACGGTGTAAGTTGATTCAATTGTATTTCTAAAGTCTTTATTTTCTGAGTTAGCATTTTCTTGAGCTTCAACATTGACAGCTATTGAGTGTGAAAATAAAAATACTGAAAAAACAAAAGACAATAAAAGCAACTTAAGCATTTTTATTTTTTGCATGTGACTCTATTATCATGGAATTGAGGCAAGGATTCTAGTGCTGAATGGAAAATAGAAAGATCTGACCTATCAAGTTTAGTCCTATAATATTGACAAAGTAACCATTTTGATATGTAAACAAGGTTGAGAGTAAGTTTATTTACTCAAGATACACGTCATTGCGACAAATATTTTGAATATTTAACAAATACTTTCTTGCACATTAACTTACGATTAAAATTCATTAAATTTGCTGGTTTTTTCTATTAAATTGGTTGAACTTTGGACGAGAACAAATGCTCTTTTCTAAGGTTCAACCAATTTAAATGGACACTCCCCGTGTGGAGTGCCAAGGAGAAGAGAAAATGACAACAGTATTGAGTCTTGAAAAACAGAAAGACCTGGAAAAAGCGGCTAAGCGGATTGCTTGGTTGGTTTTATTTTCTACAGTGGCGGAATATTTATTCGCGAGAAGTTTTTTCGCGAACCAATTCGAGATCGTTGGCGGATTATTTTTGATGTTCGCCCTTGAAAAAACTGCCATTGCCGTCACGTTATATGTGATGGCGAAGTTCGCTAGCAAGTGGGTGGAAGATTTCCGCTTAGACTTTTCTAACTACGTGTTCGTAGGAATGCTGAACGCCACAGCATTGGTTCAGTTCGTAGTTGCGATTATATTGGCTATCGCGGGTGACTCCTCGGCAGCAGGCATTTTCACAGCTGGAGCGTTCGAAATAACCATCCTCGGGATGGTGTTGTTTTTCACTACCTACCTGGCGAAGAAGAATTAAGAAAAAAATTAGGTGAATCGTAAAATAATATGTGCATAAAACCCGGGCTTCGTGCTCGGGTTTTTGCGTTTTAAAGCAAATTGAATTTAGAAATATAGAGGCTTAGAAATTTTTGATTTAATCTTTTAGTTTAGCCCACTCTCTTCAAGTTCTTTCTTAAGATACTCGCCAGTAATTGAATTTTTGTTATCAGCAATATTACGTGGTGTGCCGGTGGCAATTATTTCGCCACCACCTTCTCCACCCTCAGGACCTAAGTCAATAATCCAGTCAGAGTTTTTAATCACGTCTAAATTGTGTTCAATTAAAATGACAGTATTATTTTGTTCGACTAATTGACTTAAAACTTCAAGCAATTTTTTGACATCTTCAAAATGTAAGCCGGTGGTAGGTTCATCAAGCAAATACACCACATGGTCCATGGTTTTTGTAGAAAGTTCTTTTGCAAGTTTCACTCTTTGAGCTTCACCACCACTTAAAGTTGGAGCTGGTTGTCCAAGCTTAATGTAGCCTAAGCCAACATCCTGCAAAGTTTCAATCTTTTTTGAAATAGTACTTTGGCTTTTGAAAAATTCAGCAGCTTCATCAATTGTCATATCCAAAACTTCAGAAATATTTTTGTGTTTATAGGTGACTTCTAATGTCTCCTCGCTGTAACGTTTGCCATCACAGACATCACAAGTTACATAAACGTCTGGCAAAAACTGCATCTCAATTTTTATTTGTCCATCGCCCAAACAGGTTTCGCAGCGACCACTTTTGACATTAAAACTAAATCTGCCTGCTTTAAATCCGCGAACTTGAGCGTCGCGAGTGTTAGCATAAATTTTTCTAATGTAGTCAAATATTTTTGTATATGTCGCAGGATTTGATCTTGGAGTTTTTCCAATTGGACTTTGATCAATTAAGCTCACTCGTTTGACCTCATTTGGAACGGTAATTGTTTCAATTTCTCCAGGAATTGTTTTAATTGATTTTTCTAAGTGTTTCGCCAAATGAGTGTAGAGCGTGTCGTGTAGTAATGTTGATTTTCCGCTTCCAGAAATGCCAGTTATGCATGTCAATTTTCCCAATGGGAAATCTACGTCTAACATTTTTAAATTGTGATGGTTGGCACCCGTTATTCTGATTGATGATTTTGTAATTGGTGCATCTTCGTCGACGATTCTACGTTCAGAATTGAATCCACTACCACCATTTTTTCCAGTTTTTTTTCTGATAACATCTTTTTTTCTACTCAGATATTTTCCAGTTAAGGAATTTTTATTTTTGAGAATTTCTTCGGGTGTTCCTTTGGCAACTATTTCACCGCCCAAGACTCCGGCTTTTGGACCAATGTCTAGAATATAATCAGCTGCCAACATAACATCTCTGTCGTGTTCAACAATAATAACTGTATTTCCTTTAAGCTGAAGTTCTTTTAAAGTTTCAATTAATTGATGGTTGTCTCTTTGATGCAAACCAATAGTTGGCTCATCTAAAATATATAAAACTCCTGTGAGGCCAGTTCCAATTTGGGAAGCGAGTCTAATTCTTTGGGCTTCACCACCGGCTAGAGTGGATGCTTCACGACTAAGATTTAAATAGTTAAGTCCAACTGAACTTAAAAAACTTAGTCTAGTAATAATTTCCTTGATAATTGACTCTCCAATGAACTTTTCTTTTTTACTAAGCATGCCATTTTCAGAAAGTAATTTACTCCACTCTAATGCTTTTTTGATTGGAAGTTTGGTAATTTGAGCGATGTTTTTATCATCAACATAGACACTCAAAGCTTCTGGCTTTAGTCTATCGCCTTTGCAATCCGGGCAAACTTGTTTATGCATGTATTGACCGATTTCTTTTCTAATAAAATCAGAATCAGTCTCGTTATATCTTCTTTCTAAATTTTTAACAAAGCCTTCGAATTGCTCGTGGATAACCGTTTGTCTACCAAATCGATTTTCTCCTTCAACTCTATAAACTTCGTCACTTCCATATAGCAAAAGTTTTTGTGCATCTTCGCTCATTTCTTCAAATGGAGTTTTTCTGAAATCATACTCAGTTTTTTCTACAGCTGTTTGAACTAATCTTGACCACCAAGTATCATTACTCATCATTCGTGCAAATGGAATAATTGCACCTTCACTCAATGTTAAAGACGGAGCAATAATTTTCTCGATATCAATTTTTTGTAACGCGCCCAATCCATTGCATGTTTCACAAGCTCCTTGTGGTGAATTGAATGAAAATAAACGTGGCTCAATTTCTGAAACTGAAATTCCGCAGTCATTACAAGCTCTTTTTTCGCTAAATAATTTATCGGAAAACTTTTTTGGATTTTCTGGAAAGTTAAGTGAGTCATCCTCAATAAAAGAAACAATTACTAATCCGTCTGCAAGTTTTAAAGATTCTTCGACAGATTGTGAAATTCTACTTTTTAGAGTTTTTCTTTCTGTTTCATCTCTGATCTGTTTTTTAGAAATCACTAAGCGATCAACTAAAACATTGATGTCATGTTTATTGGTTTTAATTAGTGTTAAGTCTTCATCAAATGAATAAAACCGCCCATCAATTCTGGCTCTTAAATATCCTTTTTTTTGTAGAGTTTCAAAAAGGCCACTGAATTCTCCTTTTTTTTGTCTAATAACTGGAGAAAGAACCATTAGTCGAACAGCTGAACCATTAACTTTATCTTCAACTTGATTTAAAATATGGCCCACAATTTGATCGATTGATTGAGTGGCAACTTCTTTACCACAGTTCTTACAATGAGGTCTGCCAACTTTTGCATATAAAAGTCTCAAATAATCGTAAATTTCAGTAATGGTGCCGACAGTCGATCTTGGGTTATGAGAAGTTGTTTTTTGATCAATTGAAATTGCTGGAGACAAACCATCGATTTGGTCAACTTCTGGTTTGTGCATGACGCCCAGAAATTGTCTCGCGTATGAGCTTAACGATTCTACATAACGTCTTTGTCCTTCAGCATAAAGGGTATCAAAAGCCAAAGAACTTTTTCCACTTCCGGAAATTCCAGTAAAAACAATCAATTTATTTTTGGGTATCTCGACTGAGATATTTTTGAGATTGTGCTCTCTTGCCCCAGTGATGGTGATGGTGTCGGTTGTACTCATAGAGAGCAAACATTATACCTCATCTATGGCTAAATTTGCAGGGTGAGTGTTCGTAAATGATCTATTAGAATTGCAGACTTTTTTCTCCATCAGCAAACTGATGTATTAGCGATCCTAATAGTGTTTGATAGGGAATATTTTTGGCTTTAGCTTTGGCTTTTAATTTAATAAGATCAAGCTGGTTAACTCTAATCGTTACAGGTTTGGAAAGGTTAAGCTGTTTGTATCTAGCGGCTGCATCAGTTAGCATATTTTTTATATCCGCAGAATTGGAATCTTCTTTGAAGTTGCCTTTTTCTAATTCTGATTCGATTAATTTTTCTTCTTCATCGAGGATTAGGTCTGTAAATGGATTATTTAATATTTGTTTCTTCATTTTTTCTTTCTAATATACTTTTTTGTTAAAACTCTACTCGGATATATTGTTTTAAGAAAGATTTCATTTTTTCTTGTATTTATTACATATGGCACAACGTATGCATAATTGTTAATTTCAACTATATATAGTTTTTGATGTGAAAAATTAGGATTTGAGTGCGAAATATTTTTTAAGAGATTTCCGTTGTTAATAGCCTCGATCGCATCTTCAAAACAAATTTTTCTTGTGGCCTTAAGTAATTGATTTTTTTCTTCGTTGAAATTTATGCTGAAAGCCATATGTTAATATAGCATTAATGTACATTAATTGTCAATACAAAATTTGTTCTATAATTTTAAAGCAGACTCTTAATCACATCTCGAATTATTGCAGCCAGTTCAAAATCCATTTCTTTGACTGCTAGTCCCATTCGACGTTTAAGTTTAGCGCTTAACTGAAGTTTATCATCGGGCGTCATTTCATCAGGATTAATTTTATTTAAATCTATTTGTTCGCCTTTTTTAAGTTGAACAACTACTTTTGGTTTTTCTGATTCTAAATCTAGTCCACTGCCCTTCTTCCTTTTCTTATTATCAGCGCCACGATTTTTAATCATTTTATCTCTGATTGGTTTGATAATTCCCTCAGGGTTAATGCCATTATCTAAGTTGTGTTTGATTTGAATATTTCTACGACGCAATGTTTCTTCGATTGCTTGCTTCATTGATCCAGTTAATCTGTCTGCATATAAAATCGAGTGGCCTTCAATATGTCGAGCTCCTCTCCCCATAGTTTGAATCATTGAAGTTCTTGATCTCAAAAAACCTTCTTTGTCTGCATCTAAAATTGCGACCAAAGAAACCTCTGGCAAGTCCAAACCTTCTCTGAGTAAATTGATGCCAATCAGAACGTCATACTCACCTCTTCTTAGATCATCCAAAATATCTGAACGATCGAGCGTATCAATGTCGGAATGCAAGTAGGCAACTTTTGGATATTGGATGTCATCCATATCAACTTCTAAATCAACTTGGTCCGCGGTTTTGACCGCGTTCTTTATGTGTGAAAAATATTTTGGATCGATCTTACCAATTTCCATTTTATCAATTGGAAGCTCTTCTTGTTGCCAAATTGTGGTTTCCCCAAAGTCATCGCCATTTTCAATTGCTTTGGCAACTTTTTGTTTTTTTGCAAAATAATTTTTTAATAATTGATCAATCTTTTCTTTGTCATTTAAATAATCAGTTAATGCCTCTGACATTTTTTTAGTTAATGTAGTTACTAGAACTCTTTGACCAATTTGTTTTCGTTTAATCACTTCCACAATCAAATCTTCAATTTGACCTGAAGTTGGTCTCAACTCAATGTTCGAATCAACCAGCCCGGTGGGTCTAATTAATTGCTCGATGACCTCATTACCTGACAATAATATTTCAGTTTCTTTTGGTGTAGCCGAAGCATAAATTTTTATTTTAGTTTTGTCCATGAACTCATTGATTTTCAGTGGACGATTATCCAAAGCACTTGGCAATCTAAAACCATATTCAATCAGGGTTTGTTTTCGAGCTTGATCTCCCAAATACATACCTTTGATTTGGGGCAACGTCATATGACTTTCATCAATGATTGTCAAGAATTCACCACTCCCAAATTCTTTGGCATTTTCTTCGAAGTAATCAATTAGTGTAAATGGTGGATCACCTGGTTCTCTATTATCAAAATACCTTGAGTAATTTTCAATTCCGTTTACAAAGCCAAATTCTTGCATTTGTTCTAAGTCGTAGTTTACTTTTTGTTCTATTCTGTAAGCCTCAATCATTTTGTTTTGTTTTTTTAATTCTTCAATTCTGAGTTTGAGATCTTTTTTAATTTCAATAATTCCATCCACCTGAGCTTTTGGATTCATCATGTAATGTTTAGCAGGATAAATAACAAAATGCTGTTGTTCTGGATTAAATGTTTTATGAATACTGGCGTTATTAGGAGTTGTTGTTGAACCAGTAATTGGATTGATCCAAGTGATTGATTCAATTGCATCTGCCAGCGTATCAATTCTGAGAGCGTTGTCTTCGTAAGCCGGCCAAAGTTGAATACTGTCGCCGCGAATTCTATAAGTACCACGAGTAAATTCAGCTTCAGATCTACTATATTGAAGATTACTCAACTGGAGCAAAAGCGTCTCTCTAGAAATTATTTGGCCAATGACCAGTTCTAATCTATATTTTCCATATTCAACTGGACTGCCAAGATTATAAATACAAGATACGGAAGCGATCACAATTGAATCGGGTCTAGTCAGTAAGTTAGTTGTTGATGACAATCTTAATTTATCAATTTCATCATTAATTGTTGCTTCCTTTTCTATATAAGTATCGGTGGTTGGGATATATGCTTCAGGTTGATAATAATCGTAGTAAGAAACAAAATAACTAACGGCATTATCTGGAAAAAAGTCACGAAATTCTTGATAAAGTTGGGCGGCCAAAGTTTTGTTGTGAGCAATTATCAAAGTTGGCTTTTGAACTTTTTCAATGACGTTGGCCATGGTAAAAGTTTTTCCACTTCCCGTTACGCCAAGCAAAGTCAGGTTTTTTTTACCGGACTCAATACCCTCCACAAGTTTTTTTATTGCTTCAGGTTGATCTCCGGTTGGTTGGAATCTGGAACTAATTTTAAATTTCATCATCGAGTTTTTTTATATCTAACTTTTATCGTGTTTTATGTGTTAAATAAATATTTATATAAGCAAGTATGACGTAGCATAGATTTAAACTTTAGTGAAATCTGCGAAGTTTAACTTGCGTTAGAAATATTTATTTAACATCATATTATAACCTAAAATCACTGGTATAATCTGGCTATGATTGTAACTCCAATAAAAACCGATATTGTTCACATAAATGATGACTTTTTTGCCTTCTTAGACAAATTTGTTCCAAAAGATCTTGAAAATAAAGTTTTGGTAGTTACTTCCAAAGTATTGGCATTGAGTGAAGGTAGCGTAGTCAAGCCATCGGGAAAGTTTGAAAAACCAAGTGATGAAGTTCATGAGATTGCTAAAAAATTAGTCGATAGATATACAGAACCAACTGCTTCAAAATACAATATTATGTTGACTATTATTCATAGTACTTTGCTGATGAATGGTGGAATTGATAGTTCTAATGCTCAACAGCATTTTGTTTTACTGCCTAAGGATCCATATAAATGGGCAACTGATATTTGGAACTATTTGCGAAAAAAGTATGACCTTCATAATTTCGGAGTAATTGTGACTGATAGCAGAGCCTTTCCTTTAAAATGGGGAAGCATCGGCACTGCCCTAGCCTTTTGTGGATTTAAATCTTTGCATAGCAAGATTGGTGAAGATGATCTATTTGGTAGAAAACTTGAAATGACTTATGTTGGGGTTGCCGAAGCAATAGCAATTTCTGCTGTTTTAGAAATGGGCGAAGCTGCTGAAGCTCAGCCGCTTTGTTTAGTTGAAAACATTTCTCAAATTGAATTTGTTGATCATCCAGTTACTCAGGAAGAAATAGATTTTATTAATCTTGATATTGAAGACGATGCTTTTGCACCAATTCTTTTGAAAGCTGATTGGAAGCAATTTAAAAAGGATGTAGAATAATTTTAATAATATATTTGTGTAAGCGAGTCTGACGTAGCATAGATTTAAACTTTAGTGAAATCTGCGAAGTTGAACTTGCGTCATAAATATATTATTAAAATTAGCAATTGTATTATGAAAGATTTAATCTCGGTTACTACAAAAAAAGGTGATAAGGGTGAAAGCTTTTTAATTAGTGGCAAAAAAATTTCCAAAAGCAACATAGTATTTGAAGTTCTTGGTACTTTGGATGAACTGAATTCTCATTTAGGTCTTGTTGTGGTGAAAATGAAAAGTCTAAAAGGAGTTAAGCAAGAATCAGCAAAAGAGATTGCTGATAACGCGACTTATTTGTTAGAAATTCAAGACACACTTTTTTATCTTGGAGCTCAATTAGCAGAATCATCTAAAGAAAGTTTAAAGGAATCACAGCTTTTAAAATTAGAAGAAGAAGCAGATAGGCTTCAAACTGAAATGGCTGAACATTGGATCACAAAGTTTGTATTGCCCGGTGGTACAGAATTAGGAGCTCACATTGATATTGCTCGTACGGTCAGCCGTAGGTTGGAAAGATTGATTGTTGGTTTATCTGAACAAAAAAAATTGTCCAATGAAAAAAAGATTGCAGAATTAGTAGTTAAGTATGTGAATAGATTGTCTGATTATCTATTTATTTTGAGATGTTTTGTAAACGACAGATTGAGTGTTAAAGAAAATTTGTTTGATTCAGAGAAAACCCTTTAGTTTCTATAATCTCGGAGAAATTTTGAGTAATTAAAAAGTGAATTAAATATATCCAAATAAATCAAAATGTATCTTAATATTACTAAAATACACAGTTATTAGTCTGGTACACGGGCAAAACATTTTTGATTGTTAAATTAGCAGTCATAGTGGGTGACTGCTAATTTAATTGGGACAAGATAATTCTTACTTATTAATATAGATATTTTCGAATCAAACCTACCACCCTACCCTGTATCTTTACATTAGTTGCATAAATTGGACTCATGCTGGCATTTGCTGGTTCTAGTCTAATTCTGGTTACCTCTTTGTAATATCTTTTTAATGTGGCCAAACCATTATCTAAAAGTGCGACAACTATATCACCATTATTTACGTTTCCAGTCTCTTCAATGACAACGTAATCACCCTCATCAATATGGTCTTCAATCATTGATTGACCTTTGACCTGAAGTACATAAGATCTTCTTTTACCACTAATCATTTCTGGGGAAACTTTGAAACTAGCATTTGGATCAGTGTGCGGTTCAATAGGAGATCCGGCGGCGATAAATCCTAAGAATGGTAGATCAACACTTTCTGACATTTTTATAAATGTTCTGTCCAAAAGTTCGATACCTCTAACTGCCCCATCATGTTTTCTAATTATTTTTTTTCTGACCAAAGCTTGTAAATGCTCGTGAACTGTTGCGAGAGAAGAAACTCCAATTGAACCAGCGATTTCTTTTAAGGTAGGAGAATAACCATTCTTTTGGATGTACTGGGCAATAAAGTCTACAATCTGTCTTTGCCTTTTATATAGTGTTACTGCCATAGCTTCCTTTTCTTCTTTTATCTTTGGGCGTACGTTTCCCGAAGTAAGTAAAGCATAACCGAAGTTAGTACGAATGGACAACTAGATCTTAATGGTAATCAAAATATCAAACTATGGAAAACGATTTATAACTTAAATTAAGGCTCTACCTGTCATTGAGGCAGGCTTTGAAATGCCTAAGATTTTGAGCATTGTTGGAGCGACGTCGGCCAAGATTCCAGTAGGAAGCATCGAAGATTGTCCCATGTATTGTTTGCCTATTATCATTAAAGGTACTGGGTATGCTGAATGCTCGGTGTCAACTTCACCAGTGTCATTATTTATCAATTCCTCAACATTTCCATGATCAGCAGTAATTAGAACTACACCACCTCTAACCATGATATGCGAAACAATTTTGCCAACCACTTCGTCTACAATCTCACAGGCTTTAACTGAAGCGTCAAAGTTGCCAGTATGTCCAACCATATCTCCATTGCAGATATTTGCTATTATTACGTCAAATTCATCTTTTTCGATTCTTTTGATCATCTCTTCAGCAATTTCATATGAACTCATCTCTGGAGCTTGGTCGTAAGATTTAACTCCTTTTGAAGGAATAATTACTCTGTCCTCACCTGGATACATAGTTTCTGCCTGACCATTCATGTAATAAGTTACAAAACGTTCTTTTTCAGTTTCAGTAGTTCTTAGTTGTCTTAGGCCATTTTCAGAAATTACTTTGCATAAAGGATTTTTGATATTTTGAGGTGGAAATGCTATGTCTGTAGGAAGCCCTTCTTCATATTTAGTCATAGTTGTGAAGTATAAGTTTTGTAATTTGATTTTTCTATCAAATGTTTCAATATTTTTGATATCTTTTTGAATGTTGGTTTTGTTATATTTTTCTGAATATGGATCAAAAGCTTCGTGTTTAATTCCAGTTTCAAAGTCAGGCATCACGAAAGCCCTAGTTAATTCTCTAGGTCTATCAATACGGTAATTAAAGAATATGACAGCATCATTATCTTTAATTATTCTATGAGTACCATCTTGATCACAGACATTAATTGGTTCAATAAACTCATCTGTTACGCCTTTGTTATATTGTGCCTTCATGGCAGCAATAGGATCTGTGGTGCATGCTTCTTCATTTCCTATAGTGAGTGCATCGTATGATTTTTCAATTCTTTCCCAACGCTTGTCTCTATCCATGGCAAAATATCTGCCCATCAATGTTGCAATTTCTCCAACTCCAAGAATTTCGCAATTATTCATTATTTGTTGAACATAGTTAATTCCAGAAGTTGGTGGTGAGTCTCTGCCATCAGTGAAGCCATGAATCATTACTCTCTTTAGATCTTGTTGTTTGCATAAGTTAAGTAAAGCATATAAGTGCTCGATATTTGAGTGAACACCACCGGCTCCAATGAGGCCCATTAAATGAAGTGTTGAGTTATTTTTTTTAGTATGATTAATTGCATTAAGTAATGCTTCGGTTTGATAAAAAGAACCATTGGCGATGGATGTGTTGATTCTTGGTAGATCTTGATAAACTATGTGACCTGCTCCAATATTTAGATGTCCTGTCTCAGTATTTCCATCTTCTCCTCTAGGAAGACCAACTGCCTCGCCACTTGCAGTTAGCTGTGTGTGTGGAAATGCCAACCAATATTTATCCATGTTTGGAGTGTTTGCTTTGACAATGGCATTGCCAGCATTGTCTGGTCCAATTCCCCAACCATCAAGAATTAGGAGTGCAACAGGTTTAGGACCACTATAACTTGATCTAGGAGTGGAATCGTTAAAAGGTAGGCTTGATAAAATTGGTGCTGTTGATCTAGCTGATATATCTGATTTTTCTTGAGTTGCTTGTGCTGGCGCCTGATCTGTCAGCGTTGGCTCTTGAGTTGCTTGTGCTGGCGCCTGATCTGTCAGCGTTGGCTCTTGAGTTGCTTGTGCTGGCACCTGATCTGCCTGTGGAGTTACAGCTGTCGTTTCTGGTTCACCACCCGGTTTTGGATTAGCAATCTTAAGCTGACTTGAGAGCACAGAAATTGGAACTTTATTTGGAAGATCATTCATTAGAAATTATATGGTTTGATTTGTATTAATTTTATTTACAGCAGTATCACTCTGTTTTATCTCAAAGTCAATTTGTGACAAACGATTATATTTAGCAACTCTTTCGCCACGATTTGGTGGTCCAAATTTTGTATAATCTGCCCCAACTCCAACTGCAAAATCAGCAATAAAATCATCATTTGTCTCACCACTTCTATGAGATATGATTACTTGCCAGCCAGCATCTTTGGCGGCTTTGATGACTTCAATTGTTTCGCTTATCGTTCCAGTTTGATTCGGTTTCACAAGGGCAGTATTACAAGTTTTTTCAACAATTGCTTTTTGTATTTTATTTATGTTAGTAGCTAGAAAACTATCTCCAACAATTTTAGTGGTTTCTCCTAGATCGGCAGTTAGTTTTGCCCACGAAGCTAAATCATCTTCTTGGAAAGGATCTTCGATCAGAAAGACGTGGTACAGGCTTCTGATTTTTTTGTAGAATTCAATTAACTCTTCGCTTGAGTATGGTTGGGATTTATCTCTGAGTTTATACTTTCCATTACTAAAAAGTTGCTCTGCAGCGACATCAACTCCGAAAAATATATCCTGGGCAAATGTGTATGGGCTAGTTTTAATTGTTTCTATTAAAATTTCAAAAACATCGGTGTTGCTATATAAATTTGGAGTGAATCCTCCGACAATTCCTGTGGAGTGAGTTGCTCCTTTTAGAATCAGAATCTCTTCAATTTTTTGTTTGAGGGTTACAGCCATATCTAATGATTTGCTGAAACCTATATGACTAGCAGGTATCATTTGAAATTCTTGAATATCTAGATTGTCAGCGCCATGTTCGCCTCCGTTAATCATTGTGTATATACAACTAGGAATATTGAGTTGATTAGTTAATTGGTATTTTTTCTCAACGTAGTAGTAAAGTGGCACGTTCAGGCTGATAGCACCAGCTTTTAGAACTGCTTGTGAAGCTGCTAGGATTGCATTGGCTCCTAATTTTGATTTATTTTCTGTACCGTCAAGATCAACTAATATTTGATCAACTTTAGTTTGCTCAGTTGGATCCATGCCTATTATAGCTTTGGAAATAACAGTGTTAACATTGTTGACAGCGTTGAGAACGCCTTTTCCAAGCATTCTATCCATGTCTCCATCTTTTAGTTCTAATGCTTCATATTTGCCAACAGAGGTACCAGTAGGAACACTGGTCGCTACTACTGCTCCAGTATCAAGCCATAATGCACATTCAATAGTTGGCATTCCCCTCGAATCGAGAATTTCTCTTGCGTAGATTCCTTCAATTTTTGCCATATAAATTACATTCTAAAATTACTTTGTCTACATTAATAATACACTTTTTTTGTGTCGCTGTAACCTTGCTAATAAGCATGATTACCTCGATACTCATATGATAGCGTACATTACTCCTTTTGCGAAAGTATCAAGTTGATGTATACTAAAAAACACTATGCAACGAGGAATTGTTAGTTTTACTAACCTAGAATTAAAGATACTTCACGAATTAGCCATTTCTCAGGATTGTCAAAATACGGACCTGCTAGATAAGCTTTCTCCAGTATCTTCGCCCGAATCTTCAAATGATCAGCTTCAAACATATGATGTCTTAATTAGTGAAGATGAAGCTGAAATTATTCTTGATTGTATGCCAATGCCAGCCAAGGATGATGATCAAAATTTAATCAACGCTAGAATTAAGACTCAACAATTTTTGGCTAAATCTAGATTCCCTGAGTCATTTTCTTGAGATCGACTTTAAAACTTTCAACAAATGGAATTGGGCTTGGGTTTATTCCTTCAAGCATTGCTAGATAAAATCCAGCAAATCCAAACAAAGTTAACATCTCAAAAACTTGCTCAATTTTAGTTTGCGCTTTAATAGGAACAGCCAGAGTATCAATCTCATTATCAGCTACAATTTTTTGTGTTAACTGCATTCTGATTATATTTTTTGGATGATAAAGCATTGATTTTACAAAGATAAAAATGTGATTAGAAGCATTGCTAAGAGGATATTTTAATCCTTCTAAAAGATGGTGGTCCATTTCAGGAACAACTTTATAATCAACAAATGCTTTTGCATTTTCATTGTGTTGATTAGTACTAACGTGTGCTGCTCCTTCAAGGAAATCTGAAACGACAAAAACTGGTCTACGATCTAACAACATAAATGCAAGCGATTTGGCTGGGTTTTCATCTCCGATTGTTTCAACTTTACAATCTTCTATTTGTCTTTGAATTGTCTTTACAACTGCTTCAATTTGTTGATCAGTTACAGAGATTACCCCTGCTCTTGCTAGGAGTCCAATCATACCAAACACAGCATAACCTATAGCCATTCTTGGTTGATTTGATGGGTTAAATTTTGGATCAATTTTGTAGAAGGCATAATGATTTTCATTTGCAATCTCTTCTAGTGTGCCTTCTGCAGCAATGACCATGATTTGCGCATTTTTTTGTTTTGCATCTTCGGCGCAGGCTACAGTTTCTTCTGTGGTACCAGAATAACTAGAAAGAATAACTAGGGTATTTTCATTTACAAATCCTGGCAATGTGTAGTCGTGGACGAAATCTAGAGGAACTTTCAATTCATCTTTGAATAGGTGTTTGATGACATCGGCGCCCAATCCTGAACCACCCATTCCTGAAACAACTACATTTCTTATTTCTGCTTTAGATACAAATTCAATAGATTTAGTATCGCTCCAAGCGTGGTTGATCTGATTTCCTAGCTCCTCAATTGATCCCATCATGTTTTCAATGTCGAGTTTTGCTATTTCCTCTCTTGAATCCAAAATTGAATTTTTGGTTATGTTTTCATTTGTTTGCATTACAAATCTCCTCCATTAATAATTTTTGTTAGATACTTTGCCAGTGAGTTATCATCGGTATGACCAATAACTCTATCAGCAATTTCTTTAATCTCTGGAACTGAGTTGCCCATGGCAACTTTAAAGCCGCAAGTTTGCAAGAATTCATAATCATTTAAACTGTCTCCGAAAGCAATAATTTTTTCTGCTGGAACTCCGGTATGCTCTGACCATTTTTTTAGTGTTGAAGATTTGTTTATTCCCGCTGAAGTTACATCAATGTAGGGATTTCCAAAGTTATCAACCATTTTTTTAAATGATAGGTCGGCATTTTTAATATAGCGAAGTGTTTCATTATTTGGATTTGGCAGATAGACTGCCCCTACTTCATCATCGGACATTTCATCGAGATCTTTAACTATTACTTCCCAAGGGTCATTTTTCATATTGGTGAGTATTGGGTCCATAGTGTATAGAGCATCGTTTTTAAAGAAGACAGCCAACATTCTATTGTCGTGAATATATTCTCTTAGGTTTTTAATTGTTTCTGCTTTGATTGATTGCTCCCAAAAAACTTGTCCAAGTGAGTTAATTAAACGCGAGCCACTGGTTGTAATATGTAGGGAATCTTTAGGAAAAAGAGGCAGAATTCTGTTTAATAAATGTGGAGTACCTCTACCAGTACATAGTCCAACTATGAAACCACTTTTATCTAGTTTGTGAATTGCATCAATTGTTTCAGCAGAAATATTACGTTTAGTATCTGTTAATGTTCTATCCACATCAAAAAGTAATGCTTTAAAATCTGAAAGTTTTTTAGTGCTCATCTTTTATTATTTCTTTACTGTTTCGTTTTCTTTAATATTTTCACCAATTATCAAACCTGGGTATATTATTGAACTTTTCCCGATTAATATTCCTGGCATGGTGCTGGTTCTAATACCGATTTGGACATTGCTACCAGTGATAACTCCAAAACCTTCGCGTCTACTGTCAACCATTTTTCCTTTAATTTTTACTCGTACTCCATTTCGGTCAAATCTTTTATTGGCAGTAATAAGTCCTGCTCCGACATGAGTCGACGATCCGAGGATTGAATCACTGATGTATCCATAATGTATTGTCACATCTTCGAAGAATATGCATCTTGCCACCTCGGTATTGGAACCAACAGTTGTGCCTTCTTCGATTGAAGCTACTCTTATAAATGAATAATCGCCGATGAAGACGTTCTTTCCAATATAGCATGGCCCAACAATTTTTGTGTAATCGCCTATTTCCGCTGATGCTTCAATTATTATTGGTCCATTTGAATCGTCGATAATTGTGGTTTCAGAAATTTTAGCTTCTGGGGAAATCGATGTTTGTTCTTGTCTCATGATTTTCTCGAAGGCATTAAAAAGTTGCCACGGATACTTTAGACTAAGGTTTTCTTTGGTGTCTTCTAGCCAAGATGTTTTGTTTTGTTTAGCATATTTTGTTATTGCTACTTCTAATGAATATTCTTCCTCAGGTGTTTTTGATAATTCTTCTACAAAATTATTATCAAATAAATAAATACTGTTAACTTTGAAATAATTCAGGTCTTGTAGGTTTTTATCTGAGCTCACAATAATTTCAGGTTTTTCAATTATACCCAAAACTTCTTCATAATTATTAGGATTTAAGTCTAAAACGCCAAACATTTCTGGAGAATCTGTTTTGGTGGCTGATAACACGCAACTAGCCCCACTTGATTGTTTTTTTTGCCAAAGCTCTTGAGCAATTTCCCCCAAATTTAGGTGATATGGCGAGGCTAAAATAAATGAATCACTAGTTGATTCAGAAAAATATTTTTTTGCCGTGAGCAGGGCGTTCCCCATTCCTTTGGCACTCTCTTGCAAAACTAGTTGAATATCGAGTTGAAGCTTGCTGGCGATGTCGTTGTCTTTGAGATATTGATCAAGACCTTTACCGTCAAAATCTTTTGGAGAAACAACTATGATGATTTTTTCTCCGGATCCTTTGATAGCAAACCCGCGATCTTTAAGATTTTCTAACGCTCTAACTACAATTGGTTTGCCTGCAATTGAAAGGAATCCTTTATGAGTTTCTGTATTTAGCGGAAAGAATCTTGAATTTTTACCGCCTGCGACAATCACTATTGTTGGTTTGTTCATAAGCACATTCTACCTCATTAGATGCTGATTTTTCACCTTTAATCAAGAGCATGCGTATTCACACCTTTGGTCCAATCAATTTCTGGATATTTTTTAAGTATTTCTCTAAGAATTTTTTTCATAGCGTCATACTGATCTTGAGTTTTACCTTCGAATTTAACAGTGATGTATGGTCCATTTTGTGATGCTCTAATAATTGCCATTTCATCTTTGGTATCCATACGAACTCCATCGATGTCAATATATTTTGCGTTAGGCCACTGATTTTTAAATTCAGATTTAATTTTTGTTTGAATAAATTCAAATTTGATGTCATCTGCTAGTCCGAATTTAATTTCAGGGCTACTAATATATTTTGGTAGTTTTCCTGCAGCTTGCGAAACTGTTTGATTGGTTCTCTCAAGATATTGCAATAATCTTAAGCTTGCATAGGCGCCGTCATCATGACCATAGAAATTGTCTGTGAAATAAATGTGTCCAGATAATTCTCCTCCAAATGGTGCATTTTCTGCTTTAACTTTGGCCTTGATAAAAGAGTGACCGGTAATCCACATAATTGGTTTACCACCAGCATTTTCGATAGCTTCAGTTACCTGTCGTGAACATAATGTATTGTAAATTATTGGTGCATTAGGAATAGTGTCGAGTACATCTTGGGCAAATAATGCAACGATTGTGTCCATCCAAAGTGTATTTCCATTCTCATCCACAACTGCCATTCGATCACCATCGGGGTCGTAAGCAAAACCGATATCGGCACCAGATTTTTTGACTCCAACCGCTAATCTTTCTAAAACCTCAATTTCTGTTGGGTCTGGTACACCCAATGGGAAAGTACCATCAAGGCTGGTGTTCTGTTCAATGACCTCACAGCCAACAGCTCTAAAAATATCTGGATAAAACATTCCTGAAGTGGTGTTACACGCTTCAACTACGACTTTCCATTTCTTTTTTAAGTTAAAATGTTTGAGCAAATGTTTTTTGTATGATGGGAAAATATCTTCAGATCTATTGGTGCCTTTTCCTGAAACAAATTCTCCAGAATCAACAATTTTTTTATATTCTTCAATTTCTTCAGTGACCATTGTTTCTGAATATCCAGTACCTAACTTTAGACCATTGAAGTTTTTAGGATTATGAGAGGCAGAGATCATTGCGCTACCTTTGGTTTTAAATTCGTAGCAAGAAAAATAAACAATTTGACTAAGTGAAAGACCTAGATCAATCGTATTAATTCCTCCATCATTAAGACCGGCAATAAAAGCTTTAGTATATTCTTCTCCAGTCAGACGATTGTCTCTACCAACTGCAGATTCACTAATTCTTAATCGACTCAAATATGTTGCATAAGCTCTGCCTAAGGTATACATAACATCTTCGCTCAAATCTTCATCAACAACACCACGAATATCGTAACCTCTAAATATTTGGGAGTTAATTTTTTTAACTATTTGATACATTTTTCCTTTCGGTATTCGTATACTTTACTTATTATTTTTTAAACTAGGCTCAAAAAAGTATGACAAAGTATGACTTTTTAGTATTATTTTAATTTACAGCTTCAAACTTAAAAGGTCAAGCATGGTAACTGTATCAATTAGAGATGTGGATGTTTTTTGCTTAATGTCAATCTCAAGCAGTTCTTTATAGATGCTCAAAAGTTGATCTAGCTTAAAGCTAGCTGCTTGTTGATTGATTTTAGCAATCATGAATGGAGCACCTTTTGCCACTCCGCCAGATTTAATTTCAATTAATGTTCTAATTTGTCTGATTAACATTAAAAAACAAAAGAACTCACCATCAGTTTCGATAGCCGAATGAAGGAGCTGAAGTTTTTTTTGAGCGTTGCCAGTTTTTCCAAGCGAGTCCAGCCAGGTAAAAAGTGTTTTGCTGATTTTAAATTCAAAGTCTTCAAAGATCGCTTGATTAGCATCTTTAGAAATTTTGTTTAACATGGTTTTAGTTAAAGATCTTTTTTCCCACAAAACAATATCGTGTATTTGAGGTTTAGAAATAAGATCAATAAGATTTTTTTTCTTTTTGGAAACTGGAAGTGAATGAAGCTCTTCAATAATAATTGTTTTTGCAGTACCAAAGAGATCGTTAGCTCCCAAGGTTTCTTCTAAACTTGCTTCGGTTAGTTGTTTGGCCTCCAAACGAATTATTTCTTGATTTTTACTTTTTTGGTCGTTAATAATTTCAACTAATTTTTGTCTGGAATTTGTAGTATTTTCTCCGTGGATGATAATCATAATTAATCCAAACTTAAGCCGTTTCTTTTTAGCCAACCCCGGTGGTTCAAAAACTCAGGATCAAATTTTCTCACCAACTCCCAAAAGTTTTTGGAATGATCCATATGAACAAGATGTGATAACTCATGTATTATTACATAATCTATTATGATTGTGTCAAAGTGAACTAGTCGCCAATTAAAATTTAGGTTTTTTTGACTACTACAACTGCCCCATCTAGTTTTTTGTTTTCTCAAGGTAATGTTTTTAAAACTTAAATTCATTTTTTCGCCAAGTTCGTAAGTTCTTTTTACAATGTAATGGCTAGCGGTATTTTTTAGAAAGTTATCGACTTTTGTTTGGAATTTTTTTTCTAAATCTTGCTTTTGTTTGCTAGTTTCTTCATTGATTATTCTTGATTTATTTGGAGGGGTCAAAGGATTAAATATTAACTTGTCCCCCATTACGTAGATTCCGGATTTTTTTGTTTCCGAAAAAATAACTTCTTTTTGATATTTCTTTCCAAAAATAAATAGGTATTCAGTTGAGTCAAACTTTTTTGTATGGTTTGCTTTTTCAATAGCTTTTACGATCCACTCTTCATTTTTTTTAACAAATTGCTCGATTAGAAATTTTGGAATGAATTTAGGCGAAGTTACGACAACTTTTCCACTTTGGTCAATACTAATTTTGAGAGTTTTAGAGCGACTATTTTTTTTATGTAGGTATTCGAATGGAAAATTCATTAAAAAGAGTTGATAAATATATTTAACAAATCAAATTGTATCAGAGTTTCCTTAAAATAATTTGTGCCTAATATAAGAATAGTTGCAAAAAATAGATCAATATTGTGGGCGGTGGTTTCCTTAACTTTATGAAGTCTTATGGCCATAAAAATATTGACCATGGCGTCTAAAGCCCCAAAAATTGCAACCACAACGACACTATTTACATCATCTACATTAATTTGATGAATACTTAGAAGATGCTCCAATTCTGGATATTCAAAGGCCATGAAACTGATAGCTTCCCAAGTTTCAGCAAGCCCGTGAGCGGTCAAAAGTACCACGGCAATTTTGTGCCACCAGTGAAATACTTTTCCGGGAATAATTTGATTTATTTTCTTTTCTATTTGTTGAAAAATGTTTAGATGTGACATCATCATTTCATTTTGACTAGATTCAACTGCGTTTAGAGAGTTGCTTGGATTTTGGGTTTTTGTTTGTTGAAAATCGTTTGTTTGCTGAGAATTGTTTGTTTGAGTCTGATTATCAAGCGGATTTGGAGAAGCAAAACCATAAACTTTTACCACCGGCTGTGGAGGCAGCTTTTCTTGATTTTGTGTTGGATTTTCTGCGTGAATCATTCATTCATCTTATAAAAAAATAATAGCCTTAGCAATAGGTCGCTGTCTGGTGTAAAATATGATCTGTAAATATGCCCAGGTGGCGGAATTGGTATACGCGTACGGCTTAGAACCGTATGGAGCAATCCTTGGAGGTTCAAGTCCTCTCCTGGGCACAAGAAGAGATAGCACCATTATCAAAGGTGCAAATCGATTGATATAACGGGCTAATCTCTCGGTTCAATGTACCATTTTGGCTCCAAGCCAATCCTGAGGGGAAGATTGAACCCAGGAGTACTTTGATCTGGCTAATACTCGATCTTTTGTAGGCTTCTCCCAAATCAGCTAGCAATGTTCTTATAAAAGTCGTTACGTCGTCAA
>VFLK01000016.1 GCA_009885085.1 Minisyncoccota bacterium
AACCTTTTCATTAAAAAAGTTCCAACATCGTCCCATATGGCCGACATACAACCATAAATTCTTCTTTAAATATTCATTTAAAGCTCAAGTGTACTTTTTATGACAATTGTCTTATACTCGAGCTGTGCAATCAATTATAGATCAAACCCTACCAATTTTACAAAAATATGGCGTAATAAAAGCTTCATTATTTGGTTCATATGCAAAAAATAATTTTGACCAAAGTAGTGACGTAGACATTTTAATTCAGCCACCTAAAAATATGGGTTTATCATTTATAAAAATGCAACTCGAATTAGAAGAAAAATTAAATAAAAAAGTTGATCTAGTCAGCTACAATGGAATTAACAAGCACTTAGAATCATATATTTTAGAGCATCAAATTAAAATTATATGAGAACCAATAAAGATAATTCTGTATATTTAAAACACATAAATGATTAGATTATAGAAATTCTTAATTATCTGGATAAATCTAATTTTGAAGTTTTTTCTGAAAATACATGGGATCAATCTGCTGTAATGAGACATCTTGAAATTATAGGAGAAGCGGCAAGAAACTTAGATATTGAGTTTCAAAAACAGAACAATACTATTCCTTGGAATGTAATCATTGGATTAAGAAATGTCGTTATTCATGATTATATGGATATTGATATTAATATAATTTGGCAAATTATCACTCATGATCTCAAACCATTGCAAAATCAAATTTTAGAGTTACTTTCAGCGAAATAAGTTTTATCATCATCCCATACTGCCTTAACTGCAAAAGCGCTATAATGATTTTATAAACAAATAATCATTATGTCCGTCTTTAAACGTCTCTATCATTTCATCTGGCAACGCAAATGGCCTTTTATATTTGGCACAATTCCGATGGTAACCGCCATGTGTCTAAATAACTTGGCCCCATTTTTCGTCAAGTGGCTTACACAAGCTGTTCAAGATGGCTTGATGGAACATGCCCTTTTGTTAGTGATCATCTTTGGCTTAATTCTTTTTATCAGCAATATACTGGAAAACATTGGCTACTATGTCACTGATCAAAATATGGTTGGCACCTCTAACGATATTTCAAAAGAAGTTTTAACACATATTCACAATCTTGATTTTGCATATCACACAAATAAGAGCTCTGGTAAATTGATTAGTTTAATGAAAAGGGGAGATGATGCATTTTTTGCATATTACGATATTATTAATCGTCAGTTTTTGAGTTTAACCATTAGTTTCTTGGTAATGTTTTTAGCTTTTGCTCGTCTTCGCATCGAATATTTATTTTTTGTTTTTTTTCTCATTGCTATAACTGTTTTTGTGGCATATTTTTTAATTAAATTTAATATTAAAAAACGTAAACAATTCAATGATGCCGATGATGATGTTTCTTCGGCAAGAGTTGATAACTTAGTAAACTTTGACACCGTTAAATACTTTGCTAATGAGGAATTTGAGCAATCACGTTTTGGAAAATTATTGGCTATTTGGAATCAGCGCTTACAAGCTTATTTTTTTACTTTCCGTTATTTTGATACTATCGTTGGTAATTTAATTAATTTTGCTTTGGTGGGAATTATGTTTTTGGCTGTTAGAGATTTGCAAACTCAGCGTATTGTCTTAGCAGATTTTTTATTGGTTACAACATTTTCGATGACACTTTTTCCAAAAATGATGCAACTACTTTTTAGCTTACGTGAACTGGCTAAAAAAAATACAGATATCAGCACTTATCTAGATTTGCTTGATGAAGAAATCACTGTTCCAGACCCAGTGGTGCCTCAAAAAATCTCTCATTTAGAAGGTAAAATTTCTTTTAACGATGTTAACTTTGCCTACGAAAACAAACAATCTGTTTTGAAAAATTTCACTTTAAAAATCGAAAGTGGAGAAGCAATTGCGCTGGTCGGTTTTTCTGGCGCAGGTAAAACCACAGTCGCCAAATTAATAATGCGCATGTACGATCCAACCAGTGGCGAAATTTTGATTGATGGAATCGAAATTGATAAAATGCTGAAATCTGATCTACGCAAAATAGTTGGAGTAGTTCCTCAGGATCCATTGTTATTCAATAATTCTGTATATTTTAATATTGCATATGCAAATCAAAAAGCCAGCAAAGCAGAAGTTTTGGCCGCAGCCAAAGCTGCCCAAGTAGATATTTTTATCAAAGATTTACCAAATGGCTATGAAACAATGGTCGGGGAGCGTGGTATTAAATTATCCGGTGGTCAAAGACAACGTTTGGCAATTGCCAGAATGCTACTAGAAAAACCAAAAATTATTATTATGGATGAAGCAACTAGTTCTTTGGATAGTGCTTCTGAGCAGATCATTCAACAATCATTTTGGAATTTAGTCAGAGATCAAAAAGACCCACGAACTAGCATTATTATTGCTCATAGACTTTCTACTATTATGCAAGCTGATCGCATTGTTGTTATGAATGAAGGTCAAATTGCAGAAATTGGTACTCATGAAGAATTGATTGAAAAAGATGGTGGCATTTACCAAAGACTTTGGGAATTGCAACGTAATGGATTCATTGGCGATGGAGAAAGCGAACAGTAGAGTAGCAAATACTAAAATTATCCTATATTAATTTCAATATCTGCCATATATTTTTATAATTTGGCTCTGATATTTCCAATTGACCACTTAAACTTACAACTTTCAACAAAAATAACAGTAGATCTCGTTAGCACATTTGCAATTTGGTTTGGAATGTTTTTTTTATTTGAATTTCTGTGCTACAAACAAAAAAAAGAAACCTTAACTAGAGATATTATTCGCCATAACTTTATTCCCTTAATTGCGATTATTTTGTCAAGTCTAAGCGTAATAATTTTAATTGAATGGTTTAATACTCCTTTTCAAGTGTGGGTTTTTGATAATTGGGGCAATAACCAATTCAACTTTTTATCAATTCCAATTGTTGCATATTTAATTTGGCCAATCCAATATTTGGTTTTATTGCCATTAATTAGGTTTTTAGATAACTCTAATCGAGAAAATATTTGGTAAAGACGGGCAAACTGCCAGAAAATTTAGCCCAAAAATTCAGAGACTTTACAGAGTTGTCCGAACAAGTATATACTACAGACAGTAATACATTAACCGAAAGGAATATATGACAATTTTTTCAAAGGGTGATGGATGCGATAGCTGCGGCGATGGTGACTGCAGTTGCTAATTTAGGCATCTAAGCTAAGAATAGCCGCGCCCGACGGGCGCGGCTATTTTATTATATTAAAACATTTTAACCAGCAAAAAAAAATTTGCTGATTAAATAAATTTTTTCACTGTTGAAATAATTTCCCAGATTAAATAAATTTTTACCAATTACTCTTCAACGGTCACAACTGACCAAATTCCTTTATAGCCATCTCCAGTTACAATTCTAACTTTGTCTGGAACATAACTATATAAAGGCTTTCCTAGCCTCGTAACCTGCAAAGTACCGTCATTTCGAGTCAAAACCCCATAATCTCCTGAAACGTCACCTTCAGACTGAACTGTTAGCGGTGGCCAAGCAATAGCACATTCATCGTAACAAGTGCTCACAGAACTCGTGTCTCCAGATTTAACATACAATGGCTTTCCTAATTTTGTCATAAGAACATTTCCATATTCAGGCAAAGTTGCCACTTCGACTGGAGCTTTAGAAACAATAACTTCCTCATCTTTGGAACTAGGAAAAATAAAATCAAGTGTTTGAGATACTAATTCGTCGGAGTCAGTGTTGCAACCAGAGAGAAAAATACTCGATATAAGAACCAATAATAAATATTTCATTTAGAATTCCCTGAGTATAGTACTGTAACAGATTATCAAATTTAGACATGCAAAGCAAATAGATGATAAAATAGCCAAATATATGATAAACAAAATTCTTTATAAATCTGTAGGTTTGGGTGGAACTTTCGACCACTTTCATGATGGTCATAAAAGCTTCATTCGTTATGCTGCCTCATTTTCCCGAGAATTGACGATAGGTGTCACTACCAAAAAAATGACATTGTCTAAATCATTTAACAAATCAATCGAGCTTTCATGGTCAAGATCCAAAGCTGTAAAAAACTTTTGCGCTCAAGAAGGAATTAATGCAAAAATTATTGAGTTGAACGACATTTTTGGACCAACAATCGAACCAAAATCAGTTCAGGCAATCGCTTGCACAACAGACACTGTCTCTGGAGCCGACAGAATAAATGAAGTTCGCTCAAAAATGAGCATGAGAGAACTGCCAATCCACGTCCATAAAATTTTATTAGACAAAGAAAAACTTGGTCCGATTAACTCTACCAGAATTAGAGCGGGCGAGATCGATCGAGAAGGAAATGTCTATGCGACAATTCTTAATAAAGACTTACGTCTTAATGAAACTCAAAGAAATTATTTTGCAAAACCACAAGGTAAATTAGCTACAATACCGACTGATCCTTATTACTTCACTTGTGTGGTCGGTGATTCAACACTTGAGCAATTTGTGTTAAATAAATGGAAGTATGATCTGGGAATTTTTGATGGTAGAAGAGAAAGAGTAGTTGTAAATTCTGAAACCTTAAATAAATTAAAAATTGACGAAAAAGTATCTAGCACTCCAGGAGAAATTTCTGAAGAGCTTAGTAAGGTGTTAAAAAAATGGATTGAGACCCGAGATTTCAAGCATATCTTTGTTGAAGGTGAAGAAGATTTAGCCGCCGTAGCTTTGATTTTACTTCTACCTTTGGGATCGCACATTTACTATGGTCAACCAAATGAGGGAATTATCGAAATGATAGTGACCGAAGGGTTAAAACATAACGTTTCTGAAATTCTAAAGTAATGTCTATACTCGCAACTATACTTCGTCCAACTTCACTAGCTGAATATATTGGTCAGTCACATCTAGTAGGAGAAAATAAACCCATTAGGTTGGCTCTAGAAAAAAATCAAATATTTTCGATGATTTTTTGGGGACCACCGGGGGTGGGGAAAACCACTTTGGCCCACATTATCGCCAATCATTTTCAAAGAGGCTTTCACAATCTTTCTGCGGTCTCCGCTAAAAAAAGGGATATCAAAGAAATTATTGATAAAAGTAACCAACAGAAAACCTTAATGGAAGAGTACAAAGCTCCAATTTTATTTCTAGACGAGATTCATCGATTTAACAAAGCGCAACAAGATTTTCTTCTTCCCTATGTCGAAAATGGAACTTTAATTCTCATTGGCGCTACTACAGAAAATCCAAGCTTCGAAGTTATTTCCGCTCTTTTGTCTCGTACCAAAATTTTTGTTCTCAAACCTTTGACTGATGAAGAAATGATAAAAGTAATTGACAGGTCAACAACTCATTTAAAACTGAGTAAAAAATCAATTAATAAAGCAACCAAAGAATGGTTGGTGGCATTTGCAAATGGTGATGCTCGAAAATTGCTTAATCTTATTGAATACACTCATAATTTGTACAAAAAAATTGATATTGAAACACTTAAAAATACTTTGCAATCTAATCAGCTTAGCTACGATAAAAAGGGAGAGGAGCACTACAACACCATCAGCGCTTTTATAAAATCGATGCGAGCAAGTAACACTGACGCGGCTTTATATTATTTGGCCAAAATGGTTGCCGCCGGAGAAGATCCCAAATTTGTTGCTCGCCGAATGGTAATATTTGCATCCGAAGATATTGGTTTGGCAGCCCCAACTGCTTTGGTTGTAGCAAACGCAGTTTTTGAAGCAGTCCACAGCGTAGGATATCCAGAAGCACAAATTAATTTAGCACATGGCGTAGCTTATTTGAGTAAATGTAAAAAAGATCGCTCTGCGCACGATGCTTATTTCGAAGCTTTGGCAGATGTTGAAAGGTTTGGCAATCTGCCAATTCCCTTGGAACTAAGAAATGCGCCAACCAATCTTATGAAAGAATTAGAATATGGCAAAGGATATGAAATGTATCCAGATAATAAGAAAAGTTTTCTTCCCGACAAATTAAAAAAAAGAAAATATTTAAAATAATATTAAGTCTTAAACCACCAAAAAAGCTTGAGAATTAAAAAGACGCCTACTTGGTAAATGCAAAATCCTCCACAGATTACGTATATAAAACTCCAAACGAAAAACTTCAAGGAGTTTTTCTTATCCGTAATAAGTGCGGGTTTCATCTTCATAGCAAGCCCTTCCATAAAATTTATAAAGGCAACTGCTAATAAGAAAAAACCTCCGATTGTAAGTATATAATTCATTTCCATCTCCTCAGACGAATGTCACTGTCCAAACGGGCAGTGTTCCAGATGTCTTTTAAAGATATCTGGGATTCTACCCATTCAGTTAAGTGAAAGGATTATCAAGCTATTAATGTGCGTTTTGTTTGAAAGATAAACAAATAATTAGTGGCGATCACTAAAAGTTGGTTCTCTAACTAACTCATTAATTATACATCATAAATGTGTATTAGTCAATATTATAGGTCTTAATTAACTGATATAGCTTATCCTACAAATAACCCAAGCTTTTCTAGATAAAATTCTGAAAATGTTTGAAAAAGTTTCAATTTCTCCCAATCTAATTCTAAATAAGTTCTTTGGATACTCAGAATTCAGAGAAGGACAGCTAGAAATTGTAAATAATATTTTAGCCAAAAAAGACACACTCGCCATCTTACCAACCGGTGGTGGCAAATCAATTTGTTTTCAAATTCCGGCACTTATATTCGGTCAAAATATTAACGATCCTCACACCACAATTGTAATATCTCCTTTAATTTCATTGATGAAAGATCAGGTTGATGCTTTAAATAGAAAAGGAATTCCTTCTTGTTATATAAATAGTTCTTTATCTAAAAATAAACAGAATGAGGCTTACAAATTAATTAAGCAAAAATCCATAGAAACTGAGAAATGTATAAAAATAATTTACGTTTCTCCAGAAAGATTAAAATCAAAAGAATTTATTAATATTGTAAAAGAAATTAATATCGGAATGTTAGTGGTAGACGAAGCACACTGCATTAGTCAGTGGGGCAATGATTTTAGACCTCACTACAAACAAATTTCTGATTTTTATCAATTTATTAATAAAGATGTAGTCAAGGTTGCTTTCACTGCAACAGCAAATAAAACAATTCAAGATGAAATCTGCGCAACACTAAAACTTCAAAACCCTTTTATCTATCTAAAAAGTTTTTCCAGAAAAAATTTATATTTAGAAGTTATTACATGTGAGTCAGAAATAATTAAAAATTTAGTAATGTTGAGAATAATTAATCAACATTTAGGTCAAACTGGAATCATCTACTGTGCCACCAGGAAAGCAACTGAAAATATTGCTAATTTCCTGCAAACATTTAATATTTCGGCAAATCGTTATCATGGCGCAGTTGATAAAAAAGAAAAAGAAGAAATACAGGATTCATTCATTAATGGAAAAATAAATCTTATAGTTGCAACAAATGCTTTTGGCATGGGCATCGATAAAAGCGATGTGAGGTTTGTAATTCACTATCAAATGCCAGGAAATATCGAAAACTATTACCAAGAAATTGGAAGAGCAGGGAGGGATAGCAAGCCATCTAATTGCTATTGCCTGTACTTTCCAGAGGATATAAAGATTCAACTTAGTTTTGCTAAATATAACAAAGAGTCACAAGAGCAAACAAAAATAAATATTCAAAAATTAAAACAAATATATAAACTATTTAAAACTAATAAATGCAGAACTAATATGATCTTAGAATATTTCGGAGAGTCACCGCAAAAAAGATGCTACAACTGTGATAATTGCCGTAAATCAGATGATCGCCGTAACTCTGATGATCGCGACAACCTGAAGCTCCAAAATAAATCGCAAAAACATTCTTTACTTACAAAGGTTTCACAAGCAGAAATATTACTAATTAAAAAGCTACTAATACAAAAATATCTACAAAAGAAACCAACAAGTTTTTTAACAGACACTGAAATTTGCTACTTAAGCATCGTGAAGCCAAGTAACAAAAATGATGCTATGAAGATTCCTGGACTCGGATCTGGATGGACAAAGATGTGGTGGAAGACTGTTGCACCGGTCATAAATGAAAAATAATGGTAAAATACTAGGATGAAAATCAAAGACCTTGTAAAAGAATATGAAAAGATTAGTGAATTTTTAAATTCTAAGTGGCCATTAAAAAACTCCGATCACAAAATTTTTGCCAGAACCATGAAAATTATGGAAGAACTTGGCGAGTTGTCTGATGAGATTTTAACCAGTATGAACTTGCAAAGAAACACCAAAATTGCAAAGTTTTCACGTGAAAATGTTGAAGATGAATTTGCCGATGTTCTTGGTTCATTAATACTTTTAGGGATCGAACTAGATATCGATGTCGAAAAAGTAATGGAAAAGAAAATTAAGTTTACAAGAGAACGCTTTGAAATGGATAAATAGCTATCTTAATATTTAATTTTCTAAAATCATTGATTGATATAATTCACCATCATTAAACCCACGGTTTCTATAATATTCTCTTGTTCCAACGGCAGAAATTACTGCCAGATTTTTAAACTTATTTTCTCGTGCCAAACTCATAGCTCTTTCTATTAATTTTTTACCCAAACCCAAATGCTGAGCTTTTTCGTCTCCTTCTTTACCAATGTCGACAACAGTTCCATAAACATGAATCTCTCTGATGATTGCCGAATCTTCCAACTCTTTGATAAAAGTTTTTTCAGTTGGCAAACTCAAACGTAAGAAAGCAACAATTTTGTTTGTATTGTTATCATCATTTTTCAAAACATATTGTAAAAATATTTCATCGCTTGTTGAAGTTTTATATTTAACCTCATCCAATACCAATTTACTTGGATCAAATATAGAATTTCGAATCTCTCTTGCTCTAATATCTATAGATTTTTTATCAGCCTTCTCAAGTTTTTGCTCAGCAATTTGTCTGAAATTAGACAGCTTATTTCCTTCAACAATGTCTTGAGAAGGTATGTCTCTTATCACTCTTGTTAATCTACAATATTGAGGTGTATTTAACAAACAATAACTCAAAACATCTAATAGCTCTTCATATTCAAATGGCTTCCATAAACCTTTTTTATAGTACTGCATTAACTCAGCACTTCCAATCAATGAACATGGATAAATCTTAAGTTCATCAGGTCTAAAATCACTATCAGAAAAGAGTTTCTCGTAATCTTGCTTGTCCTTTTCAACTGATGATCCATATAAATTCGCCATCCAGTGAGCATGAATTTTAAAACCACCCAAACGAAGTAATCTTACGGCACGTTTTGTTGCATCAACTAAATGACCGCGATGATTTTTTGTAAGCACATCGTCATTTAGACTTTGAAAACCAATTTGAGCTTTGGTACATCCAAGTTTGCGAATTCTTATTACTTCTTGTTCCGAGATATTATCTGGACGGGTTTCAATTACTAAACCAACTGACCTCACTGAAGCAGTTTCATTGTTTTTTTGCTGTTCAAGTAATTCCTCCCAAGTAGCCGTTTGATAAATATCAAAGCCCGCAATTTTTTCTGGGGCAACATAAAGTTGAGAAACTGTTTGATTATAAGTTTTAGTAATTGAACTTCCTTCAATCTCATACTCTTTGAAGCTCTCTTTATTGTCGCTAGGAACATTTGTGGCACGATTTTTAAGCAATGCGTAATGTTCTTCAATTTTATCTCTATCATCGTGGTTGCCGAAATCATTCAATGCTCTAAAACATTCTTTAATAAACCAAATTTGATATTTTTCTGGATAATAGGACCACGTGCCTCCAAGAATTATTAACTCTGCCTTACTAACGCTATGACCTATATTTTCTAGCGCTTGAAGACGATTATAGGTTTGCATGTAGGGATCAAACCAATTTCTCTCAGCTCGCTGTGCGCCGGGTTCATCTGACAAATAACTTTTTGGCATTCTGACATCACTTGGACAAAAAATACATTTACCAGGACATGGAAATGGTTTTGTTAAAACGGTTATTGGTGCTACTCCAGACTGAGTTCTGGTTGGCTTCATTTTAATACTGTCCAGAATGTATCGTTGCTGAGATTTTATTCCATGGGTTCCTGCAAGATTTCTATAGCCAGAAGTTAGTTCTTCTTTTGAAAAAACATTACCATCTTCTTTGGCGTGTGTCTTAATTAATTTCGCAAGCTTTTTAGGAGTAATTACATCCATTGATTCTAAAGTTTTAAATAGAGGAACAAGAGAATCAATATAATTGGTATAATCAAATTTAAATTTCATAATATGAATGTATTATAGTTGATTGAGCGTGATAAATATGGACGAAATTACAATAAAGAAATTAAACAAAATCAATCTTGATTTTTATAAGACTACTGCAAAAGATTTTAATGAGAGCAGACAATATTTTTGGGATGGATGGAAATCTTTAGTAAAATACTTAGCGCACTTTAATCAATTGAAGCTTTTAGATTTGGGCTGTGGTAATGCAAGATTCTTTCAATTTATTTCTAAAGAATTTCCAAACGTAAATATAGAATATCTTGGTGTAGACAGCAATCAAGAACTATTAAATTTCGCCAATGAAAACTATGAAAATATGGAAGATAAAAAGAATATTAGTTTTGAACTTCAAAAGACTGACATCGTAACTTCGCTGATCAAAAAGAAAGATTTTTTACTAAAAAATGATTTTGACTTAATAGTTTCATTTGGAGTATTTCATCACATACCTTCGTATGATTTAAGATTAAAACTTCTTGAATTAATGAAGTCAAAATTAGCCGATGATGGCTTAATCATTATTTCATTATGGCAATTTATGGAATTCGAAAGGTTCAAAAGAAAAATTGTTGACAATACACAAAAAGAAACGAATGATTTTATTGTAGATTGGAAAAAAGGCAAAGAAGCAAACAGATTTTGCCATTTTGTTGATGAAAATGAGCAAAATATGCTTATAATAGATTCAAATTTAGAACTGGTGGATACTTTTAGAGCTGATGGAAAAGAAGGAAATGTTAATACTTACCTGGTGCTAAAAAAGAAGTAGAATAATAGATAATAATACCCGAAGGGAACAAGTGAAAACAATCTTATCTCTCATATTAGTCATGTTATCAATAGTGGGCCTAGCTGACTCTTCATATATTACATATGAAAAACTCGTTGGTCTCACTCCAGACTGCGGAACCGGCTTTGACTGTGGCGCAGTACTAAATAGTGAGTGGTCTAGCATCGGACCAATTCCACTTTCACTACTGGGATTAGTATTCTATTTATCTGTGTTTATTTTATCAATTTTAAATTATCTAGATTTTGATTTAAAATCATATTTTGAAAAAACTTATAATAAATTAGGTTTAAAAAAGAACTCAATCTTTAGATTAATCACGATTCAGGAGTTGATACTTGGAGCCACAATACTTGGAGCCCTTTTTTCTGGATACTTAGTTTTTATAATGGGCGTTGTAATTCAAGCGTGGTGCAAATACTGTTTAATATCAGCATTCACTTCAATCACACTATTTTTAGTTTCCTCAACTTTTTATCTAAAATATCAAAAAAAATCTCCTTTTTTAATTAAACAAATTACGCTCTCAGTTATTCATTTTTTATATGTTAATATTGTTAAAAGATTATTCTTCTTGTTTGATGCTGAATTTATCCATAACCTACTAACAGATGTTGGGAAAAATCTTGGTTCAATTAGATTAACTCAATTCCTAACAACTACCTTTTTTTCTTTTAGCCATCCAAATTTAGAAAGAAAATTTAACGGGATAACTTTTAAAAATCCTGTTGGACTTTCTGCGGGATTTGATTATAACGGAGAATTAACAGGTATATTGCCAAGTGTAGGTTTTGGTTTCCATACTATCGGAACAGTAACTTATGAACCATATGAGGGCAACACAAAACCTAGATTAGGTAGATACTTAAAATCTAAAAGCTTGCTCGTGAACAAAGGTTTCAAGTCTTTGGGTGCTAAGGTCGTTGCAAAAAAATTAACCGGATTACATTTTTCAATTCCAACTGGAATTAGCATTGGCAGTACCAACAAACATCATGATTCAAATGCAGATCAAATTAAAGATATATTAAAGACTTTTACAATTTTTGAAAAATCAAAAGTCAAACATCAATACTATGAACTTAATATCAGTTGTCCAAACACATTCGGAGGACAACCATTTACCTCGCCTGATAAATTAAAGCTACTTCTAGACTCACTGGAAAAACTAAATGTTTCAAAACCAATTTATGTGAAAATGCCAATTGATCAAAGCAAAAAAGAAACGTTGCTTATACTCCAAATTATTGATAAATATAATATCGCAGGTGTAATTTTTGGAAATTTAACCAAAGACAAAACAAATCCTGACGTTCACCCAATAGACCTCAAAAAATGGAGCTTAGCCAAAGGAAACTTAAGTGGAAAACCAACCTGGAAAAGATCTAATGAACTTGTAGAACTCACAAGAAAGAATTTTAAAAATCGATTTACAATCATTGGAACTGGCGGAATATTTTCCGGAGAAGACGCAATTAAAAAAATGAATTATGGTGCAGATTTAGTTCAATTAATTACTGGGATGATTTTTGAAGGACCACAAGCTATTGGTCAAATCAATTTAAAACTATCTCAGGAAGCCTTCAACAAACGCTCCTAAGGTATAAGCTGCAGTTGCTGCAATCGAACCGATAAAGAACATTTCTAACCCATTAAAAAACCATTTTCCTTTCATAACTAATGTTCTTAAGCTTCCTACAAAAAACAAAGCAAGTCCTGTTGTAACGATCGACATTCCAAACTGATTTTTTGGAATTATCTCAAATCCAAAAAGCATCACAACATAAGGAAGAAGTGGCAAGGATCCAGCTAATACAAAAGAAATAAATGTGACCACACCAGTCTTCCATAAATTTCTTCCATAAAAGTGATCTTTATCAATCTCAGGATCATTGACTAAATTTTTGTATTTTATCTTTTCAGTTACTCTTAATTTGTAACTTGAACGCTCGCCCAAATAATCTCCAATTGCCATACTAAGACCATCAGCAACCATATTTCCAATTCCCAAAATCAAAATCACATTCGTACTAAGCCCTGCTCCCATTACACCTGCAACAACTGCAAAAGTAGTTACTATCCCATCACATGCTCCAAAAACTGCTGATTTTAGATATCTTGACTGCATTTCCATTGCTTTAATATACTATATTACTAATCAAGTTGGTATACTTCAGTTGTTAAGGTTAAATGCTATGGTTAATGTCACAAAAACAGCTTCAAAAAAAATGCTTTGGCCAGATATTATCAGAATCATTTCAGTATTCTTGGTAATTCTAATACATACTTCGGCCGTGGTCGTTCTATCTTGGAAAAAAGTGAATACGGCGGACTGGATGTTTGGAAATTTTTACGATTCAATTGCTAGAATTTCAGTTCCGTTATTTGTTATGTTAAGTGGCTCATTGTTAATTAATAAAAAAGATAGTCTAAAATTGTTTTTTAAAAAAAGATTTAAAAGAATAGTTCTACCATGGTTTTTTTGGGGTACAATTTTGCTATTTGTCTCCAATATTAATGAAATAAGAACTTTTTTTTATGATCCAATATATGACATTTCAAAAATTAAAATAATTTTAATGGAAAATTATTTAAGTGGTTTTTGGTTTATGCCAATGATTGTAGGTATTTATTTATCAGCTCCAATTATTAAAAAGTTTGCTGTAAATGCATCAAAGTATGAATTAAAATATTTTCTATTTATTTGGTTTGTAATAGCATCCTTAATTCCAACTGCCAATAGGTTATTTGGACTAAGCATAAGCTTTGTTACTCCAGTTTGGTTTGCTTATTTAGGTTATTTTGTGGGTGGTTATTATATTGTCCATAAAACAAAAATTACTAAACTGCATTTGCAACAATCAAAAATAATTTTTTCAGCATGCCTTATAATCACAATTTTAGGAACATACTTGCTATCAAGTTTAAATAATCAATTTATTGATTATCTCTACGAATATCTTTCAGTTAATGTTGTACTAATGAGTTTCGCAACTTTTGTAATATTATTTAATTATTTCAAAAATATAGAGCTTAATCATTGGCTAACTAAATATATTCATTTAATTTCTGATAACAGTTATGGAATATTATTAAGCCACATTATCATAATTAAATATTTGCCGGTTCAATCATACCCATTAATAACAATTCCACTTTCAACAATCATAATATTTTCCCTTACATACTATTTAGTAAATGCGATGAAGAAAATTAGTTTTATAAAGCATATTTCAGGCTAGTTTCTAAAACTAGCAATGATATATAATACCCAAATGATAAGGGTAGAATTTCAAGGTTTAAATCATCCAAATGAGACAGAGTCTCAGCTAGGATTTACTGAAAAAGAATTTAATTTATGGGCTGATCCTTTCTGGCATGGTCAAAGTATCTTTGATCGCCATTTGAAAAACACTGACAAACTTACACCACTTCATATTATAAGATCATACAATGGTATTGAAAATAAAATTATGTATATTGAAGAATTGGATTTAATTTATGTTTGTATAGAATATATTTCCAAAATTGTTACCTTAGAAAAAAAGCATCATCAAGAAATGAATACATTTAGAACAACAAACCTTCATTTGATTAGGCTTGGTCTGTGCACTAGACTGGATGTATTACCAATTTTTACCGGTATTGAAGAAAGAGCACACGCATATTTCCACAAACACATTAAAAAGACTTTGAAACCTGAAGATATAATATATACTAGCAAGCATGATGGATCTGATACTTCTGAAGAGTATGCATTTAATCAAATTGCATCAATTATTCTGAATAATACAGACTTACCTTTATTTCCCTTGCCCTCAAATTTCCAACATGAATATCGATTAGCATCTAGACTATAATTAGTACTATGAACCATATTAAATTTATATATTTGATGTCGAGGGCGTACTTCTTTTAGATTTTTCAAATTCAAACAAATGGTATGAAATGTAAAAAGATTTGATAAAAATCCTCAAATCTGGACTGCATTAGATGTGATTAAAAAAATTTTAAAACTGGATTATTAACTAACATGTATCCAAGGATGCTTGAATTAATTCAAGAAAAAGGATTGATACCCAACAATAACAGAATAATTTATATTTTCTTCAACCATTGATTAATTATGTTCTTGACTTCTTCAAGGTCCTCAGAGTTCATATAAGTGTGTTCAGAGCCACTTATTATATGTAACTCTTTATTTTTTGAACTAATTTTTTCTAATAATTTCTGTTGAGAAGCCAAAGGAGTAAGTACATCATTTTCTCCTACAATTAAAAGTATTGGTGCATTGATAAGATAAGCATCATCTAATAAATGGTACTTTACCCAATCCTGAGCTAGGGTCCAATTGAATCTTTTAATTAATCCAGGTCTTGATTTACTTTCTTCTAATCTATAACCATCATTTTTCCATTTCTCTAGAATTTTCTTACTGAAAGCTTTGAGAGTAATATCTCCCGAAAGAAATGCAGAAATTGGAGCAAGTGCCTTAATTTTTTCTGGATATTTAAATGAATAAAGCAAATTACAAGCACTGCCCATACTGTGTCCTGCAACTACAAAAGGTTCTTGAAACCAATTTTGAGTATGAGCCCATTCGATAACATCCTCAAAATCCTCATAATAACCAGTAAGCGTTGCAAACTGCAAATCACCATCACTCAAACCCACTGAGTTAGTAGTATCATATCGAACAACAATATAATCATTTTCTAAAAATGCTTCAGCAAATTTTTGAATATGCAAATGATCATGAGAGCTACTTAATCCGTGAGCAATAAAAACTAAGCCTTTTTTGCCTTTCTGGTTTTCTACTAAAACAACAATATTTTTATTTTTACGATTTTTAATTTTTTGCATTATATAGAACTTCTGGTATATTTAATTTCTAAAAGTTTTTCTAAAAACAAAAATCTTTCATATGGTTGATTGAAACTATTAGATCCCATATGACCTTCACCTTCTCTAATTATTAAAGTACCACCCAGATTCTTGAACATGTAAAGACCTGCCTCATCATTGCATTTCCAAGGATCATCTGAAGAATTTATAAAAATAAGATCTTGTACATTGTTTTTAATTTTTCCCCAATTATATTTATCCTGAAGAATTAAATCTGGAGATTTTTCAACTCCTGTTGGTTTGGCGTAGCCAGCTACCAAGATTGCTTTGTGAATCTTCATGTCAATGTTTTCAAGAATACTAAGCAATAGGGGACAACCAGCTGAATGGCCAATTATTATTGATTCTTCATTAAACTCAAAGTTCAATGCAACTGGTAACCATTTTTTTAAATCTGGAATATCTGAATCAGGAAGTTGAGGAGCATCAACTGTATATCCCATATTTTCTAGAAATTTTTTGATACTAGGGAGCCAAAAAGAATTGGGATTGCAACCTGTTCCATGAAGAATTAAAGCATTTTTCATATAGATTAATTATATTTTAAACAAATCATTATAATTTTATACAGTTTTAATTCCAAATACATTTAATATTTTTTTAATCAATGCAAGTATTCTTTCTTCCAAAGTTAATTTTGGAGAAAGCAATTCAAATAATATCATAGAGTAGGCGACTGACAAAATAGTAACTAGCCACCAGAACCCTCCAACAAATCCAGCCATAACATCAGAAAAATAATGAATTCCTAAATAAATGCGGCTGAATCCGATTGTAAGGATGATTAACATTGAAAAAATGCCAGCAATTATTGTTAGTTTCTTATTTTTAGTTAAATGAAAAACTAAGTAAACCAAAAGTGAATAAAAAATAAAATTATTCATGGCATGACCTGAAGGAAAGCTTTTTGAGGATTCGATAACCAAGGGACTTAATTGTGGCCTCTGGCGATCAAACGATGCTTTTAGGCTTACATTTAAAACTATTCCCATAATCATGGTAATAATAAATAAGGCTGTTTCTCTTTTATGCTTTTTTAATAAAAACAAAGAAATAATAAGAGTTGCTAGTGATAAGAAGAGTAGTCCTCCTAGGTGAGTAAAAAACATCATGATTTCGGTCATAACAGGAGTTCTTATGCTAAGCGCAAATGTGGAAAAAAAATCATCTATGTATGCTATGTTTTTACTTGTCGCATATTCTGCAATTTCTTTAAAGGTAAATAAAGACAATATGCTACAAATTAAACCAATAATTATCTCAATGAAAATAATGAAAATTTTGCTGGATTCACTAAGCTTGCGAAAATACTTTTTCTTAATTCGCATAATTTGTTTTATTAAATTTTAATGAGATAAGGTAAAAAAATAATAAGACCAATTGCTAGTGCAGCAATCGCCGTTACCAAAACAGCGCCTGCTGCCAAATCTTTTGGCAAACCCATCTCTTCATATTTTTCTGGACTAGCTTTAACTAAGCTGGTAACAATTTTTTCTATAGCAGTATTAAATAGCTCAGCTGAAATCACTAAAGCAATTGCAATGATAACAGCTATCCATTCAGTTTCTGTGATATTAAAATAAAATCCCAAAATCAACACAGCTAATGAAACCATGAAATGAGTTTTCATATTACGTTCAGATCTGAAACCTAAAAAGATTCCGATAAAGGCAAATTTAAATGAGTTTATTAGTTTCATATACAAATTAAGTATACAACAGTACCTAGAAAAAAGCGTATACAGCAGAACTGTATATGAAAAATTACATCTAAATAATATTTACATTATGTGGTAACATTTTAAAAGCAATAAAAATTTATATATAATATGATAAAAATAATGGACGACCAATTACCTAATTTAGAAGCAGCTGGATTAGTATTTCAAACAGATTCCGCTGTGGCAGATTCTGTTATAAGATCTAGAAATGGAATTGAACTCGGAGTTGCAAACGACGGATGCACACTTATAAGTTTGTATAACGCACTCAGATTATGTGGATATACAAAGAGCTTTGAGGAATATGGAGAAGCATTAGCAGATGGAGAATGTTTTGACAGTAGTGGACAGATTAACTGGCTAAATCTTAATAAACTAGAATTGAATCTTCAATTTATTTGGATGCAAGACAACGAAATTCCAAACTGTGAAAAAGTAAATATCGAACGCTTAAAAGGTTGCGGCTTAGATTCTGATAACTTTGCAATATTAAAAGTACAAAGTTTAAATGGAGTTGATCGAAGACATTTTATGCTTTTTATAGAATTTACAAATGAGAGTGCAATTTGTTTAGAATCTAGTGGAAAAAGTGGAAAAGTAGAGATACGAACAATTCCTCAAGAAGAAATATTGGGCATTCGATATCTAAAAAGAAGTCTACAGCTGAACTGATAAACTAAAATTGCTGATAATTCCAAATTTTAATATAAGACATGGCTGCAAAAGGCCGAAACTTATCCTGCGCTTGCTCCATTGGGAACTTCTTTTTCTGGCATTGCCAAAACTGGAGTAATTTCATTTGAGTAACCAATATCAAAAAGCATTCCCTCTGACATTTCGCCCATAATTTTTCTTGGAGCAAAGTTAACAACAAATAATGCCTGCTTGCCCTCAATTTCTTTACAATTTGATCGCTCTTTTTTCATTCCAGCAAGTATATTTCTTTTAAATTCACCAAAATTAACTGTAAGCCTAATTAATTTATCAGAACCTTCAACATCTTCGACTTTTTCTATTGTTCCAACGCGAATATCAAGCTTTTCAAAATCCTCAAAATCTATGGTTGGTTTTACAGGTAAATTTTTCATTTAATCAGTCCTTTTATAAATAAATCATCAAAAATTAAATAATCGACGTGTGAGGTTTTTGATTTTTTAGAATAATTAAAGTAATCAAGTTCCTCTATCTCAGAACTTGGTTTCATAGCACCAACATATTTAGCAGTATAACAAGTCATTCTAACTATCGTTCCCAACGGTTTTCCATGTGCCTGAGCCTCAAAAACACCATATTTCTTGATACTTTCTTCAATTAAATCGACATTTAGCTCTTCATTAACCTCTCTTATTAATGCTTGATGATCTGTTTCGCCTTTTTCTCTTTTTCCACCTGGAATATACCAAGTTTCTTTACCTTTGCTTAGGGTGACTAGAACTTTTTTATCTACTATTTCAATGTAAGCTAGCTTGTCTATGAAGTCTTTTTGCATAATTAAATTATTTTAATTATCAATCAATATTAACTGAATAATTTTGAAGCAAAGTTCCGTACATTAAAAACTTCTCTGCCTTATCTTGGGAAACAACTACATCATTGTCAGCATTTAAATCTCTAATAATATCCTTTATATAACTATCTAGATTTTGATTTGACAATTCTAATGACCATCTTTTTGATTCATGCCAAAATCTATTAGCTGCTTTTTGAGAACCTCTACCCATTAAATTTGCAACTCTATATAAGTCATTAGAAAGAGAACCTATTAACATTTTTTTGTTTGTCATAGTATTTCTTTAAAAAAGTATTGCGTTAAATCCTTGTACTTTTTTTTAATATCTTCACTCTGAATTTCATTTTTAGTATTATTATCACTTGGTCTAATATTAATAAAAGAATTAAAATCAATTCCTAATGTTTCTAAATCAACACCGCCACCCCACAAATCTTTCTGTTTTGAATTCTGTTGAAGCAAAAGTTGCTCACCCTCAAAATGACGGTTCATTCCAGCAGAACAAATTTCATTCTCAATATCAATAACAGTCTTTATATAAACTTCAAATTCTTCCGAAAGTTGCTTGATTTCATCAGGTGTAAATGGTTCACTTTTTGTGATAATCATATAAAAGTAATTATAGCAGAGCAAAACTATATTTGCTCTCGAGGTGTAACTCCAATAATCAAGTAATAAAACAAGTAGACCATGTCAATAAATTTTTATCCATCAAATTATTTAATAGATTGCTGTTTTGTTATTTTAATATATTAAAATTAAATTAGTCCAAAATGCTTGAATATATCCAATATTCCATTTTCATCAACATTTGCTCCGACAAACGACTTTCCTGCACCTTTTGTTTTAATTAAGTCCTTAAAATTTTGATTTGCGTTGTCTACTGTTGCACCAAGTCCACACATTTCAATAAACTGCCAATCACTCTCACTATCACCAACTCCCAAAGTATTTTCCAAAGAGATTCCAGTGGCTTTTGAAATCTCTATAGCACCTTGTTTCTTAGATATTCCTGGAGCAGTAATAATTCCAAATTGGAGTGGAAGAATTACTGGATGGACGCCCCAACTTAAAACCAATTCATTTTTGGAAGATTCAAATATTTTATTTAAATTTTCTTTGTCCGCTTCGTTAACCGCAATTGGCATAATCTTTGTAATTTTTGATTTTGTCGCAAAGTCAACTAAGGACTCAACTTGCAACGGCATAGATTGAATCACATGAGCATGTTTTTTTGTAATATCACCAGCTTGAGACTTTTGAATTACATAATTATCTACTGTATAAAACTCAACATAAACATTGGCTTCTAAGAAGGCATGAATTACCTTAATAGCACTTTCTGTGGGAATATTATTCTGTTTAACAATATCTTTGTCTAGTGGATTGATAATCACGCCACCTCCATCAGTAATATGAACATTATCAAGATCTGCATCTTTTATTTCTTTGCTAATTGCAAAATGAGGTTTTGCAGTACAAAGACTAATTGGAATACCTTTATTCTGGATTTCTTTGAGGGCAGAAATAACATCTGGGTGAGGGTGGGGCGAATTAAAACCAATTTTCTCACCAACGATGACTCCGTCTACATCAAGAATAATTGCTTGAATATTTTGATTCATAGATATAATTATACCAATACAAAATTAAGATAAAATTTATCATCTTCTATTGGCATATTTGATTTAAACAAGAGGAAAGATCTGAAGTTGGATCTTTAAATTCTCCATCAACGCACAAAGAACAAGAATTTTCTTTTAAACATAGTCCGTAGCCAGTTGGCACTACAAATATTGCCCTGTCATCAAGACTGTATTTTTCTATAAGAAATGAACTAGTAGCATTACAATTATTATTATTTCCTGCTGATGATCCGTAAAAAAGTACAAGCTCATCGTCACCTGCTGGAACTTTCATTAAAGTTTTTGAGAAGCCATATGAAGACTCAGATGAATCAGTTGCGGTAGATATATATTCAGGCTCTCTAACATCTAGAGTGGAATTTTCTTTTTAAAAGAAACTGAAGCTAAGATTGGTGAAATTTTTTCAACTGCCTCTTGAAAACTAAAAGGTCCAGGATTAACTGATATATTTCCATATGAAGTTCTATTGACGTATTTTTCGCCTCGCTTCTCGCAAACATCATAGTAAACAACGTCATAACCTTGAGTATTTTCGTATTCAGAAATTCTCAAGTTATAGCCATCCTGTGTTGTTACATCAGAGTAGTTTACAATCTTTTGCGCATAAGGATTCTTATTTTCATAATCGCAGTCATAAGTGAAAGAATTTGCTGTATCTTGCCTTATAGAAATACTGCTTGCCCTGTAGTCAGCGGGATTTGTATTTTTAAGGGTCAGATTTAAGTAATTGTCGCTACCATCA
>VFLK01000014.1 GCA_009885085.1 Minisyncoccota bacterium
CGATGACTCTACCAATATCTTCTGGGTTAACATGAATGGTAAATAGTGAGCCTCTGTCGTCAGTTTCTTCTTCGACTTTGACGTCTTCTGGAAATTGAACTAAATGAATTAGGATGTATTCTAGTAGGTTTTTCATTGTTCCTTTTTTTTGCGCCCTTTAGGGTAGAAATTACTTTGTTTCTGTTTTTGAATCTTCTGCTGGTGCAGTTACTTCTTCTTTAGCTACCGCTTCTGCTTTTACCTCAACAGCCTCGACCGGTGCAGCTACTTCTTCTTTTATTTTTTCGGTTACTTCAGGAGCGACTTCTTCTTTTGCTACTGCTTCTTCCTTTGGTTTAGCAGCCTCTGCTTTTGCAGCAACTAATTTAGCTTTAGCTTTTCTTGATATTTGAGCTTTCTTTTTTGGGAATGGTGTTACAGATTCAAAACGTTTTGCTAAAGATGCAACTGTATCTGTTGGTTGAGCACCTTTTTTTAGCCATTCGTTATATTCCTTCATGTCAATTTCTAAAAGTTTTGGAGTTTCGGCTGGAGCATAAGATCCAAGCTGTGCCATATATTCGCCATCACGTCTTGAACGTGCTTCATTAACGATAATACGAAAGTGTGGCTGATTTTTTTTACCGAATCTTGCTAATTTAATTTTCAACATATTTAGTTTGTTCTTTTCAATTTATTTTACTCAAACTTGGGTTTTCTTACCCAAGAGTGAGAATTATACTTCAGATACACATTTTTCTCAAGTGGCATCAAATTTCTTGAGAGCCTCGATTGCTGCAGCTTGTTGAGCCTGTTGTTTACTCTTGCCAATTCCTCTACCGACGACCTTGTCACTGATGGTTACCGTAACAGTAAACTCTTTATCGTGATCAGGTCCAATCTCTGAGATTACTTGATAAGTAGGTGTTTCTAGGTTTTTAGCTTGGACAACTTCTTGGAGAAAACTCTTGCCATCTTTGTAGAGTTTGTTTTCAATAATGGTGTTAATTTCTGGGAAAAGAATTTTTCCTAATAGTTCATCGACGGCTTTTGAACCTTGATCGATGTAGAGAGCACCTAAAACTGCTTCGGTAACATCTGCCAAAATACCCACATTTGTTCTACCACCGGTTGCTTCTTCACCTTTGCTCATTAAAAGCATTTCATTTAATCCAAGTTTGACTGCAATCCTTGCTAAGGTTGTAGTTTTGACCAAAGAACTTCTGTATGCTGTAAGAACACCCTCAGGTTCGTCTGGAAATTTGTCGAATAAAAATTTTGTAGTTGAGAGTTCCAAAACTGCGTCGCCCAAGAATTCCAATCTTTCATTTGAAACTTTAATGTTAGATTTCTTTTCATTTAGTGCACTTCGATGAGTTAGCGCTGTTTCAAGTAATAATTTGTCTTTAAATTCGGGTAGCATAGGTTTATCCAAGTTCAGATTCTTCTTGAACTAAGATTGTTAGCTCGGTTACTGTTTCTATATCTTCAGAAATTTCTTTATGGTTTAGGTCTATGTTGAAATAAGAATTAATAGTCTTTAGGATTCTTTTGAAATCAACTTCTGTGATTCCAAGATCGTCTTCCAGATTATATTGAGGATCAACATCTTCGAGTTCATTTCCGGTCATGTCAGCGATAATATTTTGGATAATGGTAAGTATCTCTTCGAAGCGAGCGGATTTTGAGGTCATAGTTTTAATTTATTCAGTTAGTAATATTTTTGCAAGCACACCGTTAACAAATCCCGGTGATTTTTCGCCGCTAAAGTCTTTGGCTAGTTCTATTGCCTCATTAAGTAAAACTTTTTTTGGTGTTTTCTTGCTATTAGATTCAAACACAATTAACCTTAGGATTGCAAGGTCAACTTTATTTACTTCGCTAAGGGGTCTTTCGGGAGCAGCTTGTTGAATCTGCTCATCAATCGAACTCAGGTCGACTACTATCTGGTAGATTACCGAATCTTTTGGTCTATGTTCGAGACAATCTTCGATGCTTCCAGAGTTAAAGGTACAAGCAAACAGATCTTGCATTAGTTCAACGCGACGATCGTGTCTATGGTCTGGCATTGTAATCCTTCTACATTAGACTTAGTTAATTATTTTGTACTTACACCAAGAGATTTTAGAAATTGTGCAACAAAACCCTGTTTGTGCATTGGAATAGATGTAGTGTTAACGTCCTTGTTTAATTTAGGAGTATTGCCTCTACGTCTTTTGCCTCGTTCTGCTCTTGTTATTTTGTTTTTTGGTAGTGCGCCCATGGCTCCCTTTCAACTTAATATTCTCTGGTTTTTTCCTATTAAAGTATACCACTTAACCAAAAAGTGGTCAGAGGGGAATTTTACTGTATAGATAGGCAAATGGCAAGGGTAAGTCTAAACTGTTTAATTAGCCAAAGGTTTGGTTTCATTTTCCGCATTTGAAATCTCAAAAAAAGGTTTCCAATTTTTAGGCAAAGTTTCATAAGTTTGTTTCGCCTTAGTGATTAGTTCCAAATTTGTCCAGGTTGCAAACTTTAGTTGTGAAAAGCCGCTTTGCGTTGTTCCAAAAATATCACCAGATCCTCTGTTCTTCAGATCTAATTCTGCTAGTTTTAGGCCATTATTTTCTTGTGAGAATTGTTTGAGTCTCTTTTCTGCTAGTTTTGATTTTGATTCAGAAAAAAGCAGACAATATCCTTGTTGCCCTGCCCTGCCCACGCGGCCGCGAAGTTGGTGTAAACTGGCCATGCCGAAGCGATCCGCAGTTTGAATGACAATTATTGAAGCAGTCGGTAAATCAACTCCTACTTCGACAATTGGTGTGGTAACCAAAATATCAATTTCGTTGTTGTAAAGTTTTTTAATCACTTCGTTCTGTTCTTCTTTTTTCATTCTGCCATGAAGAAGGCCAATTATTAATTTATGTTTGGCGGTGTTGGAAGGAGTTATTTTTTTACCAGAAAAATATTTATTGATGTTGTCATAAGTTTCCTTAGTTGACGCAACATTTTCAAAAGCCTCATGATTTGATGGATCGATAAATGGACAAATGATTATTGCCAGTTTTGAGTTATTACTTGATGATTCTGCAGAGTTTTCGGAGTCAGTATTAGGTTTTTTGGAACTGGTGAATTTGGTTGTTAACTCATTTTGAATCCACTCATAACTTGCCTCTCTTTTTTCTTCTGGAACGATCCAAGTCTTGGTGGTTTTTCTTCCAGCTGGCATTTCATCAATAAAGCTTACTTTTAAATGAGAAAAAATTGTCAGCATTAGACTTCTTGGAATCGGTGTGGCTGACATTGTGAGTGTGTGGGGAGTCGAGATTTTGGTTGGGAGAAAGTTAGAATTGTCGCTGATATTTGTACCACCACTGAGATCTCCGCCAGTAGATCTTTGTTTGACTCCAAAGCGATGTTGCTCATCATAAATAATCAGTCCAGGTTTAATTTTATCTAACTTATTGATAACTGCATGGGTGCCAATAAATAGTTTAGGAGTTTTGGGTGCGTCACTGGCATTATCTTTAGAATTATCCGATTTTGGTTTTTCGGCAAATTTAGATTTCCCAGTTAATAAAACTAGATCTATCTTGGGAAATAGTTTGGTTAATGTTTCGAAGTGTTGTTCAGCTAGGATTTTAGTTGGTGCTACAAATGCCACAGAATGTCCGCAATTTAGAACCTGTTGAGCGGCAATTCCAGCAACAACCGTTTTTCCAGATCCGACATCACCAATCAAAACTCTGTTCATTGGTGTGAATAATTGTAAATCTGAAAGAATTTCTTTCACCGATCTTTGTTGAGCTAAGGTTAGTTCAAAAGGAATCGTATCTGGAATCTGTGGCTCAGACAATGTAATTGATTCTGCGGATTGCAAATTTTTCCAATGTTCTTTGATTTTTTCTGAAGTTTTGATGAGCGAAAGCAACTCTTCGAGTGCTAATTGTTCTCGAGCACTAATAATAGATTCTTCGGAGTCGGGAAAATGAAGTTTAACAATTGCCTTAACAATCTCGACCTGATTTTTATTGTTATTTTCTAGTTGGGTGGTGATATTACGCAATATTCTTCTAAGGTTTCCCTGTGGAATGTCAATAGTACTTGAATATAAAGGAACAAGCCTTCCTGTGTGGATAGTATCGGCTTTATCTAATTCTACTGTTGGTTGGGTAATTGTGCCTCGATCATTTAGTTTGCCACTAATCATGTAAGTTTCTCCCACGATAAGGGATTTACTAATGAATTTATTGTTAAACCACATCAATTTAACTTTTCCAGTTTCATCTTCCATTACCGCCGTATCCATACGACGACGATTCTTATAGAAACCACTAATACTTTTTAGTTTTGCTTTGAAAGTGATTAATTTATCTTGTTCTAAATCTGAGATTTTGACAATTTCTGATCTATCGGAATATCGAAGAGGCAAGAATAGTAACAAATCTTTGACATTAAAGAAACCATCTTGAGATAATTTCTCAAAAAGTTTGGGGCCAATGCCTCTGATTGTTTGCAGCGAGGTTTCTAAGGAATACATCTTTTTACTCTAGCATATTTTTCAATGTTGTAGATAATGTTGTTTTGGATTGAAATATATGGCAAGAGAAAAAAGAACCCCAAGCAGAACCGATTTAGAGAAAGATACTCCAGAAGAAATTATAAAAAAACACGGAATACTTCATTATTTGCAAGCACTTTTAAAATCGCAGAAACCTCATGACTCGTCACGCAAATTAAGAAGAATGCAAAGAACATCTAAAATACAAGAAAGATCAGATGATGATTAATTTTTTAAAGATAGAAAAAAGCAGTTATAAATGAGCTTGCAACCATTCCAACTATAAAAATAATTACGAATAGTTTTACGATTCTATCTTTTGTTCTTTTTTTCATATTGTTTCCTTTATTTTGAACTGTTTCAAAAAATGTTACAGTTAGTTTTTTCTATTTTAATTTTATTTTATAGAAACTTCTTTTGCCAGATTTTAAAATACTTTCAGACTTTAGTGAAATTATTCCATTAGGGTCAGTAATTTTTTCTCCATCTACTGAAACTGCTCCCTGCTCTATTAATCTGCGAATATTAGAATTGCTTTCTTCTGGAGAACAAACTTTTACCAAATCTAAAACTGTCATTTTTTCATTTTTATTTTTTAGAACAGAAATTTCAGGAATATCTATTGGGGCTGATTTATCTTGCACGGTATTTTTAAAATTTTCTGCTGCCTCTGACGCTGCTTCAGAATTATGGTACATTTCTGTAATTGTTTGGGCTAATTGTTTTTTAAACACCATCGGATTTTCACCAGCTGAAATCTTTTTCTCCATGTCTGAAATTTCTTCGATGGAAACATCAGTAAGCAAAGTGAAATATTGAATAATCATCTCATCTGCCACAGACATTAGTTTGCCATACATATCATTTGGATTTTCTGTGAGAGCGATAAAGTTTCCATATGATTTGCTCATTTTTCTGCCATCAGTTCCATTAATAATTGGAGTAGTTAGAACCCATTTATCATGATTGTTGTAAGCTTTTTGTAAGGTTCTACCCATCATCATATTAAAAGTTTGGTCAGTGCCACCTACTTCTAAATCTATATCCATTGCAACTGAGTCGTAACCTTGAAGAAGTGGGTACATAATTTCGTGTCCATAAATTGGTTTGCCTTCTTCAATTCTCTTTTGAAACATATCTCGTTCCATGAGCTGTTGGACAGTTGTTTTGGCCATGAGTTTGATGACTTCTGTCATTTTCATGTTGTCCAGCCAATCGCCGTTGTATTTAATTTCAATTTTATCGAAATCGAGTACTTTACTAGCCTGTTCTTTCCAATTCTTAAAGTTTTCAGTAATTTGCTCGTCTGTTAATTCTGGTCTGGTGGAGTCTTTCCCAGTTGGGTCACCAATTTTTACAGTGCCGTTGCCAATTAATAAAATAACTTCTTGTCCTAGGTCTGCAAATTGTTGGATTTTTCTCAAAACTACCGAGTGCCCAAGTGTAAGTAATGAGCCCGTTGGATCTATGCCCAAAAATACACGGATTTTTTTGGAACCCATCAAATTTTTAAGTGAATCCACATTAGGCAAAACTTCTGCAACACCTCTTGATAGAACTTCATCGATATTTTTTGTCATAGTATCTTTCTTAATATTCTAAACTTCTCCGACTAATTTTGCTTTGTATATTGAATTTAAAACTTGGGCTACCTGTTTTCTAATTGGTTCTACATCTTCAGCGGATATATTTTTAGCATCGTCATGATATGTAATCGTAAAGGAGAAATTCTCATTATATTGATTTTTAAGCTTTACATCAGTGACCATTGGAGAAAGCTTCAAAATTGTAGTCATTAGATCGCCAACTAATGTTTTTGGCTCGAGTGTAAAAGTCATATCTTCGACCATGTATGCAGTTTTAGGAATTGGCTGATATTTTGGATGAGTTTTGACCACTGATAAAAGTTTGGCAAATTCCATTTCTGCCACAGTTCGGCCGTTGTCTTGAACCTTGATTGCACCTAGAACGACAGGAATTTTTTCAGTTGAATTTGTGGCTGTGATTACACCAATATTTTCATTTTCTGAACCCAGTGCTATATCGATGTTAAAATTTTCAACAAATAATTTTAACATCAAACTTTCGATAATTCCCCTTACCTCTCTATATGGAAGTGTTGAGACTATGCTGAAATGAAGTTTTTCGTTGGGCAGAGAATCTTTGACAACCGGATAAACATTAGCAATTTCAAACACGGATAATTCTGGCGTTTGTGGATTTTGATCAAGAATTTCTTCTAGCGATGGAATCAAAGAAAGTCTCATGTATACGCGATCGTCAGTTAATGGATTATTCAGCTTTAAATGATTTTCAAGCGAGTCAGTTTTTAATGCAATTTCTTCGCTTACCATGGAATAGGAATAAATTTCTTGAAGTCCGATGCTAGATAAATGTCTTTTTATTCTGTTTTCGATGGTAAAATCAACTCCTTTTTGCCTATGTGTAGGGATAGGTGTGTCCATCAGTACACTTGGAAAATTGTGATAGCCGTAAATTCTTGCGACTTCTTCAATGACGTCAGCGGGAATTTCAATGTCAGGTCTAAAAGTTGGTGGGTAAACGGTAATTAGATCGTTGGCGTTTTTGGCGCCGGCTACTTTATTCGCGCCGGCTGCTTTATTCGCGCCGGCTGTTTTTTTGTTACTATCAGCAGTTTTTAAGTTTTCAACTTTTACGCGACATTCAAGTTGTTTGAGAATAGAAACAACTTTCTCCATAGTTATATCGATTCCTAGATACTCGTTGATTCTAGTAAGTGTCACTTCTACAGTATTTGGTGCTTTTTTGCCTGGAAATTGGTCATAAATTTTACTAGCAACTTTAGCATCGGTTAACTCTTTGTACAGTTCAATTCCTCTAAGTAAAACATCTTCTGCCAAATTTGGATCAACATTTTTTTCCATTAGTTGAGCAGCAATTGTTCTAATTGCGTGGGTCATGCTAGCAAATCTGACTTTTTCGGCCATGATTGATTCGAGTAAAAGTAAAACGTTTTTGGTTGAGTCATCTATGGATGTATTTGCAGTGCCTTTAATCGATGGCAGGTCAATAATTTGGTCCAGCCCATTTTTAAAAACGACTTCTCCGCCGACAGTTGTAAAAGTTTCTCCATCAAGCGTTGAGAAATATTCACCTTTTTTGGCCTCCACAACGTTAATTTCACCACCGGTTTTCATCAACTTATCATAATCGAAAGCGTGACAAGGATGACCAAGCTCGTGCGTAATATAGTTGGTAATATCAATAACAGCATCATGAACATTTTGACCAGTTTGTTTTAATCTTTTTGCCATCCAATCTGGAGTTTCATTTCGTTTTACTCCGCTTAAAACAACACAAATAAGTCGTTTTGATAATTTTGGATCATTATTAATTTTTGGGAGCGGTAGCATCTGAGATGGACTGACATCAATTTTTACATTCCTAATAATTTTGCTTGGAATTAATTTGGCACGAACATCAAATTGCTCTAAAATAACTGCCGCTTCTCTGGCAATACCTCTAACAGACATGCTATCAACTCTGTTGGTCGTAATTTCCATATCGTAAACGCTCTCGCCTTCTATCTGGTAAATGCGTTCGACTGACGGTCCGCAAAGAGAAACGTATTTTTGAATTTCAGCTTCGGTTGCCTTGGTGTCGAGGTGTTCCAGTAGCCATTTGTGAGGTATTAGTATGTTCATAGTTTAATGTTTCTGTATTCTTAACAAATATTTATAAAGTAAACTCAATTACGCAGATTTAGTTAAAATTTTAAATCTTTGCTCCATCAGGTTCACTTTATAAATATTTGTTAAGAACATAATCTTTAATTTCTACTTTTTGATTATTAGATTAGAATTGCTCCAAAAATCTCAAATCTCCACTGTAAAGTAATCTAATATCGTCGATGTTGAGTCCTTCTTTAAGAGTGTAAGTTCTTTCTACACCCCAGCCAAAAGCGAACCCTGTGTAGATGTCTGGGTTAAAACCACCAGCCTTGAGAACGTTTGGATGGACCATTCCTGCCCCACCAACCTCATGCCAACCAGATTTACAGAATTTGCATTTTTGTCTTTGGTCTTCAGGAGTTTCAGTTTTATCATCTAAAAATCCTGTTCCGTGACAGATATGACATGAAAAGTCTACTTCAAGCGATGGTTCGGTAAATTGAAAGTGAAAAGGTCTAATTCTAGATTTTGTTCCAGGACCATAAAATTGTTCAGCAAAATAATCTAGTGTGCCTTTTAGATTTTGGATGTTAATTCCTTTATCAATGACTAGGCCTTCGAATTGATGAAACATTTGTGTGTGGGTAGCATCTTGTTGACGCCTGTAACATCGGGCAATATTAATCATTCTAATAGGTGGCTTGCTTTCAAGTCTTTCCATCTCGCGCACTTGTCCATTTGAGGTGTGGGTTGTAAGCACGACTTTGCCCATTTTCTTGTCCGTTGGAGCATCTATAAAAAATGTTTCCCATTCATCACGAGCCGGGTGGTTCTTTGGCATGTTTAGACTTTCAAAAACATACCAATCCCAATCAACTTCTGGGTATCTAGATCGACTAAAGCCGATCCTTTCAAAAATTTGAGTAATTTCTTCCATTGCTTGAGAAACTGGATGCATGTGGCCAGTCTTTGGTTTAATTCCTGGAGCAGTAAGGTCGACCCATTTATTTTTAGAGTCACTGGATGATTTTGTTGATTTTTCTATACTTTCAGTAATTTCAGTTTTTACTTCATTTAGAAGCTGTCCAGTTTCTTTTTTGTCCGAAGGTTTGACCTGAGAAATAATTTTTGCGAGTTCGTTAAAAAGACCCTTTTTTGCAAGGAATTTAATTCTTAGCTCTTCTTTTGCTAAATTTTGAATTAAATCAGCCTCTAATTGGGATTTAATTTCAGCAATTTTTTGTTTAAGTTCTGCTATTGTTATCATGTTTGCCTTCATTCCATTCTAACCTGACTTTATGTAATTTTAAACATAAAAAAACTCCCATTTTTGGGAGCTGGTTTTTTGTTAATTTTTAATTAGCAACCTGCCCCCATTATTTTTGGAAGTAGAAAAAGAAGCTAGAAAAAAATTTGTTATTTGTCATCTGAAACGGATTATATATTGGATTGTTAATTGTGGCAAATTTAACACTGCTTTTGATCGCCTGCTGTCTTTAATAGTCGAATATATTTCAACTACAAAAGACTAAGCAGGCGATCAAAAGATTGCCTGACATAGTCAATAAAAATTTTTTTGGGTTGAGAAAATTTAGGCCAACCCATCTTTAGCGCGCTGGCGGGCGCGTTGTTTGGCTTTATTTTCCTCCCTTTTCTTTCTTTCGTCCCTTTTTCTTAGGCGCTCGCGCTGGGCACAGATTTTGCAACCCCCGAAAAGACCGAGGGTTCCCCCGCAATCAGGACATTTGGGTTTTACCTTTTTGGGTTTTGCAGGAACTTGGTTGTCACTTCTTTGTTTTGCCATCACAGGTTCTCCATAAAAATTTACTCACCCTACTCTAAAACTTGCTTTTTGGGTGGCCGCCAACAGATCTCAGTATTTCCGAAATCTACTCGCGGCCACCCAAAAATTACTTATTTTTTTTTATTGACTTTGTTAATGTGCAGTGTCCATATTTTTTTTGTTTGGTCTTATGAAAAAACGCTTTGTTCCCTCTAAAACCAAAAAACCTCGCTTTTGTTGCGAGGTTTGTAAAATATGTTTCTAAAGTATTATTTACGCACCCCGCAGTTCCTTATTCCATGTAAGGTTAATAATGGCGTAGCGGTGAGTTGTGCAAAATATACTCATGTTTTTGAATTTTACAGAATTAATATGATATGTCAAGAAGTATTGTCGCATTGTGACTCTAGAAAAATTAGGTACAATTAGTATATGGAAATAAACCTATCTAAGCTTAAAAGGCAGACCTTCAGGTTTCTCAGGAAATTTGTTCCTTTTCGTGCTAAGAAAGTTTATCCAAGCAGAACTGCCCTGACTGGATCAGCAAAATCAAGAATGAGTCAACAAAATAAACAATTATTTTACGCAAAATTAATGAGATTTGTGGCTTTCGGAAGTCTAATTGCAATTGTAGGTGGAATTTTATTATTCTTTACTGCTTTTGCTTGGTTTTCTAGAAATTTGCCAAAGCCCGGTGAAGTCGTCAGGCGTGATGGTTATAGTACAAAAATATACGATCGAAATGACAAGCTTCTATATGATTTATTTGATGATCAAAGAAGAACTCCTGTAACTATAGATCAGATTCCAAAAGATTTGCAAAACGCTACTGTTGCGATTGAAGATAAGGATTTTTATAAGCATCAAGGCTTCGATTTACTGACACTTATTAGAATCCCATACAACGCAATTTTCAAAAATCGAGTGATCGGTGGTTCTACCCTAACTCAGCAACTAGTCAAAAATGCTTTGCTCACCAATGAGAGAAGTGTAGTCAGAAAATTCAAGGAGTTAGTACTTTCACTTCAAATAGAGCGCAAATTTTCTAAAGAGCAAATTCTTGAAATGTATTTGAATGAAGCTCCATATGGTGGAACTGCTTGGGGAGTTGGTACAGCTGCTGAAATTTATTTTAATAAGCCAATCAACGAATTGAACCTAGTACAGTCGGCAATTTTAGCTGGTTTGCCACAACGACCATCCGCATATTCTCCATATGCTGGAAAGACAGACGAAGACGGTCAACCTTTGTGGAAACTTAGAGCCAAGGGAGTTCTAAGAAGAATGCAAGAGGATGGATATATAACTGACATAGCTCACGAACAAGCTCTTGGTGATCTAGATACGGTTGTGTTTGAAAAGTCTGCAGTTTCTATTAAGGCACCTCACTTTGTATTTTATGTCAGCGATCTTTTAGGTGAAATAGTTGGTGAAGATGCCGTTGATGCCGGTGGTTTCAAAGTGACAACTTCGCTAGATTTAGATCTTCAAGAAAAAGCACAAGAGGTCGTAACAACAGAAGTTGATAAAGTTGTAGGTTTAAATATTACTAATGGCGCTGCCATGGTTATGGATCCGAAAACTGGTGAAATTTTAAGCATGGTTGGAAGTAAAGATTATTCAAATAACGAAATTGGTGGTCAGTTCAATGTTGTGGTTGATGGTTTGAGACAACCTGGATCTTCGATAAAGCCAGTTACCTACTTGGCCATGATTCAAAAAGGTTTTTCTCCTTCGACTATGATCATGGATGTGCCAACTGTGTTTGCGCCTCATGAAAATGCCAAAGTTTACGAACCAAAAAATTATGATGGAAAATTTCGTGGACCAGTCACATTGAGAAATAGTTTAGGCAGTTCTTTAAATATTCCTGCTGTTAAATCTTTGGCAACCGTAGGAATAGATAACTTTTTAACTTTGGCTTACGATATGGGTTTTGTAACTTTAGAGCCAACTAAAGAAAATATGCAAAGGTTCGGACTGGCTGTAACACTTGGAGGTGCTGAAGTTCATATGATTGATATGGCTACTGCTTATAGTTCTTTTGCAAACTATGGTCAAAAAGTTGAGCCAGTAGCAATTTTAAAAATTGAAGATAAAGATGGTAAAGTAGTTTATGAACACAGACAAGTTGAGGGACGACAAGTTTTCCTTCCTCAAGAAGCCTTTTTAATTAATAATATTCTCTCGGATAATTTTGCTAGAGCAATAGCCTTTGGAACAAATTCATTATTAAATGTAAGTCCAAATGTTGCGGTTAAAACTGGAACTACCAATGATCAAAGAGATAACTGGGCAGTTGGTTGGAGTCAAGATATCGTTGTTGCTGCTTGGGTTGGAAACAATAATAACTCAGAAATGAAGAGCGTTGCTTCGGGTGTATCTGGAGCTACTCCTATTTGGAGAAATATAATGTTGGAGGCTCTAAAACTTGAAAATTATTCTGATCCAGAATGGACAGTTCCAAGTGGAGTCGAAAAAATAGGTGTTGATAAAATTTCTGGATGGCCAGCTCATAATGATTTTGAATCTAGAGAAGACTATTTTATTTCAGAATTTATTCCTAGTCTTCCCGACCCAATTCATCAGAAAATGAAACTTTGTAAGGGCGAGTCGAAGCTTGCTAGCGATGCTAGAGTTGCGGCTAATGATTATGAGGAAAAAGAATTTATTATAGTCAAAGAAAATGATCCTTTTAGCACTGATGGCATTAATAGATGGCAACAAGCAATTGATGCCTGGATTAGTGGACAAGAGGACGGCAGATACAAATATCCAACTGAATATTGTGGAGAGACGAAAGAAATTTATGTAAAGGTGTCGGAGCCAGAGGATCATAAAAATTTTGATGCAAATACGACTAATATTAAAGTGAAAATAGATTCTGATTCGAGTGATGGAATTTCTAAAATAGAAATTTATGTTGACGGAAATTTAAGAGAGACAATTAATGATCAAAGAAATTATGAGGGCTCACTTTCAATGTCTGCTAATAAAAAACATGAAATCAAAGCAAAGGCATTTTCAAGATCTGGTGAATCAAAGGAAAGTAATGTAGTTCATATTGGAATTGGAGTTGCTTGGGATGCTCCGGATCCTACGCCTACGCCAAGTCCAA
>VFLK01000003.1 GCA_009885085.1 Minisyncoccota bacterium
CGTAGATTTTATAAATAAAAAAACAAACAGTTATAACGATACTCAAATTTGTTTCATTATTGATCCGCAACTCATAGGTGATAGAAAAGGGGAAATGTTCAAGTTGGAAGATCTTCAAAAAAAGTTAAAAATTCGAGATGATGCGATAAGGTGTTTGTATATGCTCCAGAGAGCAAAGGATCAATTCAATTTTTTACTTGTTTGGGAGTCACCGCTTGCCAAAGAATAAGTGTGAAATAATTATAATTAATAGAGAAGAGGCATATATTAATTTTATTTTTGCATAAAATAGGTTCGAATAGCGTCTACGTACGGGATCTTTTATTCCCCTCAAGTGATTTTTAATTCAACTAGGACGGTTATAATTTTAAAGACTTTTATGGGATAAAATATACGGTTGATTGTTGGCTTTGTACATATATAATTTCTTATATAAAGGATACAAATTATGAATATTTCAAATGAAGAGAGACAGAGAGAGTGGGGACCGGTTTCGGAAAAACCAGACGCAGAACTGGAGGAATCAGGTATGTTTAAATACACCATTCAATATGAACTAAAATATAAATCAGATGTTGAGCCTTTTAGCACTGGTGAAGAAGAGGGAATATTAGGCTGAGTTATGACTCCTTTTAATTTAGAACAAGCGAGATCTCAGCTTGAAAGGATTAAATCGATATTAGAAAATAGAAACTCAAGGGGTCCGCTCATTTTCGAAATTACTTCCGAAAAGTTAGAAAAAGTTAAAAAAACAAAGTGAAATCTTGTTAGGAGGTTCTCACATAGTCCAACAGTGTGATAATATAAAAAAAGATAGCATTAGCTATCTTTTTTTATATTAATTCGAATTGGTGATTAAACATATTTAGAATCCTGACTGAATTCTATGAAGGAATTTCCGAAGCATAGGCGGAGGATTGACTTGAGCCTACACACCCTAAAGGGTATAAACGAATGAGTGTCTGGAGCATGGGCTGAAGACCCAGCCCGGGATCAACTAAAAGACCTATAAATAGATATTTATTGTGTTCTTTTTGATAACTTTTTGATATATTTTATCACCATCATGATCTTTGAATCCTTCATCATTTTCAGCTCTTTTTTTAGTCCATTCATTTTTGGATGCATCAATTAAAGTTATGGTTACTTCTTTAAGTTTAGGAAATAACGTCATTACGTATTTCGCGATCTCGTTGTTCAGTGCAAATAGCGAACTCCCAACATTTTTTTTAAGATAATTTACATCATCTTTTACTTTAATATGAGGTATCAATTCTGCAGTTTCTCCATTTTCATCAAGAAATATGTGAAATATTTCAAAGGCAATTTCTGTTGGCTCAATAAAGTCTGGCCATAAGTCAGGGGTGATAGTAAGTATTTCTTGGGCATTGGAGCTTGAAGATATACTTAGACGCAAGGAATAATTTAGATTTGGATGGATCGTATCAATATTCTTTTGCAATCTAAGAGCGAGAAAAAAATTTTCATCAAAACCACTTATATTACATGGCATACTAGAAACTTCATGTACTTTTAGATCGTTTAAATCTTCTATATTAAATTCGGGTTTAACTTTAAGTTCTATACTTGTTTCCGTTGTAGGCATATTAAAATAAGTATGATTAAAATAAAAGCAGAATTCCAATGAGTGTATTCCACACACCATGAGAAATAATTGAAGAATATAGTGATTTATTTAATCTGAAAATTCCTGTATGAATTGATCCAAGAAGTAGAATAAAAAATGATCTTACTAAGGCGCTTGATATAGAGTCTGAAGTTAAAAGTAGAATAGGTAGGTGTCCCAGTAAAAACAATAATTGAACTAGTAGAAACGAAATAACTTCGTTAGTTTTTTGTAGCAACCAAACATACATGATTCCTCTGTAAATTATTTCTTCAATGATGGCAGTAGCAAAATTTATAACAACAGTTAAGATCAGCAGAAATATTGCAACAGGTGCGAGCTCGAATTTAATTACTGCGAGTTGTCTAAAATTAATTAAAATAAAATAAAGCAACATGGCAATAATTGGAAGAATGACAATTTTGAAGAATGGTTTTTTGGTTAGATAGAAACTTTTTAAATCATTAATAACGCTTTCAGGTATTAATTTAAGTTTAAAAAGTATGGCTGAAAAACCGAGCCAAATAATTGGTTTGGCTATTAATTCAGAGATAAATTCTGTTGACTCGAATAATCTGAAGATCCCCCAAATTAATGAGAGAGCCAACCACCATAGTAGTACTGGTAATATTTTTTTCATTGATTTATTATATCGCTAAGTTAGTTTGCAAAGCAAAAGACATATTAAAATAGCAAATTATTTTATTCTTTGATATGCTACTTTAGACAGTAATATTTATTACGGAGTTTTATTATGAATGAAGGTCAAAATAAAGCAGCTGAAGAAGCCGCACGAGCAGATTTGGAAGCAGCTAATGAGGAGTTTCCTATAGAGAAACCTTATATTGCTCCTAGTAGTATGTCTATAGATAGTTTGGTATATCATTTAAAACAATTAATTGGCCTGGCAAAAGATCCAGTACATTTTGTTTGGCACGAGAATACCTATTCTATAAATGAGACGGGTGTCGTTGATATCAAATCAGCAGTAACTCCTACTAGAGCAGATTATTATTTACCATTTCTTCAAGATGAAGCTAATAAAATTTGGAGATAATAATCTCATAATTTGTCATTGACAGTTTCGGGTTTTCTTATTGTATTATGGATACATGTATCTAACAATTGAAGAAGATATTTCTGTAGTTGGAGTTTACGCTAATTTTCAATTTATCCCCAAAAAATTTAAGTGGAAGGATAATGTCTTTCCTATCAAGGAGATCACACTTTCTAATAATACTAGAGACGGAGTCATTAAAAAACGCTTATATAGCGTTATTTCTCGCGGAAATTTGTATCGTTTGGAATTTAATCGGGAATCAGAGCAGTGGAAAATAATGGAAGTCTGGGTCGAGTGACCGTCCAGCGAAATATAAAAATTTTAATGAAAAAAACTATTTTACATGTTGATATCAATTCTTATTTTGCAACTATTTTACAGCAAGAGAATCCCCATCTAAGAAATAAACCGATTGGTGTCATTAAAGATGGGGGCAGAACTTGCTTGATCGCTGTCAGCAAAGAAGCCAAGAAATTTGGAATTGAAACAGGGTCTAGAAAAAGAGAAGCCCTGATTCTTTGTCCTGAACTTATTTGTGTTCCAGCAGCGTTTGATAGGTATCTTGACACTACCAAGCGTTTACAAAAGGTTTTTGCAACAATATCGCCATCTGTACACATTTATTCGCTAGATGAGGCTTTTATTGACGTATCTGATTGTCGGAAAAATTTATATCCCAACATCAAAGATCTCGGAAATTGCATCCATGATCTTATTAAAAAAGAACTAGGCGAGTGGGTTACTTGCAATATTGGTATCGCTGAAAATAGATTACTGGCCAAGATGGCTAGCGAAGTTGCTCCCAAAGGTACTACATTAGAAATTACTGACGAAAATAAAGATGCCTTGTTGGCTAGTACACCTTTTAAAGATGTTTGTGGTATTGGTTATGCTCTTTCAAAAAAACTCAAATTATTTAATATTACCGTTCCTTATCAAATTAGATTTATGTCAGAAGAAGAGTTGAATATTATTTTTGGTCCATTTTGGTCCAAAGAACTGATGAAAATTGCATATGGAGAGGAAACTCATCTTTTAAGTCAGCTTGATAAAAAAATTAAACATATGAAAAGTGTCGGTAGATCTATCACGGGATATCATTTATACGAAAATGATATCGAAATCGGAAATGTGCTTAAAAATCTATGTATTGAAATTATATCTAAAGTTAGAGTTATGAATCTTGCGGGACGACAGGTGCAGTTGGGTTTGTATGGACAGGAAAAAGGCTGGTCTACGCATGTAACTTTGAGAACATCAATAAACCACCTGAATGATTTGATTGATTGGGTGAGTAAATTATATCTTCAATGGCATGACAAGTTTCCCGTGATTAAGTTTGCTGTTAGACTTTCACTTTTAAAAGAGCAAGATCAAGAAGAACTGCTTCCTGAATGGCAGAAACAAGAAGCCGTGCAAAGAGCATTTGATTCCATTAATAATAAATATGGAATATTTACTCTTCATCCCGCAGCAATACCACCAAGAAATGAATTGATATTTCCAGAAGTTACTGGTTTTTTGGGTGACAAGTTATATCAATTGCGTGAGAAGTAACACTTGGCAATTTTATTATTGTGGGAAAATATTATTGAAAAAGTAATTAGATTACTTATTTAGTATAATTATCTTTTTATGAGAAAACTTAGTTTAAAATTCCAATATGTATCTTTATTTTCTATTTCCTGGTCAATAAATATTATTCTTACGAGAATAATATTGCAACGAGGCATCGATCCTATCCAACTTGCTTTTCAAACTCTAGTGGGAAGTACAATTTTCTTAGCTATATTTTTGTTATCTACTAATCCTAAATCGTTAGTTACTGGATCTAAAAAAAGTATTCTTGGGGCAATTATTTCTGGAATGATAGGCGGCGGTTTGGCAAATATTGTTTCAAACATAGGTTTAAATTTATCTACTGCAGCTAATTATGGATTTTTGATCAAAACATCAACTGCGTTCGTTGTTGTGTTAGCTTATTTATTTTTAAAGGAATCACTGAGCCGATTGAAAATTATTTTGGTTGTAACCATGTTGCTGGGTTCATATTTAATTTCAACTAAAGGAAAATTAATTTTACCTCAAGTCGGGGATGTTTTTATTTTACTTGGAGCTTTGGGATTTGCTGTAGCTACAATCATCAATAAAGCTGTGATAAAAAAAGATATTCTTCCAAATGTTGTGTCCTTTTATCGAGCTCTCATGGGAGCAATTGTTTCTTTAACATTTTTAGTTGTAACTAGTGGTTCGTTATCTTTTAACTCAGAGCTTTTATCATTAATTATTCTTTCATCTCTTTTTCAATCAATAATATATATTTATCTAAATAAATCTTTGTCTGTTGCCAGCGCTTCATATACAACAATTATGTCAATGGCGGTGCCAGTAATTGTTTTATTAATTTCTGTAGTATTTCTTAAAGAATCGTTTATTTTGCCTCAAATTTTTGGAGCAGTATTAATTGTTGGAGCTGGAATTATGACGCAAAAAACAAAAGTTGCGCATCACGATTGATTTTTATTATCTCCTAAAAGAATCTTCAAAATTATCTAACGTAACTAGAGTTTTTCTTAATCTTAAAAAAAAGTTGAGTATTTAATGTTAAATTCAGCTTAATCTTGTAATTTCAGCACAATTAGATATAATATAGGTCTATTTATTATAAGATAGAATATGATACACGGATTGTTTGATAACTGTATTTATACACACGAAAAAAAATTTCACGGAGGCAAGAGTAACTCTCATGTTGATCTAGTAAGTGATACTACTGGGAATTTATTAGTCAGAAAGACAACTCCAGACGGAAAAATGAATAGCGCAACCAAAAATAGTCAGCTAGAAATGTCGCAAATAGATCGAGAGCAATTTCCAGGAAATCCCTTAGTTGCAATTGGTGTACTTTGTGAAGAATGCAAAGCAATTTCATGTATTTTGACGAAATTTATTCAAGGTGAATCAATTGATGAACTGTTGTGCGAAAAAAATGATTTGGGAATCGCTCATAAATATCGTATGAAAATAATTGAAATAATGGAAAAAAAGGGTTATTTCAGACAAGAAAATAAAAGTAAAGATAAATCAATGTGGATAAAATGGCTAGAAAAAAGACAAAAACTTTTTAGTGAAATCCTTGACGGAACCAGCAAAATTATTAATTACATTGAACCATCGGAATTACCAGAAATAGAAAGTATTTTGCAAAATGCAATAAATATATTAACAAATCCTAATACAGAAATTCCTATTGGTATTTTTCCTAGAGATATTACTCCAGGAAATGCATTAATTGGCGAAAACGAAGAACCAATTTTAATAGATCAACAGGTATTTACTGGCGATCCAGTAATAGTGGCAATTAAATTGACTTTTGGCTGGAGACTTCTATCTAATACTTTCACGGATAAAGGTACCTCATGGGATGATTTGCAAAAACATCTATCAATAAAGGATAAAATTAAATTATCTGATCAAGAAATGCTAGATGCTATTAGCAGTCAATTTCCCAATGATCCAGATTTTTTGAACAGATATCACGCAGCAATGATTATTCGCCATATTAGAGGTATTGAATTTGTAGCAAGCGAGAATATTGAGGATGAAAAATTAATTAAAGCTTTAACGAAAGAAATAATATCTTATATAAAAGATAGCGCTGAATACATTAAATAATATTATTAAACCAAAAAAATGAATAACAGAGAAAAAGAAATTTGTCCACTAGCCGCAGTCGAAGACTCAACTTTTGCCGGAGATCATCCTGAAGAATATCAGAAATATGTGTTGGCGATGCTTTTATTACATGATCTAAACGAAGATGAAATTCCTGATGTACAAAATATATTCAAATGTCCAATAAATTTTGCA
>VFLK01000023.1 GCA_009885085.1 Minisyncoccota bacterium
TTATCCAACCTTTGTGTTTAAAGTATAACAATTTCTTGAATATTAATCAAAGTTTGTTACTCTTTAAGTATGGAAAGTTGTTTGAACAAGACCAAGATGGTTTTGAAATTGCGCAATTAATGATAAGTTAGAATTGCTCAGTTTTGCCATTTTATGTTTCAACGCAAGATTGGTGAAGTTTTTTTAAATATTATTTTAATCTAAGTAAATATAAGTTGATGAATCAACCCTTTGGGTGGGATCAGGGAGTGTGTTCGAACCTTGATCTCTGTTTATGATACCAAATATCTATACGTCTAGATACAAAACACCCTCCAAACCAAATTCCACAACTGTGGACTTTGACCTGGAGGGTCGAACGTTTTGCTAACTATCAGTCGTCACTCTTACTTGATTGCGCACGAGCGTAGATTTCCAACAAGCGGAGGAGTAGATTCAAGAAATCAAGAATTAGTCCGCCACTTGCGTCAATCGCTTCATCGAGCGTGTAATCTTCAGCATTTTCCAACGCTTTTGCCCAGTCATATGCGACGTATAAGGTAAAGATACCTACACCAACCCAGTCAAGGATAGGCATATTGACAGCTTCGCCGAATCCGAGCATAGTCAGGAAAATTTGGGCAAATCCCGCGAAAATCAACATAGTCAAACCAGCCATCAGGTATGAGCCGATGCCGATAAAAGCCTGTGGGAACATAATCCCGAGTACAGACATAATGACCATGATCGCAAGAGCGGTGAATACAGCTTGAAGCACAACAATACCTGCGTATGTCGCAATTACTGGACCAACCATCAAACCCATCGCTAAGCTCATGCCGCTAACGCCAAGAAAGCTCACGGTTGGATTGTGGCTTCCCTTGAAGACAAAAATGCAGCCAATTGCGACGGCAAAGGTGATACCAATCAGCAACCAGGACAATGTCCAGGTAAAACTGATGAATACACCTACGCCAAGGACTGCACCCACGAGGAGCGTGGAGAACGACATTGCTTGGATGAACTGGTTCCGTTCCATTACGTCAGTTGTGAACATTTGAATCTCCTATTGAAAGTTTGGGGTGAAATTACACGACGTTCTTCTTTTGACTTGTGCTCTGGATTTTTAGAGTAATCACCTCCTTTTTGGTGAAATTGAGCCAGTCAGTCAAAGCACACAATATGCTCTAACTCACTGGCTCAAAGCCAAAGAGATAAGTGAAACGACTGTTAAAGTGCAAAACTTTGTCTATATCATGACAATACACAAATCGCTGTGATCTGGTTTTATCTTGATACTAACGTGGCAGAGTGTAGCAGAAAGGCACCAAACTGTCAATGTTATAGAATATATTACTGATCTACTTTGATATACTTGGGGTGGTATACCGGACTCGAACCGGCGACCTCCGCTGCCACAGAGCGGCGCTCTAACCAACTGAGCTAATACCACCAGGTTAAATCCTCAAGTGCGCCAACCTGGACTCGAACCAGGGACCTACTGCTTAGAAGGCAGTTGCTCTATCCACTGAGCTATTGGCGCCCATCATGGGGTTATATTATAAACCAGAATTTCTTAATTCTCTCAAGCAAATTATTAAAGTGTCTATCTTGTCTGATAGAATACGGCTAATGTTTGAAATTAAAAACCATCACTTAATTAATTTCTTGATCCTTATTTGGCTTTCTCACTTTATTCAAGTTTTAGTTCCTGAAACTGGCTTTGATGCCGTCTGGTATCATTTGCCTGTTGTAGATAGCATTCTTAAAAATGGTTCAATAATTTTTACTCCAGATCTTTATCAATCACTAAATCCTTTGTTTTCAGATTTGTTTTTTTTGATTGGTTATTATTTTTTGGGCGAGACTGGAACTAAACTTATTGCCTATTTCTTTGCTACGGGATTAATTTTTGCAACTTATAAACTATCAAGATTTTTCTTAGATAAAAAACATTCGATTGGAATTGCTATCTTAGTTTCAACTTTTCAGGTTGTTTCGTGGCAATCAGCAAGTTTTTATGTAGATGTTGCAAAAGCTTTTTGGGAAATATTTGCGATTTACTTTCTTATTAAAATCATAGATTCAAATACAATGAGCAACAATCTCAAATCTATTTTTGCCATCTGCGCAAGTCTAGCAACAAAATTATTTTCAATTTTTTTGCTTCCAACCTATTTATATTTTTTATTAAAATCATCTAAGAAATTATTTTTTAAATCTAAGAATTTTTTTTCGCGACTAATTTTAGTTTCAGCTCTTCTCTTCCCGCTAGTCATTCCAGCATATTTTTATTTAAACTCATATTTTATAACTGGAAATCCATTTTATTCATTCTCAATTCATTTGAATAAATTGTCCGAAATTGGTGGCCAGGAAAACGCCATCAGATACATTCTTGATCGAACATTATTATTGCCATTTTCGCCATTTAAATTAATTATTTCTAGAGATTATATTTCACCTTTAATATCCATCTTGTTGATTCCAGTATTTTTTAAAATAAAGCAAATACTTAAGGACAAAAAAATATCTGTTTTATTTATATTTTCAGCTACACAATGGATGCTGTGGTGGTACTTGCCACCACTCTCTACAAGATACGCTATTTCTGGATTTATAACTTTAATAATTCTTGAAGTTGCTGTCTTAGGTAAATACTATCCAAAAATAAATAAGGAAAAAATAATTTTAGTCTTAGCACTATTTGCTTGTATAAATTTTGTACCAAGAATTTTTGTAAATGTTAGAAGTCTAAAATATTTACTTGGAAATCAATCACAGCAACAATATATAGAACAATTTTATGATGGTTCGATTGACCAAAAACTTAAGGATTGGTACGGATATTAATTTACTTATGATCCCGCGATAAATTAACTATTTTTTTGCTTTTGCAATTTTCTTAATCTCTTTTACGTCTGATTTAATTTCACTTTTAATCTTCTTGCCTCTGGAGGTTACTTTTTTTGCAACAACTTTTACTTTTGCCTTGGCTTTATTTACTTCAACCTTTGCTCTTTTGACAGTTTCGTTAGCTATCTCTTTAGTTTTTGCTCTGTTTTCTGCTTTTGAAAAAAAGATTGCTGCAGCTCCCAAAGCCATTCCAGTTAATAGTGATAAAAAACTTCCTGATTTTTTTGACATACTTGCCTTCTTCCTTTTAGGGAATTTGTATAATTGATAATGTATTTGTCAAACCTTTTTTAATCCAGTACTTCCCATGGACAAGAAGAATATTTTCACCGGACTTAACAATAGACTTATTTTTTAATTCTTCAATCAATTTTTCTGAGTCTTGTATTAACGAATTATCGGCTAAATTAATAATATGTGGAGTTACATCAAAAACAAGACTTAATTTTCTGTATGTTTGTTTATTACTTGTAACTGCATGAATAGGAACATTTGGTCTGAATCTTGAGATCAATTTTGCAGTTCTTCCTGTTTCTGTTAAACAAACAATTTTATCGATCATAATATCTTTGTCTTCTATTGAAGAAATATTCAATAGTGAGACAGCGGAATGAGCGATATAAGCAGTGTTATCAAAATCAGAAGTTCTAATTGGTTTTACTTCGGCAAATGTCTCATTAAATGCTGCAATTTTGGCCTGAGTCTCTACTGCTTCTACAGGAAATGCGCCAATTGTAGTTTCTTCTGAAAGCATTACAGCATCAGTTCCATCATAAATTGCATTTGCTACATCGGATACTTCAGCTCTAGTTGGTCTTGGATTTTCAACCATAGATTTCAACATTTGGGTAGCTGTGATTACTGGTTTTCCTGCTTCTCTTGATTTATGGATTAAAACTTTTTGCCAGTGAGTTAATTCTTCAAATGGGACTTCAACTGCCAGGTCACCTCTTGCTACCATAATTGCATCTGCTACTTCTAGAATTTCATCAAAATTTTCTATGGCGGATTGGTTTTCTATCTTAGCAATAATATCAGCAGTGAGACCTCTTTTATTTAGCTCATTTCTTAAATCTTGAATATCTTGTTTATTTCTTACAAATGAAAGACCAACGAAATCTATATGATCATTATCTGCCCCGTCAAGTTGTTTAAAATCTGTTTCAATTAAAGAAGGCAGATCAATAATTTTTCCTGGAGTATTTAGGGTTTTTCGTTGTCCTATTTTAAAGCTACCTTTTACAGCTGCTACAAAACTAGTAGCATTTTTTTCAATTATTTCAAATTCACCTATTCCATCGGCAATTGATATTTGACAACCAATATCAAGACTATCAATAACTATTTGGGGTATGATTGGTGTTCTAGGATTCTTGGTTGTTTCATCTGAGGTAAAAGTAACATTGTCTCCAATTTTTACGTCGAATGGTTCATTTGTAGGAAGGGTTATTCTAATTTCAGGTCCCTGAAGGTCTAATAAAATCGAAATTGGTTTTTCCATTTCAGTTGCGACTTCTACCATTCTAGCTATTGTAGTTTGGTGCCATTCAACCGTTCCATGTTTAGTATTAAATCTGGCAACATTCATGCCAGCATTGATTAGGTCCATCATTATTTTTTTTGATTCAGTAGCAGGCCCAATAGTCGCCACTATTTTAGTGGATTTTTTCATCAAATCTTGTTCCTAAATATCTTTCTTAATATGAATAGTATACACGCCTAGTTGCTTTGAAAATAAGTAGTAGTTTTAAAATTGAGTTTCCATATTGAGTCTATTGTTTTAATGAGTTAAAGTGGGTTTATACGAAAGGTAGATATGAACGATAATGAAGATAAAAAATTAGAGAGTGGCGAGGATCTTGCCATCTCTGCCCTAGCAAAAGCTGGGAAAAGTAATGTAAGTACTTCTGATTCCAATACTGATGATGAGGTCAAGGCATCTAATGAACTTGCTGACACACTAAGTCACTTGCAAAGTATCATTGAGAGAAATGCAAATGAATTAACAAGAGTAAAAAATGAACTCAAAGAAAAACGAGAGAGTTTCAAAAGTTTATTTGAAAATGACGCTCCATTACAAGAGGTTGTAAATGAAGTTAGTGTGATGAACGAACAGGTTAAAGAGCGAAAATCAAAAATTAATAGTGATCCTCAAGCTACTTCTTTGAAATTGAGCATTGGAGATTTAAATCAAGAGAAAAAAGAAATTGAGGAAACACTTAGTAATCATTTGATAAATTTTTACTCAATGACTAATTCAAAAAGTTTTGATACCAGTTCTGGTGATCAATGGGAATTTGATATTCGGGCTAAGGTTAAAGGTAACCCAAATTCTTAAAGTTGTATTTATGGTAAAGATAAGGTCTCCTAAGTAATCTTTTTTTTGATCGTAGGCAGTTCGCCTAAAAGGCTCAAAAAAAAGTTACTTAGGAGACCTTTGTGATATAAATGTAATACAAAAAAAGCCACGCTTTAAGACGTGGCTTTTTAAATTTAATTTTAAAAAATTATTTACTTAGTCTCTCGCTAATTCTTTGTAGCGCAGTCTGAGAAATATTTTTCATTTTCTTCAAACTTCTAGAGCGTTTTCTAAGTCTTCTACGTTCTGTTTTTTTAACAGCTCTTTCTTGAGAAGGTTTGACGTAATATTTCCTATCTCTTGTTTTCTGAACAATATCAGAATTAACAACTGCTTTTTTAAATTTCTTAATTAAATCGTGGGTGCTATCGCCCGCTTTTGCTTTTATAATGATAGGCATTCTTACTCACCTCCTCTCCAAATATGTATTGATTTCAATTATGATTTCCTAATAATCAAGACAAGGACCGTATTATACCCCAGGGTACCTTCTCTGGCTATCGCCAGTCACCTCGTACTATTAATTATTTAGCTCGCTTTGTCTAATAGCCTCGGCTAGCTTAGCTAACTTTTCGTTATCAGCTGGCAATGAATCATTTGAGGACAAAAACCCAGGGTATTGTTCGTAGTATGTTGTGTTTTTTTTACTTTCTATTGGCTTCCATTCATTGAGATTGCCAGTTCCATGCATCGGAAAAAGTTTTGCGTGAAGATGATCAACTCCAAATCCTTCAAAAAACATTCCCGTTCGGGAGACATCTTCAAAGTAATTGTCTAGAATATTTGCAGTTTTTTTGGTGGCAATAATTAAATCTTTTAAAACATTATCGTCTTGTTCGAAAGCATAACTACCATAATGTTCTTTAGGGGCAACTACTGTAAATCCTTCAGTATTTGGAAATATAGACAAAAAGGCGATGTGTTTTTCATTAGACCAAATTTGATGAGAAGGCATTTCTCCTTTTGCAATTAAACAAAAAATACAGTCATTATTCTGCATCGCTGTTCTCCTTTTCTTCTCTTTGAGTGGAATTTGACAAGGATGATTTTGCAAGTTTAATAACTTCACCAAGGCTCAATTTACTTGGAATTTGATTATGATGTTTTTTCGTACCGTTTAGAAGCATCTTCCCACTTGGGTGGTAATACCATGTGGCTTTTTTATCTACAGCTTTAATTGCTTCATGAAGAGGCTCTAAATTTATTTTACTGTCAGGTCTAACTTTGATTCTAATGTTGCCAAGTTTTTTGTCTTTGCGAATCACTAATTCGAAACCTTGTTTTTGAGCAATTTTGATTGTGTCATCATTTCTAGTTTCTAATGCCAAACATTTTACTTCATCTATAAAAAATTCATCGCCTTTTTCTGCAATAATTTCTTTGGCTTTAACTTGTTGAGTTAATATCGCATAAGCGCTGTCTAGACAAGTTAGTCCAAATTGAATCTGAGACTCATCATTGTGCGGATCAACAAACTCAATTCCTCTTATAAGTTCGTGGATCATAAATTCATAACGATAAGAACCTGCATCGGGCCAATATATTTCTTCAAAGTGATCTATTTCGGTAATGTATTCACTGATAATGTGCAAAGCTTCGTCAGTTTCAAGACTTAGATTTTTGGAAGATACATATTCTTGAACCAGCATGGTGGCGCTGAGTCTTTGCATTCCTTTGTCAGCTTGATGATGGTCAAATCTTCCCAAACCAGTATCGACGTGAGTGGTGTTGTGAAGCTCAAACCCTAATTCTTTTGCAGCATCCAAAGAAATTGTTTCTCCAGGATTTACAAAGCCAAGTTTTGCGTCAGCATATTTTTGAGGATCAAATCTTTTGAGTATCCATACTGCTCCAATTGCATCGATATCAGGAGCATGGTGAGTGATAATTATTTGTCTTTCCATAAGACGTAGTATAACACTAGGTGCAGACACTATGAACTGCCTCGTAGCTATGTAATTTACAGTGGTTGAAAAATTAGAAGTTTAATTAAATTTTTTAAATTAAAAAAACCCACCGCGAGGTTCATATTTAAAACAAGTTTAAATAGAGATTTCGCAGTGGGCTATCCTCACCGGGATGTAATAGTAATATACGAAAATATACAGAAAATAACAGAAGTAAAAAGCATTGATGCCATGTTGTATAACACTAACACCAGATAGAGAGCTAAATATTATATAAGACAATATATTGCATATTTCTTGCGTAATATTTATTGCAACTTTTGCGTCAATCTGAATTCTTTAAATTGTTAAGGCTATTTACTAAAAAGTTTTTTTACAATCCACCAAATTATTTTGAATGGCAACGTAATTAATGTCCAAACAATACCTTGCTTATCATCTTCGCCCCTAACCCATGTGGAAATAACAAGATATTTATTTTCATTAGGTAAGTAGGTAGCGATAACTTGGTATTTTCTGTCTCCGGTTTCCTTGATAAATTTTTTACTTGCGCCCTTGTTGTTAGAGCCTTCATTAAATGTTTTATCCGGATGATTGATTACTTGCCAAATTTTATCTTGAGAAATTGAACGCTTGTTCATGCGTTCAAGTGCGTGCTTAGTAAAGATTATATTTTTATAGCTGCTGGGCATTTAAGGTTTCAGTCGGTTCATTACTTCAGAAATTTCCAAGAGCTCAGTTTTATCTTCATTTCTATTTTTCCACTCGATCTTTCCTTGATTTCTGTCTGATATTACTAATCGGATTGGATTGCCGATTAAGTCTGCATCAGCAAATTTCTCACCGGCAGAAACATCTCTGTCGTCAAATAAAACTTCAACTCCAGCATCTGAAATTTGTTTGTAAATCTCTTCAGCTCTATTTTCTGAGCTTTTAATATCAATTAAATGAACTTTAAATGGTGCTATTTGTTCTGGCCATATTATGCCTTTTTCATCATTAAACATTTCAACTATCAGCCCCATAATTCTAGATGATCCAATTCCATAGCAACCCATGTAAATAGGTTTTTCCTCACCATTTTTATCAGTAAATGTGTAGTTTAGAGCTTTAGAAAATTTAGTATTCAAAGGAAAAATATTGCCAACTTCACTTGCTGCAAAAACCTCAAATTTATCTCCAGACTCAGGGTTTGAATCTCCTTCTTTTGCTTCTTTGACGTCATAAAATTTATCAGGTCTTTGAACATCTCTGTCCCAATTAACATTGACTGTATGAAAGTGTGTTTTATTTGCACCACATTCAAAGTTGGTCATATTCTCTAGTGCATCATCAAAAATAACTCTGACACTTTCTGGCAAGTTTATTATTCCGGCATATCCTACTTCAGCGTTTGTAACTCTTTTTATAGTTTCTTCATTTGCAAGTTTTAGAATTTTACATCCAAGAATTTTTTTAAGTTTGTATTCATTGATTTTATAATCACCTCTGATTGCAACAGCGACAACTTTCTGGTCATCAATTTCATAAATCATTGTCTTAACACATTTGTGATATGGAAGTTTTAGAAATTCTGATAATTCTTTCATTCCTTTTATGTTTTCACCACGAATGTCCTCCATTTCTTTGAGTTGCGAATCTTGTTCGTAGTTTTCTGCTTTACTTGGAGAGACTTCTTTATTGTATGCAATATTAAGTTTTTTATCTAAAAATATTTCATCTTCGCCAGATTTGCATTTTGTTTGGAATTCATGTGAATAATCGTCAGTAAAGTCACCACCAGATGCTAGTGTGATATATGTACTATCTCCCAGCCCAAGTTTTTTGAATACATTTGCATAGACTATCTTTGATTTTTCATAATATTCTTTAAGACAGTCTTGCGATGTATGAAAACTATAGAGATCTTTCATTCTAAATTCACGACCGCGTAAAATTCCTGATTTTGCTCTTGCTTCATTTCTAAACTTTGTTTGAATTTGATAAAAAGCAAAAGGGAAGTCCTTGTAGCTTTTATTAAATTTTTTAGCAATAGGTGTGATTAATTCTTCATGTGTAGGATTCAAAATATACTCATTGGTTGACTTATTTTTTGATGCCTCATTTGCTCCACTAGTTTTCATTAACACATCCACATGATCAATTCTTCCCGTTTGTTCCCAATGTTGTCTTGAAGATAAAGCAGACATTGAAAGTTCGACTCCAATCTCATCCATTTCTTTTCTAATAATATTTTCAATTTTATTTAGAACTCTCAGTCCTAGTGGTAAAAAAGTGTAAACTCCTGCCATTGTCATATCAATAAAAGCACCCCTAGTTAGATAAGTTGCATTTATAGAACCAAATTCTTTGGAATTTTTCAAGGTTCTGGTCCCCAATTGCATCATTTTCATAAAATCCATTTCTTTAAATTATTTTCAAAAATTGAAGCACAATCCAAGACTTTTATTTTGCTTGAAAGTGATTCGTGATTAATTGAGTTGGTAATTACTACGCTATTGATGTTTTCATTTTCCATAAGCTTAAGAGCATTACCAGCAAATAGAGCATGAGTGATTAGAAAGTGAACTTCATTAGCCCCTTTTTCTTTTAGATATTTGGCAACTTCAACAACTGTGCCACCTGTATTAATTACATCATCATAAATGATACAAATTTTGCCAACAACATCTCCGGCTATTCCCATTGGAGTAACTTTTCCAGTTTTATAGTCTCGGTGTTTGTCAATATTTACTAAATCTAGGTTTAGCATGTTAGCAAAAACTCGAGCGCGTTTGAGACCTCCGAAATCCGGGCTAACAACAATTGTATTTTCTTGTTTGAAGTTTGATTTTGCGTAATCCGCAAAAAGATCTATAGCCGAGTCGTGATGAGCTGGCTTGGAAAAAAATCCTGGAATGCTTGAGTTGTGAAGATCTAATAGAAAGATTCTCTTTACATCGGAATTAGAGATTAAGTCCGCGACTACTTTTGCTGAGATTGGTGAGCCATTTGCGAAAACTTTATCCTGGAGTGAATAACCCATCCATGGTAAAACAAGATTGATATGACGGACTCCCATTCTTTTTAAAGCGTCAGTTAATAACAAAAATTCTATAATATTTTCGTCAACGGGATTGGAAAATGATTGTACTAAACAAACATTTTCACCATGTAAATTTCCACCGATTGAAACTTTTTTTTCGCCATTATCAAATTTAGAAATTTCAACGTCAACAATTTCTAGGCCAAGCTTGTTAGCAATACTATTAGCCAAGGGTTTGTTTGAGGATCCGGAAATTAGTTTCATGGAGTTATTTTATATCAGACTGGGTGGTAAGTCTAATTTCGATGCTCTGGCGCGTTGATAAGACCACATTTTTTGTATTTTTTACCACTTCCACAAGGACAAGGATCATTCCTTTTTATTTTTGAAGCGGCTGTTGCTGTATTTGCTCTTTGATTAGTTGACCCAGAGTTTGCTACAGAACCCATAGCTGCGGCAAAATCTCCAAGTGAGCCTTTGACGTTGCTTGGTTTTTGTTCTGCTCTTTTTGAACTAGAAACGACACTTGATAAATTACTAGCCACTTCTTGCTTAGTTTCAACTGCATTTTCCAAAATAGATCTAATAGGGATTGGTCGGTTGGATGTGAACTGAACTCTGAAAATTTTGTTGGTAATAGTTGATTCAATGTTTTGAATCAAATCTTCGAACATTGTAAAACTTTCTTTTTTATATTCAGAAAGCACAGTTTTCTTGTCACCTCTTAGCCAAATTCCTTGCTTTAGCGAGTCCATTGAGTCTAAGTGATCCATCCATTTTTCGTCTAATGTCGTGAGAGTAACAACCTTTTCTAGCATTCTCATCTGGTTTTCACCAACGGCTTTTTCTTTTGCTAGGTATGTTTCATGAGCTACACTTGAAAGTTTATCTATAAGTTCTATTGGTTCGGTAATTTCAGAAATATTTTTTACCAATTGATCTTGTGAGGCGTGATCAAAGGGAATTAATTTACTGAATTCTTTTATTAGGGCTCTATATTCTTCTTCAGTGTAACCTTCTGGAGCGAATTGAGTAACTATTGAGGATATTTCATTATCAATGTATTTACCGATTTGTTCACTTAAGACTTTACTACCTTCTTTATCTTCGGATTGGACTAGCAATCTCTTTCTTCTTTTGTAAATAATATCTCTTTGTCGATTCATGACATCATCAAACTCAACCAATCTTTTTCTTTGATCAAAGAAAAATCCTTCAACCTTAACTTGAGCTGATTCGATAGATTTTCCAATCATTGAGTGTTCAATTGGCTGATCTTCTTCAATCTTAAGAAAATCCATAACTTTGGCAATTTGTTCACCACCAAAAATTCTCATGATTTCATCTTCAAGTGAAACGAAAAATTGCGATGCTCCAGGATCGCCTTGTCTTCCAGAACGGCCTCTAAGCTGATTATCTATACGACGAGATTCATGTCTTTCTGTGCCTAAAATGTAGAGTCCTCCGGCGTTAACAACATCTTGGTGCCCCTTCTTCCAATCATTTAAGGCTTTAGCGTATTCTTTAAGTTTGTAATTGCTTGGATTTATCAATGGTGGAAGAGATATTCCGAACTCTTTTGCTTTGGACAAATCTTCCTTTGAAGGTGCTTCCTTAGACAACTTAGTTTTTCGGTAGTCTTTTAACTCAGGTTTAGAACCTCCTAAAACGATATCAACTCCACGGCCGGCAATGTTAGTAGCAACGGTTATAGCACCTATTTTTCCTGCGTCAGCAATAATAAAGGCTTCTTTTTCGTGATTTTTTGCGTTAAGAATTGTATGAGTAATTTGCTTTTTCTTCAAAAAGTTTGAGATTATGTGATTATTTTCAATAGACTTTGTACCAACCATAATTGGTTGTCCGGTGGCAGTGATTCTTTGAATTTCTCTAACAATTGCCGAGTATTTAGCTGAGGTAGTTTTGTAGACAATATCAGATTTATCATTTCTAATAACTTCAACGTTGGTTGGAATTGCCAAAACATTGATGTGATAGATCTCGTTGAATTCTTCAGATTCTGTTAGAGCTGTACCGGTCATACCACTAAGTTTTTTATAAAGTCTAAAGTAATTTTGGATTGAAATTGTTGCAAGAGTTCTTGATTCTTGTTGAATCTTAACACCCTCTTTGGCTTCAATTGCTTGATGTAGTCCATCAGAATATCTTCGTCCATACATTAATCTACCGGTATGTTCGTCAACTATAATAACTTCACCCTCTTTGACAACATAATTTTTGTCTCTGAAAAATAATGCTTTTGCTTTGAGCGCAGCTTCTATGTGATGAATTGTGTCAAAACTTTCTTCGTAGAGGTTTGAAACTCCAATTTTTTGTTCAACTCTTTTTACACCCAAGTCTGTTAAGGTCGCGGTTCTGGCTTTTTCATCAACAATATAATCAACATTTCCTGTGAGTGAAGTAATCATCTTTGAGTATTCAACATATTTTCGGGTTGGTTCTGCGTCTGGAGCGGAGATAATCAATGGTGTTCTTGCTTCATCAATCAAAATAGAGTCAGCTTCATCAACAATTGCATAGTGATGCGCATTAATAACTCTCTGCGCCATTCTATCTTGTGTTTGGACCATGTTATCTCTTAGATAATCAAAACCAAATTCGTTGTTTGTTCCGTAGGTAATATCTGTAGCATAGGCGTCTCTTCTAGAAATTTCTTGAAAGTGTTCAAGACGTTCATCTCCACGTTCTTCACTGTCTATCTCAGAATTATATTTTTTAGAGTGTTCATGAACTATAACTGAAGTCGTAAGACCTAAAAATTCGTAAACTGGTCCCATCCAACCTGCGCCAAGTTCTGCAAGATAATCATTGACGGTAACTAAATGAGCACCTTTTCCCAAAAGAGAGTTGAGGTACAAAGGAGCGGTAACAGTTAAGGTTTTTCCCTCACCTGTTTTTTGCTCTGTAATATTACTGTAATGAAGTGCAATTCCTGCCAAAAGTTGAACGTCATAGTGACGCATACCCAAAACTCTTCGTGAAGTTTCTCTGACAGTTGCAAATGCTTCTGGAAGAATCGAGGTTAAAATATCTTCTTCAGCTTTTCCCGCTTCTATTTCATCGGCAATAATTTTTTTAAATTTACTTGTTTGTGCTGCGAGTTTTTTATCAGAAAGCTTTTTGATTTCTGGCTCAAGTGCATTTATTTGCTCAACAATTACATCATATTTATCAATAGTTTTTTTATTTTCGTCGAAGAAGTTTTTTAAAAATTTAAACATAGTTGTTTTGGTCCGCCAGGCATTCTATTATATATATATTTATTTTTAATTGTACAGGTAATATTTGTTGACTCATCAATCTTTTAGATTTTAATGACATCTTTTCCAAGGTATGGCTGCAGGACGTCAGGAACTTTTATAGAGCCATCTTTTTGTTGATAGTTTTCGATAATAGCCCCCAAAAGTCTAGGTGTTGCCGCCATTGTGTTATTCAAAGTATAGACATATTTAATCGTGCCATCTTTGGCTTGATATTTAATGTTAAGTCTTCTTGCTTGAAAATCATTAAAGTAACTTGCGGAATGTGTTTCTCGGTACTTATTTTGTCCTGGAAACCAAGTTTCGATATCATATTTTTTACGTTGCCCTGCTCCCATATCTCCAGTGCACATTAGGAGAACTTGATATGGTAAACCTAAATTATTGAGTAAAGTTTCGGAAAAACCGGTCATTTTTTGATGCCATTTTCTTGTTTCTTCTTCGTCTGCAATTGTGTAAACAACTTGTTCAACTTTGTTGAATTGATGAACTCTGATAATTCCTTTGGTATCTTTGCCGTATGTGCCAACCTCTCTTCTAAAACATGGAGATAGACCACACATTTTGTAAGGAAGCTCTTTTTCATTTAAGGTCTCGCCCATTCTGTATGCAGTTAGGGCAACTTCTGCTGTACCAGCTAAAAATTGATCATCTTGAGTTTTGTAATGGTCTTCATTTCCCCATGGAAAATACCCTGTTCCCCACATAACTTCTTCATTGACAAGAATTGGAGCTGACATTGGAGTAAAGCCGGCCTCATTAAGTAGTTTGAGTGCATAATTTAAAACGGCTTGTTCTAAAAGTAAGGCATCGTTTTTCAGAAAATAAGATCTGAAACCACCAACTCTGACAGCTCTTTTGGTATCGAGCATATCAAGGTTTTCCATTAATTCGAAGTGCTCTTTTGGTTCAAAATCAAATTTTGGTTTTTCTCCGACCTGTCTTTGAACAACATTTCCTGACTCGTCTTTAGCAATTGGAACATCTTGAGCAGGTACATTTGGAATTTGAAACATTAATTTCTTATATTCTTCTTGAATTTCTTTTAGCTCGGGTTCGTGGCTTTGAATTTGAGTTTTGATGTCTTTGCCCTTTGCAATCTGTTCAGGGGTTGGTTTATTTCCAGCTTGGACAGCCTCTTTAATAACCTCAGCATGATCATTACTTTTTCTGCGAAGATCATCGACGAGAACTTGAAGCTCTCTTCTTTTGAGATCTGTTGCTAGCAATTGGTCTACAACTGAAGAATCGAGTTGCTTATTTTTACAAGCAGTTTTTACTTCTTCGGCATTTTCGCGGATGTAGTTGATGTCTAGCATAGGGTTTTATTGTATCATTCTTTGTAAAGTAATTAATTTTTAGAATTGTTGAAAGTAATTTTATTTTTGAGAGATTTTTTGCTATCTGAGCTTAGTTTCCTTTCAACTTTTTTTATATCCATTTCTTGAGGTAAGTTCTCAGGGATAATTCCTCTTGAGACAAGAGTTTTTCTAATTGTTTTATTATTTGTGATATGTTCATTTGAAATTTGTTTTTCTGAGTTTAAATATTTATCTTTAGTATTAAAAATAGTAATTTCAGTTGCAAAATCTTTTGCTTTTAATAGGATTGTTGGCATGAAATCAGCAAGAGGTTTATTTTTAATTTTCCATTTATTTTTCATCTGTAGAGTACTTTTATTGAAAAGAGCATGATCTCCTTTGCTTCTTATTAGAGCAAAATTTTCGTTACTTCTTGTTTGTTCGAAAATGATTTTAGATAATTCTTTTTCAGTTTCTTTTAATTTATTTCTTACATTGACCCTTTCAGATGCTAGAATTTTTTGTTCTATGATTTCTGCTTTTCTTGTTTGTAGGGCAAAATAAGTTTGAGCGAAGGCGATTTCTTCTTTTTTGCTATCTCCATTTTGTGCGATCAAGTAACAGGCATATCTGGTTAGCATGACATCATTTATATTTCTTGATGCATTTTTTGGCATTTCGATCGATTTACCGACTTCGGCAAAATGATTGGAAATATTCTCTTGAGAATTTTTGCATGCCAACTTTGCTTTATCTATTACACTGGTAAAGTTATTCCACTTAGAGTATCCAAGTAATTTCTGAAGATCTCTGGCTAGCCAGAATTCTATTCCTTCCTCTGTTTTATACGAGACATTTTCAAAGTTTTTAGTTAGTGAGAGTATTATTTGAGTTTCCATGATTAAGCTATATTTTAAATTTTGTTTCTTACAAAATTATTGCTTTATAAGTTTATTTAGAATTAAAAACTTCAATTAAAAATGAAAAATGCTCATCGGCAGATTTACCTATTAATTCCAAGCCTTCAGCAATGTCTTCTCTACTTACGTTGGCTGCGAATGCTTTAGTTTTTATCTTTTTATTAATTGATTTTGGTTTCATACCCTCAAAGCCTGTTGGGCGTAAAATTGAGACAGCGTTCATAAATCCGCAAATTTCATCGCAAGCAAAAAGATATTTTTCTAAAGTTGTTTGTGGAGATTTACCAGTTCTATCTGGAGCATGAGCAGCAATAGCATCATGCATTTCTTGAGGGTAATCACCTAGTAAATCTTTAAGAGCCTTGTTAGGGTGTTCGTCTGGGAACATTTCCCAATCAAGGTCATGAAGTAATCCTGTGTGATACCAAAGTTCTTCGTTTTCTCCAAGAACTTTTGCATATGCTTGCATTGCGAGTGCGACCATTTCACTGTGATTAATTAATGATTCATCTTTGATATATTTTCTGAGGAGTTCTGTAGATTTTTCTCTTGATGGAAGTTCGACAGAGATATTTTCTTTTGCACCGACTGATTTTTCATTTGTAGATTTTTCGTTTGCTAGCTCTATATTTGATGGTTTTGCTTCAGCATCAGATTCTTCATTTTTATGGGAAGCATTTGCTTGATGTTCTGATGGAGTTGCAATTAAAGGGCTTAGTGGTTTCATCGTTGGAAAGGCAATAACTTCTTTGATACTCCAAGTGTTTGTCAAAAACATTACTAGACGATCAATGCCCATGCCGATTCCTCCAAGAGGTGGCATTCCGTGTTCCATAGCTTCAATGAAATCTTCGTCCAGTGGATGTGCTTCAGTATCACCTTGGCGCATATTCTTTTGTTCGTTTTCAAAAATATTTCTTTGGTCAATTGAATCGACTATCTCACTCCACCCGTCAGCGAGTTCTTTGCCACCAATATATGCTTCGAATCTCTCTGCTAATTCTGGATTTTTTCTGTGTTGTTTAGAAAGTGGGCTAATATCTCTTGGATAATCGATTATCCAGATTGGATCTATCAGAAAAGGAGTTACCAAATTATCAAATATTTCAAACAGGGCCTTACCTCTAGTGTATTTAGTTTTAAGTTTGAGATTGTGCTTTTTTAATAATTCAACTACTTCATCGTCACTCAAAGCGTTGAAATCAATATTCAAGTATTCTTTGATTGCTTCGTCCATTCTCAAGCGTTTCCATTTTGTGGAAATATCAATTTCTTTTTCACCAACTTTGATTTTTAGTTCACCATATAGTTTTTCTACTAAATGTTTGACTAAATCTTCAGCAACATCCATGATTTTGTGATAATCGGCATACGTTTCATACCATTCGATCATAGTGAATTCTGGTTGGTGAGTTTGGTCAATGCCCTCATTTCTGAAGTTTCTGGCAATTTCAAAAATCTTGTCGTATCCGCCTACAATTAATCTTTTTAAGTATAATTCTGGAGCAATTCTTAGGTAAAAATCAGTATCTAGAGCATTCATATGCGTACTGAACGGAGTTGCGTTTGTTCCGCCATAAAGTGGCTGTAAAATTGGGGTTTCGACTTCTACAAAATTATGTTCATCTTGCAAAAATCTTCTGATTTCTTTTTCAATCAGCCATCTTGCATCAAGAACTCTTTTTGATTCGGGATTGATTAACATGTCCAAGTATCTTTTTCTAAATCTAGCCTCTTTACTCTCGGCAGTATTCCATGCAGTTGGTAGCGGTCTTAATGCTTTGCTTAGAAACTCAAAATCTGTAGCAAGAATAGTGATTTCTCCAGTTTTTGTTGTGATAACTGTACCATTTACTCCAAGATAATCACCACGATCAACCAAGGTTTTTAGCCAGGAAAATTTGTTCGCATCAACTTCGGACTCTCTAACCATAACCTGGATATTTGCAGTCGAATCTTGAAGGTCCATGAAAACAACTTTTCCATGGGCTCTAATAGACATTATGCGTCCTGCGGTTTCGACCAATTGATCCATCATTTCTCTTGCTTGGGAAACTGTTTGCTGTTTGTTGAATGAATAAGGATGCACAGGAACATTGAGTTTTTCTAACTGAGCTCTTTTTTCTTTTTTTGCGGAAATTGTTTCATCCATTCTAGACATAACGGCGATCCTTTTTATTAGCTTTGATTTCTATTTACAATTATACATTATTCTCTTCTATATTTATTTTTAATTAAGCAATTAAAAAGCCCCGCTTTTAGCGGGGCTTTGAATTTTTGAATTTGTTTTTTAGTTTATGCTTTTAATTTCGTATTCAATATTTCCCGCAGGTGCTTTCACGACAATTTTGTCGCCCTTCTTTTTGCCCATTAATGAACTACCCATTGGTGAGGCATTTGAAACTTTGCCTGCCTTTGGATCTGCTTCGAATTCGCCAACTATTTTTAGTGTGATTTCTTTTTTGGACCCAACTTTGGTGACTACAACAACTGATCCGACTCCAACTTTTAAGTTGCTTTTGGTTTGTTTAACAACCTTTGCTTTACTTACAATTTCTTGAAGTTCATCAATTCTTGCTTGAAGAAGTTGTTGATCGTCTCTTGCAGAATGATATTCTGCATTTTCAGATAGATCACCATGTTCTCTAGCTTTGGTAACTCTTGCTATTGTTGCTGGTAGTTTGGTTTCTACCAATTCAGTTAGTTCAGTTTGAAGTTCGTCTAAGCCTTCTTTGGTTAATTCGATTTGTTGTTTAATTAGTTTCATAGCACCTGTTAGTATAAATGTTTTTTTTCAGACGGCAAGTCTGTAATCTCTCGAGTAAATGTCCTAAAGTATTTTTATTTGGGATATATAGGTCGCATTTTTTACTAGCTAAATTCTTGATTTTTTAGATTTTTGAGCAATACGAATTTCAAGCATTGCTCTCTTTAATGATGCTTCGGCCATCAAGAGTTCTCTTTGATCTACTGTTTTAGTCATGGCCTCTTTGGCGTCTCTGACAGCCTGTTCGGCTTTAGAAAGACTAATATTCCGATCTAGAGTTGCGCTGTCAACAATGACGGTAACTTCGCTCTCTGGAGATACAGTAATAAATCCGTTTGAAATAACCAATGAATGTTCCTCAGTTTCTTCTATATATCTCAATTCTCCAGTTTTTAATTTACTGAATAGCGCAACATGGTTGGGAAGTATAGTTATTTCTCCCTCAACTGTTGGAGCTGTGATCTGGTCAACTTTAGTTTTTAATAACTGTTCTTCTTGAGTAACAACAGTTAAAATTATTTTTTTCATTATTAAAGGGTTTTAGCTTTTTTAACGGCGTCATCAATTGTTCCAACTAGATAGAATGCTTGTTCAGGAAGCTCATCATGTTTTCCTGCCAAAATTTCTTTGAAACCTCTAATGGTTTCTTTGATCGAAACATATGCGCCTGGAATAGATGTAAATTGTTCAGCAACAAAGAATGGTTGAGATAAGAATTTTTGAATTCTTCTTGCTCTAGCAACGATTTTTTTGTCTTCTTCACTTAACTCATCAATACCAAGGATGGCGATGATATCTTGCAATTCCTTATATCTTTGAAGAACTTGTTGCACGGCTCTAGCTGTGTCGTAATGATCATCTCCGACAATAGCTGGTTCAAGAATTTTTGAGTACGATGTTAAAGGATCAACAGCTGGGTAAATTCCTTGCTCAGATAATTTTCTGTCTAGTGAAATTGTAGAATCGATATGAGCGAAAGTTGTTGCAGGAGCTGGATCTGAATAGTCATCAGCTGGAACATAAATTGCCTGAATAGATGTGATAGATCCATCTTTTGTAGAGGTAATTCTTTCTTGTAATGCTGCCATTTCAGTAGCTAAAGTTGGTTGATAGCCCACTGCAGATGGAATTCTTCCTAACAAGGCTGAAACTTCTGCTCCAGCTTGTGAGAATCTAAAAATGTTATCAATAAAAAATAGCACATCTTCATGTTTTACATCACGAAAATACTCAGCCATGGTAAGGGCGGTCAAAGCTACACGTAATCTATTGCCCGGTGGTTCGTTCATTTGTCCGAAGCACATTACGGTACTAGCAAGGACGCCAGATTCTTTCATTTCGTAATAAAGGTCATTTCCCTCTCTAGTTCTTTCACCAACACCGGCAAAGACAGAGTGACCTTGATGTTCTTCAGCAATATTACGAATAAGTTCTTGAATAATAACAGTTTTTCCTACACCTGCTCCGCCAAAAGCACCGACTTTTCCACCTTTTGAAAAAGGAGCAATTAAATCAATAACCTTGATACCAGTTTCTAGGATTTCTGGTTTTGTTTCGAGATCAACTAGTTTTGGAGATGACTTGTGAATTGGAGAAGTTAAATCTGTTTTAACTTCACCCAAATTATCAATTGTTTGACCAAGAACATTAAAGATTCTTCCTAATGTTGCTTCGCCAACAGGAACAGTGATTGGTTTATTTGTGCTGTAAACTGTTTCGCCTCTTCTTAAACCATCAGTGAGATCCATAGCAATACAACGTACCTCAGTTTCTGAAAGTTGCTGTTCAACTTCTAAATATAAATCGTCTTTACCTTCTCTTTTGATTGTGAGGGCTGTATAAATTGCAGGTAAATCTTTCTCAAATTTTATATCAACAACTGGACCAATAATTTGAGTGATTTTTCCTGTAGTTTGTGTTTCTTTCATAGTTTCCTTTTTTGCTTCTTAGTTTTCTAATTTCTGTGCGAGAACAGCAGTGGTAATATCAAGTAGCTCACTTGTGATTCCTGCTTGTCTGGATTTATTAAATTGTAATTGTAACTCACTAACTAACTCGCTAGCATTATCACTAGCATTCTTCATAGCAACCATACGAGCACTGTGCTCGCTAGCTTTTGCTTCTAAAAATGATTGGTATAAAGTATTTTCTAAGTAATAATTTAAAAGATCATCAAGAATTGCCTCTGGACTAGGTTCAAAAATATACTCAATTTTACTTTTTGTATCAACCAATACTAGGCTTGAATAGCCAGATTCTTCATTTTTTGGTAATGGTAATAAATTAATGGTTTTAACTCTTTGTACTAAGGTACTAATGAAATCCATATAGATGATGGAAACTGATTTGAAAGATTCATTCAAATACTCTTTAGAAATGATGGTCGCGATTGGAAGAATTTCTGAAGTTCTTATAATATCTGGAAAATCTGTAAACTGAGCATGAATGTTTAGTCCATACATTTTTGCAAAAGCAACAGCTTTTTTGCCAATTAATATAAGTTTTCCATTTTTATGTTTTTTTTGCCATTCAATGGTTGATTTGAATAAGTTTAGATTTAAGCCTCCGCAAAGACCTCGATCTGTAGAAATAATTATAGCGACATCAACTCCTCCAGAGTGACTAACTAAAAAAGGATGTAAATTCGTTTTGATGGTAGATGCCAAAGTTGATAAAGATTCTTGTAAGGCGCGAGTATATGGACGTGTAGCCAAAGCTTGATTTTGAGCACGTCTCATTTTACTTGCAGAAACCATTTCCATAGCCTTTGTAATTTTGGAAATATTTTTAGCAGTCTTTATTTTTTGTTTTATTTGACGAGCACTAGACATATTTAGATAAAGTATTATTCCTCAACTTCAAGAGATAGTTCTGGATTCATTGAGTTAAAAGTTTTAATAGCGTCAATTAATTCTTTTTCTGTTTCATCTAATAATTTCTTTTCAGTAACTATACTTTTTAAAATATGTGAGTATGAGTTTTTGATAAATTCTAAATAGAGTGCTTCCCATTTTTGAATGTCGTCAACATTTATTAAATCAAGATGACCTTTGACAGCGGCATAAATGACAACAACTTCTTCTTCAAACTTCAAAGGAGTATCCCATCCTTGTTTTAAAATTGCGTTGACTCTTTCACCTCGATCTAATTGTGCTTTGGTTTTTTCGTCTAAATCTGAGCTAAATTGAGCAAATGCTTGAAGTTCTCTGAATTGTGCTAAATCTAATTTCATTGTTCCAGCAACCTGTTTTGTTGCTTTAACTTGAGCTGCTCCTCCAACACGAGAAACTGACAAACCAACGTTAATAGCTGGTTTCATGCCTGCATTAAAGAGATCAGATTCTAAGTATATTTGCCCATCTGTAATCGAAATAACATTTGTTGGAATAAAAGCAGAAACATCATTTTCTTGAGTTTCGATAATTGGTAATGCGGTTATAGAACCACCACCATTAGCGTCATTGAGTTTGCATGATCTCTCGAGAAGTCTTGAGTGGAGATAAAAAACATCTCCAGGATATGCTTCACGACCTGATGGACGTTTAAGTAAAAGTGAAATTTCACGATATGCTTGGGCATGTTTTGTAAGATCATCAAAAATGATTAAAACATCTTTTCCTTTTTCTAGGAAATATTCTGCTATTGCTTGTCCAGCATATGGGGCTAAGAATTGTTCTGCAGCAGAGACTGAAGCGGTTGCTGCAACTACAACAGTGTAGTCCATTGCATTATTTTTGGTTAAAATATCGATTGTTTGAGCAAGTGATGATCTTTTTTGGCCGATACAAACATATACACAAATAACATCTTGATCTGCTTGATTTAAAATTGTTCCCAAAGCGACAGCTGTCTTACCAGTTGATCTGTCACCAATAATCAGCTCACGTTGACCTCGACCAATTGGAACTAAAGCATCAATAGCTTTTAATCCGGTGTGAAGTGGCTCAGTAACTGATTTACGAGGCATAATTCCTGGAGCCTTCTTCTCTAAAAGCATTTGCTTACCGACGGAAATATTTGCTCTGCCATCAAGAACTCTACCCAAAACGTCAACCGTTCTGCCAAGAATTGAATCTGAAACATTAATTGAAAGAATTTCTCCGGTTTTCTTGACGGTTGCTCCAGCTTTTAAATGAAGTGCATCTCCTAAAACAACGATACCAGTCTCTTCTTTTTCTAAGTTTAAGGCCAAACCAAATTGATTGTTTCCTAAATCAATTAATTCTCCAGCTTTGACGTCATCTAATCCGGAAACTTTAACAACTCCATCTCCATATGCTTTGACAATTCCGATTGTTTGTTTGTCAGTAGATAGGTCAGAGTTACTAATTATCTCAGAAATAGAAAGATTAAATTTTGTATTTGCAGTTTTTTTCATTTATCTTTGGCCTTTTTAGGGTGTATCCCTCTCTAAATATTTTCTCTAAGTTGTGTATGAAGTTTTTCTAGTTTTGTAAGTGTTGTCGCATCTATTTGCTCTGAACCAATGGTAATTTTAATACCAGCAATTACGGATGGATCAACTACTTGAGTGAGCTCTACTTTGGTACCTAGAATATTCTTTTTTTCCACAGCTTTAACAATCAGATCAACCTGCTTTGGTGTGAGTTCGATTGCCGAAGTTGCAGTAACTTTCAATATTGATTTCATTTATGCCCTTCAGGGTATAGTTTATAGATTCTTTATGATTAAATTGATTTCTTCATCAATCAATTTTTGTTGAGCTTTGGTATCAAGAGTTTTGCCGATGACTTTAGCGGAAATAGCAATGATAGCATCAGTCATTTCTGATTTTGCTTCTTTCATAAGTTGAGCTTTTTCTTCTTTCCAACCTTCAAGAAGTTTTGCTTGTTCTTCTTTTGTCTCTTTACGAGCAGTTGAAACAATTTCTTGAGCTCTTTGCTTAGCTTCTTCTTGAGCTTCATTTATAATTCTAGCTCTTTCCTTTTTGTGCTCGTTATCAGCTTTTTTCTTTTCTTTGTCTAGTTCATCTTTAGTCTTAATTGCTTGTTCAGCAGCTTTTTGACCTTCTTCAATTCTCAAAGCTCTTTCATCAAAGATTTTGATAACTGGTTTGTAAAGAAGAAAAGTTAGCGCTCCAAGTACAACTGAAAAATTGATTATTTGAAATAGTATTTGTGTTAGTTGAATGTCCATGGTTTCCTTTTATTTAACAAATCTTAAGATCAAAGAAATAACTAATGCATAGATAGCGAGAGCTTCTGCAAAAGCAATTCCCAAAATCATATTGGTTTGAATTTTACTTGCTGCTTCTGGATTTCTTCCAATAGCTTCAAGACCTGCTGCAACTAATAGTCCAATACCAATTCCTGGACCGATGGTGCCGACACCCATAACAAATGCGACTGCGAATTCTGTTGACATGTTTTTCCTTATTTAAAGTTACTCTTTATACTAATTTATACTAAATTTAATGTTCATCATGGCTGATAGTTGCCATATTAAAGAATACTAAAGTTAACATTGAAAATACTAATGCTTGAATAAAGCCAACGAATAATTCTAGGCCATAAAATGGCATTGGTAAAATGACTGGGAACAGGAAAGCCATAACTACTAATAGAACTTCTCCTGCAAATATATTCCCAAATAAACGAAATGCGAAGGAAATTACTTTTGCAAATTCTGAGATCAGTTCTAGTATTCCGACAAAGAACATAATTGGACTTGAAAAGTTAATGAATTTTTTGAAATAACCAAGTTTTAGATACATCACTCCAAATATTTGAGTAACTATAATTGAAACTAATGCTAATGAGATTGTAGTGTTAATGTCTGCTGTACCAGGTCTAAAAATTGGGACAGCTACTGGACCACCATGTTCACCAGTGGTTTCTTCTTTAGATACTTCTTCAGTTTCAGATGCGGATTCTTCAGTTGTAACCACGGCTTCATTTTCTGAAACTGCATCTTCTTCAATTGCAATTGTTTCGGAAGCTTGAACAGTATTTACTAGTAGACTACTCTGTTCTGAAGCTTCTTCAATTTTTGTAGGTTCTTCATTTACTAACATTCTTATAGTTCCTACTCCTGGAATTAATCCTAGCCAGTTATTTAGAATAATAACTAAAAAGAAAGTGCTAATAAATGGAAAAAAAAGACGGGTTCTTTTTAAGTCACCCGTCACACCGTGCACAAGTCCATGAAGTGATTCAATAATCATTTCAGCAAAATTTTGAATACCAGTTGGCTTTGATACGTTTTTGAGTTTAGATTTAACAATTATTGCAAAAGAGATTAGCAGTAGACTGACTAATACACTTGTAAACATCGAGTTCGTTATATCAATTCCTCCTAGAGTAAAGAGTCTTTCTGCGGAGATTGAAATATGTAATCCAGCTGCCATAATTTTTTTTCTTAATTATTAATTTTTTCGACTAACCAAGCGCACATCTAATATGTAAATATGATTTGAATTATAACTCTTCTTCAAGCAAGGACAAGATACAGTTTTACTTTGCAAGAACTATAACTGCGTCATACTTATCATCTGAATCCTCTATTTCAACTCCAGAAGAATAAGTAAATTTCAAACCAGTGGCATCTTCTAGAACTGTTTGAAGTTGAACATTTTCCTTTGTCATCAAGATATAATCAGCACCCTCAGTATACGTACCTTCTGCATTTCCAGCAGTTGCTCCAGGTATCTCTGCGTCTATTAAAAGTGTTTTCACTTTTCCTGCATAGCCAGCTTTTGAAGTTGCATTTACAACTAAAACTGAAATTTCTGCTTTGTTGATTTCTACCACCGGCTCTGGGGTTGCTGTTGCCTCAGGAGTTGCCTCCGGCTCTGTGACAACCACAGGTGCTAGGTCTGCAGTTGAACTCTTATCAGACATTTTTAATAGTCCGAGTCCAACCCCAATGCCAATTGCAATGGTAATGAAAAACACAGCCAAAGTTATGAAAACCATTTTTAACATATTATTTACCCCCGATGAATTTTTTATTACTTTATTTGAGCTTTTCGATTCAGTTACAACTTCTGTAACAGGTTTTGATTCTACAGTTTCTGTTTTAACTTCTTCTTCATCATCCTTTTCTTCAATATCAACTCCGGCAAATTGAGATAGGTTTATAGCGTCTTTGTCTTCGGTAATGTCAGAACTTTCTTCTTCGGTTGGTTTAGATGAAATTTTTATTTCTTTCAACTCTTCTTCATCCTCTTCTTCATCTTCGTCTTCATCTTCTTCATCATCCAACTCTTCTGCGTCCTCAGCGATTTTTTTTGTTTTCTCTTCGACAACTTCACTAACTTTTGTTACCACTGTTTTGGATTTTTCTTTTACTTCTTCAATTTCTTCTTCCGTTGGTTCTTCAATTGTGACATCAGTTTTTGGCATATCTATAGCATCCTCTACGTTTGCCACAGCCATTAATTCGGGAACCTTTGATGGCTCTGGAAGATCGGTTGGGGCAGTATTTTTACTATTTAATTCTTTATCTATTACTACTTTATCATCTTTTTCAGATTTTTCAGCAGAGCCAATTATTTCCTCATCTTCTTTGGATGCTTTTCCAAGCTTAAAATTAGGGACTGGATAGTCTGGTATAGAAAGAGTTCTCATGCAAGATTCAATAATATATTTAACGTAAGAAGGCATTTTTGAGTCTTCTTCTTTGTATGTGGCTAATTGCTGAATTGGAAGTATCCCTCCAAGCTCTTCTTTAAACTTTTCTTCGATTAATGAGCTGGAAGCAAGATAAATTGTTTGGATCGATGGCTCAGCACCTTTGAGAGTTTTAATTGTCTCAACGATAGAAGATAGCTCATCTACTGGAAAATTATTTGTTTGGTCAACTCCAAGAAAATGTAGAGAGCTGTATAAATTGCTGCCAATTTGCAGGACAACTATAGATGGTTCCAGAGATACAATCGATTTGATTGCCCAACTCAAAGGAGAAACGGCCTTAATGATTGTTTTGGATTTTTCTGCAGCCACTCTCACAGGAGCAAGTAATTCTTTTTCAATGGCTGAGATTTGAACTCTGGATTTACCTTTGAAACTGTTTAAGAAAGTTAGTGTAATCTCATGGGTTTCGTCACTCAGGTTCAGACCTGGAAGTAGTTTTTCTTTGACATGAGTCAAAGCTCCTTCTTTAGATTCGTCGTTAACGTTAACTATAGTATCTGTAAAAAGAAAATCAGGCAAAATCAAGTGATATTCTTCTTTATCTATTTTGGTAAATAACTTTTGAATGTTGGCTGAAATGAACTCATTCTCATCTAAAAAATTTCCATTAATCTGTTTAAAAGATTGAATAGCGAATGTATGCTCTTTTTTTCCAGGAAGTAACTCAGCTAAATAGGTCAA
>VFLK01000046.1 GCA_009885085.1 Minisyncoccota bacterium
GATAAGGTAGAGTTTGAACTCCGCACTGATCCAAGAAGCAAACTCAAATGCAATGTCTTTGTGGGCAAAGGTGCCACCACCTCTTCCAAGTCTGGAAATAATTCCAATTGCATTTGTTGCCTTAATCCATTTTGTTGGAGAAAGAGTAAACGAGTTGCTTCCAGATTCAAATTTAAAGGAGTCGAATTCTACCCCTTTAAATTTATTATTATTAATTTTTTCCCATAGACCAAGAAATTCTATGGTATTTTTATTTTTAAGCCAATTTTTTACAACATCTTTAGCTTCGTGTTTATTTTTATATTTAGCAATATCCGTCAAAGAAATATAATCTTCATCCTTTTGTGTGAAAAATACTATGTTTGTATTCTTGACTACAATTTTTTGAGATTTCACATTGGCCATATGAGGTCATGTTAACTTAAGATTCTTGCATTAAGCGTAGAGAGCTTCTTGATGGGGAATAGCCTACCAATGCCTTCATTTGAATAATTGCAATTTGGTTTAATCTTTCTAGCCGTTTATTTTGTTTTAATCCTTGTCTGATAAATTCAGCATTCAAACTTTCTAGTCCAGCCAAACAAACTAATTGAGTAATGTCTGCATCATCACGAATGTTTCCTTTTATTTTAGGATTCTTTTCTCTCCATTGTTTTGCAGTCATACTAAATAAAGCCATATTTAATACATCTGCCTCCGAAGCATATATTGCCGTTGCTTGATATCTAGTAATTTGAGAAGGAATTAAGTTCTGTTGAACAGCGTCAGTATGAACTTTGTAGTTTGCTCTAACCAAAAATCTTTTTGCGTTCCACTCAAGGTTTTGGTGTGAATTTTCCTTCCCTTTGAGTCTTTGAAATTCCTTGATAAGGTAGAGTTTGAACTCCGCACTGATCCAAGAAGCAAACTCAAATGCAATGTCTTTGTGGGCAAAGGTGCCACCAAATCTTCCTGGTTTAGATATAAGCCCTATTGAACCAGTTTTACTAATCCACTGTTTTCCAGTCAAGACAAAAGTGTTGGAACCTACTTCATTCTTAATGTAACCGAATTCGGTAACATTAAAATTTTTATTATGAATTTTTTCCCACAAACCCATAAATTCTATTGTGTATTTTGTTCTCAACCAGTGAGAAATAACCAAGCCTGTATGTTCTCTATTTTTATATTTAGCAATATCCGTCAAAGAAATATAATCTTCATCATTTTGTGTAAAGAAAACAATGTTTGTATTATTTATTACTATTTTTTGAGATTTAACATTGACCATTTGAGGTCATGTTAACTTACGATTCTTGCATTGAGCGTAGGGAGCTTGTTGATGGGGAATGTCCATCAAGTTCCAAAATATCTATCTCCATAGTCACCCAATCCAGGAACAATATATTTTTTATCATTCAAGTGAGAATCTAAGCTAGCGGTAAATATTTTAATTTTTGGAAACTCTTTATGAATTCTTTCTATTCCTTCGGGAGCTGACACGACGCAAACAACTCTTATTTCTTTAGGTTTCTTTTTAACAATCAAATTTATAAGATGCAATAATGAGCCGCCAGTAGCTAGCATAGGATCAGTAACAATAACCACAGAGTTCTTTTTTATTTCTGGAAGTTTCCAATAATATTCAGACGCAATTGCTGTTTTTTCATCTCTTTGCATGCCTACAAAACCTATTTTTGATTTTGGTAAAAGTTGCATTGCTCCAAATAACATAGCTACACCAGAACGAAGAACGGGAACAACAATTACTTCATCAGCAAGTTTTGGTGATAACATTGGCGCAAGCGGAGTTTCAATTTTTATTTGATTAAATTCTAAATCTCTGATGGCTTCGGCAAATAATAAAAAGCAGATTTTATCTGAATAATTACGAAAAGATTCAATGGAAGTATTTTTATTTCTAAGGTGAGTGAGACTATCGCCAATAACATGATGATCACTAACGAAGACGTTATTCATTTCCATAAGTTTTCCTTTATTATTCTTTTACATATTTTTCACCCAAATGATCGTATGCCATTTTGCTGACTACTCTGCCCTTTGGCGTGCGTTTGAGCATGCCAACTTGGATTAAATATGGTTCTAAGACTTCTTCAATAGTGAGCACATCCTCATTTAGTGTAGCTGCAATAGTGGAAAGTCCAACTGGGCCGCCATTATGTTTTTGAATTATTTGTTTCAAAAATCTTCTGTCTGATTCTTCAAGTCCAAGTTTATCAACAGCAAACATATCGAGAGCATCTTGTACTCCTTTGGCAGCAATCGAGGCGATTTCATGAACTTGCACATAGTCACGAACTCTTTTAAGTAATTTGAGAGCAATTCTAGGAGTTCCACGTGATCTTCGACCAATTTCTAGTGCAGAAGCTTCGTCAATTTTTACATCAAGTTTTACTGCAGCAGCCATAATAATAGTAGATAAGGCTTCTGGAGTGTAAAACTGCAAACGATGAATTATTCCAAATCTGTCTCTAAATGGACCGGCGAGTAATCCATACCGGGTGGTGGCTCCGACCAGCGTAAATCTTGGCAAATCAACTCGTAAAGTTCTAGCTGAAGGTCCTTTGCCAATAACAATATCTAGAGCGTAGTCTTCCATTGCTGGGTATAAGGTTTCCTCAACAACTTTTGGGAGGCGGTGAATTTCGTCAACAAATAAAACATCACCTTCTTCGAGGTTAGTTAGAATCGCAGCAAGATCTCCGGCTTTGCTTAAAGCAGTTCCAGAGGTGACTTTGATATTTACTCCTAGTTCTTTGGCAATTAAATGAGAAAGTGTGGTTTTACCCAATCCCGGTGGTCCATAAAACAGCGTGTGGTCCAATGATTCATTTCTTCCTTTTGCAGCAGTAATACCAATTTGGAGAGATCTTTTGACATCATTTTGACCATGAAATGCATCCCAACTACCAGCTCTAAGTGAAGTAAATAGTTCTTCTTCTTGAGGAGTTTCTGTAATTTCGCTAACAAATGTATCGTCGAAGGTCATATTGTTTCTTTTATTTATATTGTGTTATCGCAATTGTCACCGCCAGTATTGTAAGCTGACGCCGAATAATGTTTGGCGGGCTACCCAACTATTTATATTTCCCCAATTCTTTAATTGCCATCTGGACTGCTTTTTCCAATGGCATATCTTTTAGTTCCAAGTCCTTAATCACCTGATTAATTTGATCTTCACCGAAACCAAGACTCATCAAGGCTTCTACAATATCAGATTGCATCTGATTAAGTGGAGTAAGATCAAGGTCTTTTAGACCGCCAAGTTTGGTTTTGAGATCGATAATTATTTTTTGTCCAGCCTTTTTGCCAACACGTTTGACGCTAGTAAAAAATGACACATCCGCATTTTGGATGGCACTAATAATTTGCTGGGAACCTTTATTCAAAATAGACATGGCGGTTGCTGGACCGACACCAGAAACACTGATCAAAAGCTTGAATAATTCTTTGTCATTAATTGAGTTAAAGCCAAACAAAACTAAGGCGTCTTCTTTAACATGGGTATAGATGTGTAAAGCAATTTCTTCTTTGCCCGAGGCATCTGTCAGAGTTTGATTTGTGACTTTGACGCCATAGCCAACGCCGCCAACTAAAATGATCAATTCATCGAGATGAATGATTGGTTTTCCAATAAGATAACTTATCATAAAATCTAGTATAAGGCTTCGCTCTTAATTCGGGAAGTGGATACTTTTGACAGATTACTCTTTAGTCTCAGTCTTTTCAATAACGGCTGGACCATACTCGTTTTCTTCTGGATTGCCCTCAGTAGCCATTAAAATTAGAAGCCATATAAATCCTGCGACAGGAATAAAGGAAACCAATAACATCCAGCCGCTTTTTCCTATGTCATGTAATCTTCTAATTGAAAGAGCAGTGCTTGGAAGGAAAATAACCAGACTATAAAGCATGCCTAATGCATTTGAGTCATTACCCATCATATTACTTAAGATTGACAGAACCACACTAATACCAAGATTTACCCAAAAGAAGTTCCAAAATTCCGTTCTGTTTGATCGGCCAGTAAATACTGAATATTTTTTTAAGACCAATTTAAAATTCTCAACGTACTTTTCCATGTTTTTGTCCATATGTTCCTTTCGAAATAATACTAATCGCTATCTATAGGAAATAATAGCACGTTTTAGTACTTTGTGAATCCATGTGTCATGGCCACGGCCAAGGCATCAATTGCATCGTCAATTTGACCGTTTAGATCATATTTAATTTGCATTTTTACCATCTTTTCTACGGCTAATTTGTCGGCGGCTCCGGAACCAGTAACGGCTAGTTTAATTGCATTCGGTGAATACTCAAATACTTCAAGACCTTCATCTAGAAGCGTGCCAATAATAATGCCACGTGCTTCACTGACTCTGAGTGCAGTCTTTTTATTCTTGGCAAAAAATAATGTTTCGATGGCTAGGAATTTAGGAGAATACTTGTGGGCGATTTTTTTAAGTTCTGAAATTATTTGAGCGTAGCGATTGAAAATATCATCTTTATTGTTGGTTTGAATACAACCAAGATCGGCGACTTGAAATTTTGAGTTTTGGAAATAGCCTATTGCCCAACCTACTCGATCGTATCCTGGATCTATTCCCAAAATGTATGTCGAATATTTTTCTTTTATCATCAATTATTATAATAATTTTTTAATTGATTTAATGATCTCATCATCTCTTATCAAAATTGCTCTATCACAAGTATAAACGAGACCCTTATTTGGTTGTGATTCAAACCCGAGATAAATAATTTCTACTTTTCTTTTTTTAACTTCATTAACAGCTGGTTGAAGATCTGAATCTGAACTACAAAGAATAATAGTGCTTACTTTTTTGTCGCAAGCATCTGAGACCATGTCAACAGCGATTTTTACATCGACTCCTTTTTCTCTAAAAATAGTTTTTGTTTTGCCATTTATAATTACTTTTTGGCCTCTGACATTTCCTTCAATTGTAAAAATAAAGCCCTGGTTTTCCAGTTTTGATTTTAAAGCTCTTTGATTTTGTATTAACTCATTCGATTTTTCAGGAGATTCTATGTGAAAACGCAGTTTCGCTGAATAATATCTTTTATGTGTTGGAATTATGCTACCAAGTGCTGAAGAAAACATACTACTAAAGTCGAACTTTTCTATAGCATTTTTTTTATCGTGTTTTTTAGCAACTTTTTTAATATAATGTTTTAAATTTTCACCATCAATATATAATATTATGTTTTGGGGTTTCTTCGTCATATCTATTTTATACCACAAAAAACCTCGTCGAGCCAGAGGCGTGGACGAGGCGAATATAAGTATATTAAACACTATTGTTTGGCACTTGTCAACGATCAGTCTGATATACTTTGAGCCACCTCAATCAATGTATTAAATATAATTTCGGCAGATTTATCCCAGCTGAATTTCTTTACCTGAGTTCTAGCTTTTTTTCTAAAGAACCCCTTTTCTTGGGACGGCATTGAGTAAACTTCCCAGATTTTATTGGCAATTTCTTGGGCACTATTTGGATCAACCAAAAATCCGGCATCTCCAACGGCTTCTGGCAAACTGGTGGTGTTGGAAACAATCGGTGGTGTCCCAAAATTTAGTGATTCAAGCGGAGGTATTCCAAAACCTTCGTGAGTGCCTACTAGGCAACTTAGCGAGGCATATTTATATAAAATTTGCTTTTCAGTTTCTGTCACAAACCCGGTGGCGACAATTTTGGTTTTGAGTGGCGAGCTGTCAATTTTTTTAAGTATATCGTCAGCGAGCCAGCCAATTTTGCCTGCCAGCACTAACTTAACTTTGCTTTGGTTTCGTAAATGTTGATTTTTTCGCTTTAATTCTCTACCGGCTTTCATTCTACTAAAAATTTCAAAAGCCTCAATTAAACGCACTAGATTCTTTCTTGGTTGAATTGTTCCCACAAAAAGAATATAGGGTTCGGTAATTTTCTGTTTTTTGAAAAAATCATCAACTTCTTTGGCTTTAATTCTAAGTTTAGTAGTGTTGATTGCTGGGTAGGCAATGACAACATCTTTTTCAGATTTATGATAATTTTTAACAACTTCATCTTTCGTGTATTTACTAATGGCAATAACTTTTTTGGCATTGTTGACACTGTATTTTGTCCATTTAGTTAATTTCAAAGTATCCGATTTTTTAAATTGATCGGGAAATTCTAAATATGCCGTATCCATGACAGAAGAAACATAGGGAACCGCACTAATTCTTGGAGCATAATGACCCGGAGTGAAGAAAACATCATATTCTGCTTGATGTTGAAATAAATGAATTGGTAGCGCCCATTGTGTCCAAAACTTTTTTGGGCCAAATGATTTGTAAACCCAGTTTTCTCGTGTGGCTGGCATATCATTAATTTTTTTCGAAGCCAATAAAACTGTAACTTTAATGTCATCTCGTTTTTCTAAAAGCCTATGTAAACCCATTAAAATTTCGTACGCGTAAACATTGCTGCCAACTCTATTTTTTACATTAGCTTCTCCACCGTCTATTGCAATGTGAATCATGTTTTTCATTGTTTAAAATCCTCAATCGCACGTTTGTAAACTTCAACTGTTTCTTGAGCTACTTTTTTCCAATCAAACATTTGCTGTCTAATAATCATTCTTTGCATTCTTTTTTGTTGCTCTTCCTTATTTTCATTTAAAATTTTTCGCAGTCCCCGAGTGATGTCTGCTGGAGATTCAGGGTCAACCAATTCAGCTGCATTTCCAGCAACTTCTATCATTCCTGAGTTATCGGAAGTTAAAACTGGCGTGCCTAAATAGAAACTTTCCAAGATTGGCAAGCCGAATCCTTCGTAAAGTGATGGATAAGCAAAAACAGAGGCGTATGAATATAAGACGGAAAGTTCTTGATCATCGACTCTGCCCATAAATCTTGGCTCATATTTAAATTGTTTTGCTTTTTCTTCAACCTGATCCCAGCCTTCATTGCCAGCAACCAATAACTCAAAATCTTCTGCAAGTGGTTGCCATGCTTCGATTAGACGTAAAAGATTTTTTCTTGGTTCTCTGGTGCCGACAAAAAGAATATATGGTTTATTAAGTCCCAGTCTGTTCTTAACATTAAAGGCAATTTCCTCAGTGATTGCGTCACTAACTTTTCTAAATTCTTCAGGTAAGGCTTCATGAACAACGTGAATCATATATGCAGGATAGCCAAGTAACTCCATGATGTCTTTTTTAGTAGCTCTACTGACGGCAATTAAATGAGATTTATTTTCCTTTAGCTTGGCCCACGACCTTTTATGTGCTCTCAAAATTTGTGGATGAGCGGTTTCTGGAAATTTTAATATAGCAAGATCGTGAATTGTAGAAACGATAGGAATGTTTTTGTCGGGTGGTTGAATCCAATCCCAAGAATGGAAAACATCAAGATTTTTTAGATAATTTGAAACTGGATTAAGTCCAAGCTGCCACATTTTTTCTAATAAACTTTGAGGATAAGGCAATACTTTGCATTTTTCATTTAAACTAGCTTGAGTAGAAATTTCAGGACTGAAGCTGAAAATATCCTTAGCAGTTGCTTTAAGTTGTGAGCTTTGTCGTAATGAACTAGCAAATACTGAAAGTGAAACGCCCATTTCTTTATTCAGATTTTTGGCCAGATTAACTGTATATCTCGAAACGCCTCGATGATAAATTGCTGGTGTAATGTCGATGCCGATTTTCATTTGGGTTATATTTCTCCAATTAATAAGCGAGTCTTGGTAAATATTCTAACAAAGCCAATGTTTGGGTAGTCTAGCACGCCAATTTCTTTGAAGCCAAAATTTGTTAGTTCTTTTTCAATCTTTTTGTCTGGATCTGAAAGATCTCTCAAATAATCAAATACTAGTACGTTCTCATACTCTACTACTCTTTTGAGAGTGTTGGCAAGATCATCAACTTTGCTAATTGATAATTCTCCAGTGGAAATTGATGGATAGTTTTTGGTGTCATACCATTTCATTGGGGAGAATACATCGGTAAAAGAATAGATAAATATTGTTGATGCTGGAGAAAAAGTATCTGATATTTCTTGATAAAGTCCTTTCCAGTTTTCTCTTTGCATCAGAGGGTTGGTGTAATAAGAAATTGTTGAGATAAGGTTTGTAGAAAAAATGGCTAATATTAAAGTGATGGCTAAAGCAAAGTAAATCTTTTTGGTTTTTTGTAAAAAACTGTTAATTAAGTAGGCTGCCAAAATATAAAAAGCTGGCAGTAAAAATAGTAGACGTTTGGCGCCAACTACTGGGACATAAAAAGAGATGAGCCACGAGGTAAGGAGAGGTAAAATTAGCCAGGCAAGTATGAACAGCAAATTGTATTTTTCTTTGGAGGCAACTTTTTTAAATTTAACAAATAATAAGATTAAAATTGGGATGATGACTAATGCTCCAAAAAATATAAAAAATAAATTTGGCTCGACGTCAAGATTTCCAAAAATATATTTAGCGAATACAAGCGGAATTGCTTTTAGAGGTGTAAGACTGACAACTTTGTCCCATCCTGGAAGATCAACTCTGACCATTTCGCCGGCACTCAATTGTTTAAAAAATGTTGGAAGCCAAGGTAAAAAACCTAGAATTGGAATTAGCTGAAATTTGAGATATTTTGGCAATTGTTTGGTGCTGTGACCCAAGGCAAATAATAATTGTCCGATCATCAAAAATGGAAATAAATATGAAGAATATAGTCCAAGCAAATTGGTGATTGATAGTTTGAGCCCAAGATTGCGCTCTTTCGATGCGTTTTCTTGCAAAAACAGGAAATAAAAATACATACTCATGAGTGCAAACATGGTTACTAAAGAATATGGTCTTAGTTCTTGAGAGTAAAAAATATGAAATGAGGAAGTTGCAAGGAAAAGTGATGCAAGCGTTGCAGTTTTTTTGCCAAACATTTGACTCGCAATTTTGTAAGTAAATAAAATGGTAATTAATCCTGGAATTAAAGCGCCAATTAGTCTTAGCCAACTTTCTGAATATGAAAAATATTGCGCGAAGTGTAGGATTAAATGAAGGAGCGGTGGTTGAAAGTCGGCAATAATATCAAATTGCTGAGAAAGTGGTCTAACGACCTCAAGAGCTTGAGCGGCTTCATCCATCCAGAAAGAGCCGTTAATTAGTGGCAATCTTAGCAGCGCGGCAAATATTAATATTAAACCTAGCTTTTTATTCATATCTGTCTTGATTTTATGATGTGTTTAATCGTAAACTAATTGTAGAGGTTATTGTGTCAAACCACAATCTAAAATAAGCATATGCAAAACTACTTTACAGGCAAAACAGTACTCCTAACTGGTGGAGCAGGATTTATTGGTTCGAACCTTACCGAAAAATTGATAAGTTTTGGTTGTAACGTGGTTTGTGTAGATAATTTTATTTCTGGCAGGAAAGTAAATATTAAGGAATTTGCTAATGAGGCAGGAACACCTAGAGTTGATAACTACACCATAATTCATGCTGATGTCTCTCAGCCAGCGGATAAATATTTGCCTGATGGAATAAAATTAGATTTAATTTTGCACTTTGCTTCTCCAGCCTCACCTCCAAGGTATCAGGATCATCCAGTCGAAACTTACTTGGTTAATTCAATCGCCACACATTATTTACTTGATTATTTGAAAAGAACTAACCCAGAGGGACGCTTTGTTTTTGCAGGCACCTCCGAGGCTTATGGCGATCCTCAAGTTCATCCCCAAACTGAAGAATACTGGGGAAATGTTAATCCTAATGGTAAGAGATCGTGTTATGACGAGTCCAAAAGATTGGGCGAAACAATTTGTGGTGTGTTTTATCGTGATCTCGGCATGGACGCTAGAATTTTAAGAATCTTTAATACTTATGGACCTAAAATGGATCCTACTGATGGCAGAGTGATTCCAAACCTGATTATGCAAGCACTGAAGAATGAGCCGTTTACTATTTATGGCGACGGTTCACAAACTAGATCGTATTGCCACATTGATGATTTAGTTGAATTTATTTTGAGAATGGCTTCCAAAGAAGGTTTGAATGGTGAAACGATTAATATTGGCAATCCAGGCGAGTTTACCATTGTTCAAACTGCCGAAATGATTCATAAGCTAGTTTCACCTGATACTGAGATTAGGTTTGAACATCAGGATATGCCGGCTGACGATCCAACTAGAAGACAGCCTGATATTACTAAGGCCAAAAACTTGTTGGGTTACGAGCCTCAGGTGAGTTTTGAAGAAGGATTGAAAAGAACAATTGAGTATTTCAAAAAAGGAATTTAATTAATTTGAACTAAGTTGATTTATGCTTGGGGCTAAAATATAGTCTCTAAATTAATTTGAGACGCGTTCAAAAGTAACGTTTGAGTTTTCGTCAACATTGAATCTAAGGTATGAAGCGTTTGCAGAATTGTTAGTAAGATTTGCAAAATAATGAGTTTTAGTTTCTTGGCTATTTACGTAGTAAAGGTTTAACTGATTTTCTGCTGTTGAGGATGGCAACTCATCCGTTTTTGTATCGCTCAATGTTGATTCACCTATTTTTGAAGCTTCATGATTACTCGAAATAATAAATTTATTCAACTCAGGAAACTCAGCCAATTTCTTTTCAAGAGTAGTAATAAAGTTAGTTTCTGATGAGCGATTTTGCCAAATTAGGTTGTGGTCAATAATAAAGATATTTTTAATCTCAGGAAGTTTCTCTAATTCCAGAAATGCGTTGTAAATAAAGAGTTTCTGGGTATCGTCGATTTCAGATTTTTCATTTAAATTTGAAACAATGAAGTAATCATTTTTTGTGAAAAATTTATAGTAGCTTGGTGTTCCTTTTGAGTTATGTAAAATTGGATAATTTGCTAGATTACCAAAATAGGTATCAAAAAATTTCATCCATGAATCTTCTTTTTTGTGCGCAATATCGCCAGTGAAAATTGTAAAAGCAAATGGAGTCTGATTGAGATTTAATGTGATTAAATTATTTATAAAGGCTTTGGTATCGTATAGAAGTTCAGTTGGTTTAGTAGCTCCAAACTCATGACTCATTACTGAAAATGAATAATTACCTGCAAGTGAATTTAGATCGAATAGTTTATCATTAATCGAAATTGGAACCGGAGAAACTTTCTCTTTGAGATTATCAACTTTGAGAATATTGCAATGTTCATCGCAATCAATTACCTTATAGGTTAAATCAAAATCATGTTTTATTATATTAAAATTTTTTAAGTTGTCTGCATTCTCAAAAATACCAAAATTTGTAATATACAGTCTGTCCAAATTTGTAGATTCATTAATAAAATCTGTCATTGGAATAAGATCATAATTATCATTTTTGTAGAAATCAAAATAATATGGACTAATAGTTGTGATTAAAGTTCCGTTGTTATTCTTGTAAGAATTATCATCAAAATGAGAATTTACTCTGTTGACTGTCCAATATTTGTAGGCCTTCTGATTATTTCTAAAGTTAGTTTTAATTTCAGAAATAAAACTGGCTTGCATTAGATTGGATAAAAGAAAAAGAATTGTAACAAATTGAATGGCTCGCGCAAGTTTTCTTTTTTGTTTTTCTAAAAGATACACCATCATAATCGAAAACATTGGAGCAAATAAAATTAGTGTTATCAACTTACTAGTAACTAGCGGTTCGCTAGTTGCAGAAATCAGATAAAATATAAAGACTGTGGTGACAAGACTGGAAAATTTAGAAAAATCATTTTTTGTAATCTTTGAAATAACTTTATAAATTGCCAAGAAAGTTATCAGTACTAAGGATAAATTTAAAAAATAAAACGTAGCTGGATCAGAATCTATTTTTAAGAATGGCACTAACAAAAATGAATAGATATTCTTGTTTTCTTTAAGAACAAAACCATTGCTTCGACAAATAGAAAAAGTGCCAGTTTTAATATAGCACTTTGCAGTCGTTACATTTTCAATAGCTTCAATCGAAGTATCAAAGTTTCTTAAAAGACTATGTTCTTTGTATGGATTTTTATGAAGCATGAAAAAAAGTATTAGGAAAGCAAAATAAAATGAGCGATGTTTTCGAAAATGTTTCAAAATCTTTATTATAAAATGATTGGCATTTTTAACAGGATTATTTGAATTCAGTAATCCTGATTTTGCTCCAATGCCTAAGAATGCCCAGAAAGTGTAAGCAACTTTTGAAGAAGCAAAAACATCAATATAGCCAGCGTTAATGAGTAGTCCAATAATTGAGCCCACAAGACCGATATTGAGTGTCGCAATTAGTGGGTCAGAATCTTTTGAATTTTTATAAACGACCGTTAAAACATAAATGATAAAGCCATAAAAAGTAATAAAACCAAGTATTCCTGTTTCTCCCAAGGTTCGTAAGAAATTATTATCGGTACTATCTGCTTCTACATACTGGCTATTTTCAAGTTTATTAAGCGTTGCATAGCCGTTGCCAAATAATGGATTATTGATTAAACCATTAATCGCTTGTGGCCAAAGCGTATCAAGTCTAATGCCCATAGAGATTCCATATTTGAGCGCATTTGTCGACCAAATACTTTTTTGAGCGACGATGACTTGGGTTTTATTGCCTTCTTCATCGGTGACAGTTTCAGTTATAAATTCGTGACCATCACCATAAAGATCGTCTGGTCGTGTTGGATCTGAAGTGTCAGGTTGAATGTTAAGTCCAGGAATTTTTGAGATGATTTTATTGGCTGTTGAATTTTTTTGTGCAATCGAAATTAACGCGGATTGAGTTTCTTGTCCAAAAAAAGTTAGAACCAAACCTAAACAAATTGTGAGTGAAACTAAAGCAATTCCGCCCCACTTTAATTGTTGTTTGAAACTGCTCATCTTTCTCAAATTGAAAAAAAGAACGATGAGTATTCCCATGAGATAAGCGGCAAGAGCCGTTTTTGAACCACTACTGACGAGCATCCAGGCACCAAATAGATGGGTTAAATGCAAAATTAGTTGGAACGCTCTTTTTTTAATGGCGCTGATGTTTGGAGCTAAAATTTTGGAAAGATTTAAACTAAGCGCGAAGATGATTGGTAGAACAATTACTAAGTAGGCGCCCAAATCATAGTGTCCCGCAAAAGTAGATTGAGGTCGGGCATTGTCTTGTAAATAAAGTGTGACTCCTTTTGAGTATTCTCTATTCATTGTTGAGTAGAGAGGGAAATGTAAATATTGTTGGCCGTAGCCGTAACCGATAATTCCGATGACGGTGACAACTAGCGTGACTAAAATTATTTTAATATGTTGTGAGGTTTTAACAGAAGAATACAAAAAGAAGAAAAGGGCAAAGTATTCCATGTAGCGGAAAAAGTGTAAACTGCTTTTGCCAATGTGAAGTAATTGGGCTGGAATAGTTTGAAGCAGGATTGTTGCTAAAATAATTGAGGTTAAGCCAACGAGTGCATAAGCCAAGACTAGCCAAAAGTAAGTGGTGTTCCATTTTATTTTATTATTCCCTGCGCCTTTTGTGAAAAAAGCTTGTTTGAGCCAAACTAGTGCTGTAAAAATTACTAAAAAGTCCTCTGCCCTAACTCGGACAATATATCCCGGTAAAATGTCAAAAAGGGGAACTTTTGGAAAAAGTGGAATGAAAGCTATTAGGAAAGTGCTTAAAGCAAAAAGGAGATTGGCTTTTAGCCAAGCAAAGATGTTTTTGACTTTTTCCATAACTAAACTATTTTACAGCAGATTTGTGGGAATGTGGAAAGGCAATGTAAATTAGTATGAAGATAATGCTGAATAAGGAAATTAGGTCTGAGATTTTTTGAACATTTGTTTTTTCTAGTATGATTTTAATTGTGTGGTTGCCTTTTTCAACTGGAACTAAAATTGTGCCATCTTCAGCAATTTTTTTATCTACAAGCTTTCCATCGATACTGACTTGCCACACAGGTAAATCCCAAAGAGCAAGATTTATTTCCATTGCTTCTTCGAGTGTTAAATCAATTGTTTTTTTGACCTTGCCAGTTTCAGGGATTGTAATTTTATTTACCAATAAACCGCTATTGGTAGCATTAAGAATAAATGGTGGAGTTTTGAGAGGCTTATTCGTGGCAGCAACTGGCATCAGTTCCCAAGAAATATCAGTTGGACCATAGAAATTTTGTAGATTTTTAATATAGTCTCCATCTGTTTTCCAATCATTTGGCCAAGGATTAGTATAATTTCTGACATTGTAAATTGAGATTAAAATTATCAGAATTGCAAAGCCGATTCTCTTTTTTCCAGAAAATTCTTGTGCAACTAAACCGACTAAAAATGAGCCAACCAATGATGTTGCAGCTAATAATCTCCATGGAAACTGCATGAGCTGTAATGGTTCAATAGCTTTCCATATTATTTTCGAGTAGGAAGTCATTAGAAAAATTAAAAGCCCGAAAATGAGCGTAAATATTGGCAATAATATATTTTTTGGTTTTTTAATCACGATAACTAAAATTGAAATTAACCAAGATACTAGCAATGATAGACCGACTTGAAACGACATGGAGTCCACTGTGCTGGAATCAGAACTGCCATAACCCCAAGGAGAATAGACAAGCTGTTTTAAGGTTACCCAGTGATCGGTGTAATCAATTAATACTTGGTTACCTAGTTTTACCCATGATTTTTCTAGCATGAATGGTACAAAATGAAATGCTGATAAACAGATTCCTAAGGTTGACCAGAATATTATCGAAAGCAATTTTTGTTTAGAGAAGTTTTTATGTAGTAAGAGCATTGCATATGCGGACAATGGAATAAAGAAAATAATTATTGAGATTAAGTGAGAAGTAATTAGTCCGGCTATCGATATTGAGAGCAATGCCCCATTATTTTTTTTAGAATAAATTAATTGATGCAAACTCAAGCCAATAAGTGAAACAAAAAGTAAGCCCAAATAACCACCCATTTGACCAGTCACATATAGGGTCAAAAATCTAAAAGGAACTAAAGCAAAAGTAATTGTTGCAATGAGAGCTGAAGATTTATCTAAATGTTTTCTCATCCAGAGATAGAAAATAGATAAAGAGGCAAGCGTAATAAATAGTTGAATAAGTTTCCAACTAAGTGCAGCGCTTATGCCAGCGAATTGGAAAATGGCACTAATGTAGTATGGGAATGGATAAAAAAATTCAAACGTAGAGTAACCATAAGAATATGGCACATCAACAGACATTCTAATGGGGAATTGTCCACGATTTAGTTCTGTAAAAAAGTGAATTGCTCTGGTGACGTGATAATCTCCATCATGTGTTTTGTACATTCCTGATTGATTAAAGGAATTGAAGGAAATAAAAAAAGTAAGGATGAATACAACGAGCAATGGGATGTATCTTTTCATTATATCTGACCAATCAAGTCAGCAGTTTCTTTTCTACAACAGTAATTCTGCTATCGTGAGAATCTAGAGTATCAGTTATTTCAACATGTCTATAAGTCATGGCAGCCAGATCTTCTCTAATTGCTTTAAGTTCGAACATTACTTCTGCAAAGTTATCCTTGAGTATTTTTATATCTTCCTTAATTAATTTGAATTCAGATCTGAACTCAAGCTTTGTAGACTCAAGATCTTGTTTAACCGCGTCAAGCTCTTTTCTAAAAGAAGCAAACTCTTGTCTCATTAACTCAAACTCTTGCAATATTCTATCAAAACTTTTAGCAATTGCAGTGTTATTGTTATCAAATTCAGTCATAGTCACGAACTCTTGTTTTAGATACTTCATAAAGACCTCGCAATACTTTTATACAACAAACTTGAGTTGTAGTATATGTGTGAATTCTTTCCTTTAGATTGCGTTATTAGTCTCAATTTCCGGTGTAGGTGTGGTCTTTACTTCAATTGGTTCTGTCATTGGTGTTGCAGTTGGAATTGCGGGTGTTGCAACTGGCACAGGCTCCAATTTTTCTGGCAGTAATTCCAAATCTGATGCATCGCTCACTATGAGTGTGCGCGTATCAGAATTGTATTTTCCAGTCGCAAAGATTCTTCTACCGATAAATTTCTTAAAATCAACGCTTTCAAGTACATCAAGGTTGACGGCTTCTGAGGAAGTAGTGAGCAAATAAAACCTATTTTCAGCTGAAGAAAATCTTAATGTTCCAGAGAAAGCTGTTTCTCTCCATGGGTTTGGAGTTGAAACAGGTGCTGGTATTATTGTCGGCACATATTTAATAAATGGTTTTTGAGGAGTGAGTGTGATTTTGCCTACACCAAAACCAAATGTGGCAATTATTATAGTCATGGCAATGGCAGTCAGAGGTTTGATTTTAAAATGAAAATCAACTCCTTCATTCCCCATTACTTTTTTCCACCAGCTTTTAAGATATGTTACTGGATTAGTAACTTGTACAGTCAAAAGAGGTGGTTCTTTTTTGCGGAGATCAGGTTTTTCATTACTAAATTCAACGAAGGGAGAAGCCTTTTGGCTGGAGTTAGTTTGGGTCATAAGTCCAGTTTAATTCTAATTTGGCCAGTTGGCAAGATCTGTCTTTATAATCAGATAATTCAGATCATGCTCTAATATTTTGAACTCATCTCTTATAAATATTCTTTTAAGCGTCTCTATTGAATCTAGCAATAAGTAATTTCTATTTATTTTTACAAACTTGACATCTTTTTGCTTGAGCAAGTCTTTGATGGCTGGAACATCTTCTCGTAAAACTGCATTATGAAAATTATCATAGTAGTCGCTGATATGTTTTGGTTGAAAGCCACTGTAGCCGTTCACAAGCTGACAATCATAATGCATTTGGTTGAGTAGCATTTTTGTCCAGTATTCTAAGCTTTGTTCAGTTGTGGTGACTGGAGATTCTGGTGAGAATGGATATTCTAGAACTACGTCCGAAGAACTACATCCAGAAATTATTTGGTCGTAACCATAGTCTTGATAAGTGTTTACTACCTGCCTATGTTTAACAGGAATGATTTCAATTGAGTAAAGTAATAGAATTATGGTAATAATCTGAATTGCCTTATTGAATGAATAATTTTTAAATAAATATTCAAAAGTGTGTCCAACAAAATACAGCAAAACTATTTGAATAAGAATAAACCACCTTGCAACTACACCTAGGGCATCAAAGAATGGCGTGAGTTTCAAAGGCAAAATATAAGGAAGCGGAGTGGCTATATATCTACCGTTAATTGAGAGTCTTGGACCTAAAACTGCGATTATTCCCCACACCAACATCAAAAGAAGAAATCCTTTTATGTATGTATCTTGCCTAGTCAGTTTAGTTTTATTTAGTTTGTAGGCACCGAATATTGAAATAAACAAAAGTACATAGCCAATACTAAAAATTTCATTTCCAAGTCTATGACTATATGCATTAATTTTGTAGTAAACTTTGGTAGTCCAGATACTTGGAAGTTGATTAAAAAATATGTCGGTAATTTGCATGGATGAATTAACATACGAATCAGCTGTTCTTTGAAAATTATAAACATTTTTAATCTCAATGAATTTGAACAAAAAATAGCCAGCAATAAGTAGGAATCCCGCTAAAAATAATAGACCTGATTTAAAAGTCTTTTTTAGATTTCTCTCTTTGTATAGTTGCCAAAAATAAAATATAAGAGAAGTAGTAACTGAATAAATTCCAAGATACGCACTAGCCAAAAATTGAAGACCAGCAAAAATTCCTGATAAAAAGTAATGCTTGTTTGATTTAGCTGTAAGTAATAACCCTAAAGAAAAGAAAAAGAAACTATAAGAAAGCATTTGATAGTGGTAGTACATTGAAAAAGTATATGTCGAAAAAACGAACATTAAAGACAGCAGGAAAATAATTATTTTCTTTTTAAATATTTTTGACCAAAAAAAGTGTAGCGAAATAATGTTCAAAAGCGCCATTATAAAAAAGACAATATTATGAATAAGAATGTAGTTCTTTGTGAAAGAAAAGATTAATACTCCGATTAAACTTTGAGGTAATAATAGGTCGGTAAAGTACATACCACCGGGGGTGGGAAAATACATTGAAATGTTTCCAAAGTTGGCAAAATCAAAAGTCGAAAGATGTTTTATATTCTGCTCCATTATATAAACCATTAGAGGGTAATCTAGCCAATCTGTGAGGCCAGATGATAAGTGTGAGAGCAGTGTAAAGTTATAGAGTAAAAATAAAACAAAAATGGCAATTATTGAAATGATTGTATATTTGTTGATCTTCATTTTGTAATGATTTACTTGATTCCAATGATTTTTCTAAGAATTGGAACTCTCTGAATAATTAACGTTAATATAAAGCTTGTGACAAAAATTATTGTTGCGTTCACTATTATGTAAGTTGGGAGGTTTGGCATTGATGAACTATCTGCAGTTATTCCCTGGAATTTATTAATATAATCCATCACTATTGGGTGAATTAGGTAAATTCCGTAGCTTAGAGAAGAAATAAGTTTAATTCCGGAAATAAATGGATTAAATTCCATTATTTTTTTAGGCATTTTTAATCTCATTAATAATACGAATAAACTAAGTGACATTAGCACAACACTAAAAGATAGGTATTCTTCAGCATAGCTTTGACCATTAATATAAAAAAGGTCACTACCTTTGTTGTAGAAATAAAAATTAAGATAGCCAATTGTAGCCGTTACTAAATAACTAATTGAAAAAATAAATGTCAGCACTTTGTTAGATAAATTGACGCCAAATTTTTTGTACCATTGGCCAAAAAGAAAATAGCCAACCCAAACAATCCAAAATGAAAAAGTATGGAAAGCGTCTCCCTCTCTTAGAGTTAAGTATCTTGCTATTGTGCCAAGAATCGCATTTGTAAAAAAGAACACAATTACGTACTTAATCTTTTCTTTGTTTTCTGTTTTAAAAAGTGGCTGAAATAATGGAATTAGAAGATATAAAAATAGAAGTATGACTAGAAAGTATAGGTAAGTATGAGTATTTTTTGTTAGATTAATAAAAAAATCTGGATAAAGAAATGGTTCTGATCTTGCTTTTGAAGCTAAATAAGCATAAATATGAAATATTGAGTAAAAAGAGAGCAAAGGAATTAAAATTCTATCTCTAGCTCTGAGTAGATTATCTTTTACGCTAATTTCTTTACCAAGTACCAAGTATCCACTTAAAATTATAAACAATGGAAC